>CAYHCM010000203.1:0-5437 GCA_964355045.1 uncultured Chitinophaga sp. | reverse complement strand
TAAGTATAGTTAAAATACAATTTTAGCTAACCTCTTGCTCTGCAAAGCCTGTCATTAATAGCTTTTCCAAGCCCTTCATCAGGAAAATTTTCTGTCAAAATTAATTCGAAATCCATATCATCCAATTCCCTCATAGATTTAAAAAGATAGTGGGCTGCTTCATCTAATGATTGATTAGGAGATAATATTCTTTGATTTTGAATTGGCAAAAAATCAAAAGGTGTATGAAAAACAATAGCTCCGATTTTGGATTTATCTATTGAATTAATTTCAATTTCTGTAACCGGTTTTAAAGGTGTTCGGGTAGCATAATGTTTGTCCAATTGCCCGGGTGAATTGGGTTTGGAGTGGGAAGCGATATTTAAAGAAACTTTCCCGATACAGTTTTCAATGCTTTCAATACTCAATCCGCCAAGCCTTAATATCACAGGGTTTTCATTATTTTCAAACATTACAATGGTAGATTCCAATCCAACTTCACACGGGCCACCATCTAATATATATGAAATTTTTTCACCTAATTGATCTTTGACATGTTGGGCTGTAGTCGGGCTAACATATCCAAAGGGATTGGCACTTGGAGCAGCCAATGGAAAAGGAAGTTCCTTTAATAATTTTAGAGTTAACGGATGATTAGGAACCCGCAAACCTACAAATGGCAATCCGGAAGTAACTAAATCAGGGATAATTTTATTTTTTGGTAATATTAATGTTAAAGGCCCCGGCCAAAATTCAATTGCTAACTTTTTAGCCTTTTCAGGAAAATAAGTTGAATATTTTTCTACTTCATTAATATCTGAAATATGAACAATTAACGGATCAAAGAAAGGACGGTTTTTTATTTTAAATATTTCGGTAACCGCGTTTTCATCTAAGGCATTTGCAGCAAGTCCGTAAACTGTTTCGGTTGGAATGGCTACAATTTTTCCTGCAATTAAAAATTGGGTTGAATTGTTTAACAACCTATCTCTTTCAGCAGCAGTGTCCCCCTTTGAAGGGGGTAGGGGGATGTCTTTCCCTTTATTCTCAATTATCCAATTTTCAATCACTCTACCCACATTCACTATATCATTCATAATTTCCTCATCATGAAATCTCAAAATAGTATAGCCTAATTCTATTAGTCTTTTTTCTCTTTCAATATCTTGAATAAAAATTTCTTCCAACCCATGGGAATAACCATCTGCTTCAATAATTAATTTTAAATCTTTGCAAAAAAAATCAGCAATATATTTATCAATTGGTCTTTGCCTTAAAAATGAAAAACTAAGCATTTGCTTGTTTCGAAGTAATTCACACCATAACCGAACTTCAGCTTTGGTGCTATTGTTGCGATGCGATTGAGCAAAGTTTTTTAAGTTTTTGTTGTAATCGTTGAACATTAGTAGCAATGGAAACACATCCCCCTACCCCCTTCATAAGGGGGACGGCTGACGCACGAGTATGTATATACTAAAGAATAATTAATATTGGCTGAATATGTTATGCAGAACATTTATTTAATTGGAAACACATCCCCCTACCCCCTTTATAAGGGGGACGGCTGACGCATGAGTAATGGACATTGAAGATAATCGAACAAATTCGTAATTCGTAATTCTAAATTATTTACGCCCCTTTACGTTTTAAATTAAACTTTTCAATTTTATTATAAAGATGGCTGCGTTGAATATCTATTTCCTGGGCGGTTTTGGCTACGTTCCAGGCATTTTTTCTTAGTTTTGAATCAATAAAAACCTGTTCGGCATAATCTTTAAACTCCTGAAATTTTTCAAATTTATTCACCACGTCTTCCAGATTGGCTGTTTTTCCACCCATTGGGTTTGCAAAATTGATGATATCGTTTTCTGTAATTTTATCGCCACATAATATTACCAAACGTTCAATTACATTTCTCAATTCACGGATATTACCACTCCAAATAATATTTTTAAGTTCCTGCATAGCACCCGAAGTTAGCTGTTTGCGGGGCATAGCGTTCTCTTCACAAATGTCAGATACAAATTTCTCAGCCAATAAAGGAATATCTTCTACCCTTTCATTCAGGCTGGGTACATGGATTAAAATTACGCTCAACCGATGATAAAGATCCTCACGAAAAGTTCCGTTATCAATTTCCTTCCGAAGGTCTTTATTGGTAGCTGCAATTACCCTAACATTTACGTCTATTTCTTTTTCACCACCCACACGGGTTATTTTATTTTCCTGTAAAGCTCTTAAAACTTTTGCCTGTGCTGAAAGGCTCATATCACCAATTTCATCTAAAAATATGGTGCCGTTATCTGCTCTTTCAAACTGACCTATTCGTTGCTTAATTGCTGAGGTAAAGGATCCTTTTTCGTGACCGAACAATTCACTTTCTATCAGTTCGGAAGGTATTCCTGCGCAATTCACTTCTACCAATTGCATATTGGAGCGGTTGCTTCGTTCGTGAAGCCAGCGGGCTACTAATTCTTTACCGGTTCCGTTTTGGCCGGTTATCATCACCCTTGCATCTGTTGGCGCTACCTTTTCAATGGTTTGTTTAATTTTTATTATGGCCGGCGAATCACCTATTATTTCTTTGGTTTTCGAAATTTTGCGTTTTAAAACTTTGGTTTCAATAACCAGATTATTTTTCTCGGCAGCATTTCTAACAGTTATTAAAAGTTTATTTAAATCAGGTGGTTTTGAAATGAAATCGTAAGCTCCGCGCTTGGTAGCTTCCAACGCTGTTTCAATAGTTCCATGACCTGAAATCATGATAAACGAAACGTCATCTGCAATACCTTTTACCCTGTCCAATAATTCAAGGCCATCTATTTTTGGCATTTTAATGTCGCACAAGGCCACATCGTACTCCGTTTTGCGCAGCATCTCCAAGGCTTCGGCTCCATCCTCGGCCAAGTCAACTTCATATCCTTCATACGTCAGGATTTCCTTTAGGGTTTCACGAATACTGGCTTCGTCGTCAACAATTAATATTCTTGCCATAATTTATTATTCAAAAAAAATGCAAACCGATAAGCCGGGTTCTGTATCCGCCTGAGGCGGATGCCTGTCATTTATCTATGCGACCTACCCTCCTTGTCCCCAGCCATTGCTGGCTGAATAGGGCGAGCAACCCTAAATACAAGGTTTACATGGTCTTACAACGCACAAGGTTTTTTCCAATTATACATCGCTGCATAATGCGTGGGCTTTTACTCCGCGTTTTCATCTTTTCTCCGATTTCTTTCGAAACCTGAGTAGTTATTTTCTGTAACACTTTCTGTTTTCGGTTTTTATGCCGAAACCTCTCATTTCTAAGAGTGTGCCGCTCTGTGTTGCCCGGACTTTCCTCCTCTAAATTCACGAAAGTGATATTAAAAGCGACAAGCTGGTTTGCATAGCAAAAATAGAAATAAATGTATAATATTAAAGACAATTTTAATTATTTTTTTAAAAACTAAAATTATTTCTGTTTTTAAAAAAGTTGAAAGGGATAAAAGAATTAAGCTCTTTTCAAAAAATCTTCTATATTTTTGCAGACATTTTATGACATTAATAAAGTCCATCTCAGGGATACGAGGAACTATAGGAGGCAAAGCTGGCGAAGGCCTCACACCATCCGACATTGTTAAATTTACAACGGCATTTGCTTTTTGGCTTCGTCAAAATACAGATAATAATTCCATTGTGGTAGGTCGTGATGCTCGTATTTCTGGCCCCATGGTTAATAATTTAGTATCTGGTACCTTAATAGGCTGTGGGTTTGATGTAATAAATCTGCAATTGTCAACTACCCCAACGGTTGAATTGGCAGTGGAATGGGAAAAGGCTGCCGGAGGTATTATTATTACAGCAAGTCATAATCCGAAACAATGGAATGCCTTAAAATTATTGAATCATAAAGGCGAATTTATTTCTGAAAAGGATGGACTAAAAATATTAGAAATGGCTGAACTCGGAGATTTTGATTTTCCGGAAATTGATGAAATAGGGACTTTAACTATTAAAGATAATTATTTTCAAAAACATATTGACGCCATTTTAAAACTGCATTTGGTGGATGTGGAAGCCATTAGGGCTAAAAAATATAAAATAGTGGTGGATGGGGTAAATTCATCGGGCGGGGTTGTAGTTCCTATGTTGTTAAAGGCTTTAGGAGTAGAGGAAGTGGTAGAAATATTTTGTGAACCAACAGGAAAATTTCCGCATAATCCTGAGCCTTTGCCCGAGCATTTAGGCGAATTATCAAGCGAAGTAAAACGCTCAGCAGCCCAACTTGGAATAGTGGTTGACCCGGACGTGGATCGCCTGGCTTTTGTTTGCGAAGACGGAGAAATGTTTGGCGAAGAATACACGCTTGTAGCCGTAGCCGATTATATTTTAAAAAATAAAAAAGGGAATACCGTTAGTAATCTTTCATCTACCCGTGCCTTAAAAGATATTACTTTGAAAAGCGGCGGTGAATATTTTGCCAGTGCTGTAGGCGAAGTGAATGTGGTGGAAATGATGAAAAAAGTAAAAGCCATAATTGGCGGAGAAGGCAATGGTGGTATTATTTATCCCGAACTCCATTATGGCCGTGATGCCTTGGTTGGAATTGCCTTATTCCTTAGTCATTTGGCCAAAAGCGGAAAAAGCGTTAAAGGTCTTAGAATGACTTACCCTGATTATACCATCTCAAAAAATAAAATTGAATTGGACGAAACCGTAAATCTTGATTTGATTTTTAAAAAAATAGAAGAAAAATACAGCAAGCAGCCCATTAATAAAATTGATGGTTTAAAAATAGAATTTGGTGATGAGTGGGTTCATCTTCGCAAATCGAACACCGAACCTATTATCCGTATTTATGCCGAAAGCCAATCGGATACCATGGCCAATAATTTGGCAGATAAAATAAAAATGGATATTAAGGGGATAATAATGGGGTAGAATAAAGGTTGAGGTTGAGGTTAAGGTTGAAGGTTAAAGTTTATTTTGTTATTTATAGCTCATTCAATTAAAAAATAAAGCTCAATTTTGGTTGATTTTGAGCTACAATTGAAATGTCTGTGAGCTTAAAATCAAAAATTATCCTATCATATTTTTAAATTATCCTATCATATTGATGGGATAATCGTATAGTTGTAATAGGATTATTCAGAATTCATACCATATTTAAAATTTACTTGAAATATGGTATAAAGCCATCCAATTGCAGATAGCTTTATTAAAAATTTATTGAGGGTAATTAAAAGTTGACAATAATAAAAATGACAACAACAAAATTTAAATCAGGATATATTTTATGGTTCTTTTGGATTCTACTTTCAGCCATTGGTTTAATATTTTCTTTGATAAAAGTATTTACAAGGATTGGTGAAAATGGAATATTAGTAACATTGGCAATTGGACTTTTTTTGAGCCTGATTATTGTTGTAATTTTAATAATCCTTATGGACTATAAATACATTCGAATTGATTCAAC
>CAYHCM010000202.1:0-5442 GCA_964355045.1 uncultured Chitinophaga sp. | reverse complement strand
TCAATATCCAGTCCGGTACTTGCCACTTTTTTCTTTGTTGTATCCGGCAGCGTGGTAAGTTCCGATTTACCACGAATGGTTTCTTTTGAGTATTCTTCTGTTAATAATAATGAGACACTGTTGGTTCCCAAGCCTACTAAAGATGCTCCACCAAATAGTGCAGAAGCTATAATTAAAGGTCTTAATGTTTTATTTTTAATTGCCACAATAAATTCGGCCAGTAGCCAAAGAGCAATTATTATTACAAGATAATAGGTTATCTGAAAGTGATTGGCCTGCAGTTGTAAAGCCATTGCGGCTGCAGTAATCCCGGCTCCAAGCAAGTATTTTTTTGATAACAATAAATTTAATCCTGCCAATAATAATGGAGCATATGCAATGGCATACAACTTAGTATTATGCCCTGCCTCAATAAGTATTACATTATAACTTGCAAATGCATAAGCAACTCCTCCGATTGCCGCTATCCATGGATTAACACCAAAAGTGAGCAACAAAATAAATGCAAAAACCATCCCGAAAAATAACATGTTAAGCGGGTGCTTAAATGGGGTTATCAATCTCAAATACTGAGCATAGTTATTAGGAGGAGAGTAAGAAATTTGGTACGAAGGCATACCGCCAAACATGGAGTTAGTCCACAGTGGGCCTTTGCCGTCTTTGGCTTTATAATCCAAAATTTCTTTGGATGCCCCGCTGTATTGCTGTATATCGCCCTGTTTCACCACCTTGCCATCAAAGGCCGGAGCGAGAAAAACCATGGTAAGCAAAGCAAAAATGCCAATAGGAATAATGTACGGTAAATACTTTTTGTATGAATTCATATATGTTAAAAATAAGGCCACAAACATAAAGCAATAAAAAACAAAATTTGAAAAACAAAAGACAAAAAATATTCGAAATTTATCCATTAAAAAGAATTAAAATTGGACATTTGATAATCCCAAATTTCCAATTTCCAGTTTCTAATTTCTCATTTATGCGGCATCAGGTTTTTTTCATCAATCAAGGGTTTAATATGTAATTTATATTTATTTTTAAACTAAGGTCATATTGAATGCCTAAATTTAATTTGTAACATGGGCATTTCACGGTATTGCTTCGTATTCATGGTCAAATCTTTAATAATGGGTTTTTTGATACTCAGCCGTGTTTTCGTTTTATTTATAGAATGATTGTATTCCAATAACTTTTAACAATTGGATCAATTTAATTTTACATGTATATATTTGTAGTATTATTCTCATAATTTTTTAAATTTATGCTGGAAATTGAATCTAAAATTTATACACAAAAACTTTCTGAATTAATTAAAACGGATATTGGAAAATATGTTTTGATTAAAAATGAAAACATAATAGGAACCTACGAAAGCATTGGTGATGCTTTAAAATCAGGTTATGAAAAATTTAAAGACCAACCGTTTTTTGTAAAAAAAATAACTCAGATAGAACAATCATTGAGTTTTGCCAATACTTTTTTATTTAAATAAATGCCTTCTTTTACACAACGAATTCCCAATCTCGAAGAAGTTGGTCCTGTAATTGAAATTACTTTAACGCCTTCAATTCCTTTTATGCAAATGAAAGGAATTAACCTTTCTTCCAATAATTCAATCAAAATATTTGCAATGATTGATACCGAATCATCAGGATCAGTTATAAGTGATGAACTTGCAACAACCCTTGGGATTAATCCAATTGGAATTACATATATTAACACACCCTCTTCTATTAACGTAAAGTGTTTTCAATACGATGTACAATTGATTTTTCCAAATAACGTCAATATTGATTCAATAGTTGTTACCGAAGCCCCTTTACAAGGCCAAAATATTCAATGTTTAATAGGACGAGATGTATTACAACATGGTGTACTAATTTACACTGGGTATGACAATTCGTTCACACTTTCCTTCTAATCGTTTAACCAAATTCAATTAATATTAAATATCAATAGCTATTTTTTTTATTTTGGCTTCTAAACGCATTATATTAACAGATTTAGTAAAATCAGGATTTAGTTTGTGACAAGACTTGGGATTTGGAGTTTGGAATTTGGGATTTTGCACACTTTGCTCAGGTTGTGCAAAACCCGTTAAGAATTATTCAGGATAAAAAATGACAAAATAAATTGCTTGTCCTATCTTCGCCGAACTTTCTAATTATGCGTTTTCAAGCAATCCAAACCGCCCAATCGCGGAAAATTTCAAAAGTTAAAACCGACATTTCCGACATCCCTGCACTTTTTGGGTCCAATGTTTTTGGCCACGATGCCATGAAAGAATATTTGGGTAAGGATGCCTTTAAAGCGGTAAATGAAGCGGCCAAAACCGGTTCGCCAATTCAGCGTGATATTGCTCAAAAAATAGCCGATGGCATGAAACAATGGGCTTTGGAAAAAGGAGCAACATCGTTTAGCCACTGGTTTCAGCCATTAACCGGATTAACAGCCGAAAAACACGATTCGTTTTTTGAAGTGTGGAATGGAAAAGCCATTGAAAAATTTTCAGCCGGCTCATTGGTTCAGCAGGAACCCGATGCCAGCAGCTTGCCAAGTGGCGGATTGCGCAACACCTTCGAAGCCCGTGGCTATACAGCCTGGGATCCCTCATCACCGGCATTTATTATGGAAAAAGCTTCGGGCAAAACGCTTTGTATCCCTACCATATTTGTTTCATACCATGGCGAAGCTTTGGATTATAAGGCACCTTTATTAAAAACCATGGCCTTGCTTAATAAGGCTGCCACTGAGGTTTGTAATTATTTTGATAAAAATGTTCAGCACGTAGGGGCCAGTTTGGGAATAGAGCAGGAATATTTTTTAATTGATAAAGCTTTTTACGATGCCCGCCCCGATTTGATAATGACCGGCAGAACAGTATTTGGGCATATTCCGGCCCGTGGCCAGCAAATGGACGATCATTATTTTGGGGCTATACCGGCCAGGGTTTTTAATTTTATGTATGATTTGGAATTGGAATCCATGAAATTGGGAATTCCGTTGCGAACCCGTCATAATGAAGTAGCACCCGGCCAATACGAGTGTGCCCCTATGTTCGAGGAAATAAATCTGGCAGTGGACCATAACCAGTTATTAATGGATTTGATGGAAGAAGTAGGCCGTAAACATGGATTTAAATCTATTGTTCATGAAAAACCCTTTGCCGGAATTAATGGTTCAGGAAAACATAATAACTGGAGTTTAATTACAGATACCGGGGTTAATCTGCTTTCACCCGGCAACAACCCTCATTCAAATCTTCAATTCTTAACATTTTTTATAAATACCATTAAAGCCTTTCACGACGGAGCCTCTCTTCTTAGAGCCAGCATAGCCAGTGCCGGAAACGACCATCGTTTGGGAGCCAACGAAGCACCTCCGGCTATTATGTCGGCATTTATAGGCAGTACACTTACCAAAGTCCTGAATGATTTAAAAACCAATAAAAAAATAGTTGACTCATCATCGGGCAATGAAGTAATAAACATTCATAATTTACCTGAAATATTAAAAGATAATACCGACCGAAACCGCACGTCACCATTTGCATTTACCGGAAATAAATTTGAGTTTAGAGCCGTTGGTTCCAGCGAAAATTGCGGACGGCCTATGATTGCTTTGAATGCAGCAGTGGCCAACCAGTTAATACAATTCAAAAAAGAGGTGGATGCCTTGGTGGCAAAAAATAAAAAAACCGAGGATGCCATTTTTGAAGTACTAAAAGGGTATTTAATAGCTTCCGAAAAAGTATTGTTTGAGGGCAATGGCTACAGCGATGAATGGGCTGTTGAAGCCGAAAAACGCGGATTGGAGAATATTAAAAATTCAGTGGACGCATTAGATTCATACCATAGTAAAATAGCTGATGAAATTTTTGTAAAGAACGGAATTTTTTCAAAAGAAGAACTTCATGCCCGCTATGAAATAAAGTTGGAAGATTATATCAAAAAAATACAAATTGAAGGCCGTATTATGAATGAATTGGTTTATACCCACATTTTGCCTTCAGCGCTTTTGTATCAAAAACGATTGGCTGATACTATCAATTCCATGATTTCATCAGGAGCTACAAAAAATTCGGCTAAAGGATTATCAGAACTCCTAAATGAAATTGCCGAACATACAAATTCCTTAAAAACCACCACAGATAAAATGGTGAATGAACGACGATTGGCTAATACAATTGAGGATACGAAACAAAAAGCACAGGCCTATTGCAACAAAGTAAAAGCATCATTTGATGAAATACGGTTTCATGCTGATAAACTTGAAAACCTTATTGATGATGATCTTTGGAAACTGCCAAAGTACAGGGAGATTTTGTTTGTGAGGTAAAACGAAAATTTTAAAAATTCCCAAAGTTTGGTCGTGCAATTGGGGGTTGGAAAAGATGGATATTTTCAAAACCTATACCCGGTAGCAAAACTCACCACATTTACATCTTCAGTTTCATAATATCTCGAAAGCATACCATTGAAACCTATAAAAAATTGTTTATTGTTTTTTTGCCATATCGAATAGTTGGCCTGTAAAGATGCTTCGTTTCTAATAGTTATTCCTCTTTGTGAAGCCCAACGGCCTTCCAATCCTAAATCAAATTTATTATTTATTCGCCATTTAATATTAGAAGTCATTTCAATATAAATCATATCTGAATAGGTTTCGGCCATGCCGCCAATACCAATTTTAAAAAGCACATCCCGAGTATTTATAAAATTAATTTGAAAAGGTTGAAAATCAAAAGTTGAATAATAATCAACTTTATCCAATCGCTGTTCAGCTATAGTTAATAATCGTAAAGAATATGAAAAGGCATCTTTACTCCCCATTATTTCAGGAACCCAAATATGAAAACCGGAAGGATAAAAACTCCCTCTTACCGAAATACTAAACTTTTCGAATGGAATGGTGATAACGGGTTCTTCTTTTTCAATTTTCTTTTCACTTCTATATTCCGGAAGATTTTCTGAGTTAGGCATTTCTGCAGGTGGGATAGCATTTGGAAGCGAATCGGGTACTACTATTGATTTATTGGGTTTTGGTTCTGGCTCAGGAGTATTGTAGGTTTCGGGCGTGGTAGAAGTGTTTGAACTGCTATAATCAATGTCGGATAAAATATCAAACAACAAGCTACAGCCATCCAATAGGCAGGATGGGTCTATCTCTGAATATGCGCCTCCTGAGTAATCTGATCCTCCTCGCGAGCCCTGATTTCCTGAACCGCTTCCCAATTTTGTTCCGGAACTTCCTCCCGATTTATTGCCTGAATTGCTGTTATGATTATCTGAACTTTTTTTCAGTCCCTCCACTTTTTGAGAAAAACATAAGGAATAAAGACAAATTCCGATTAGGGTGATGATTATTTTGTTCATAATTATTTAGAGTTAATTATTCCGATCACAAAATTTATTCCACCTTACTAAATCCATACAAGGTAGT
>CAYHCM010000201.1:0-5486 GCA_964355045.1 uncultured Chitinophaga sp. | reverse complement strand
TCACTTTTTCTACCTTTTTCTACCTTTTTTTTTGAGTGTGTTAAAGTAGAATTAATAAACTTCTGAAGAACGACGTAACTACCGTGGCAGTAAGGGGGGTGGGGGAATCCCCATGGTGGATGTGCAAATTAAGTTTCATAATTTTTTGATTAATTGGTTTAAAAATTCAAACAAATCTAATTAAAGTTTTGTCATTTACAAGCATAAAAAAAGCCCCCGAAACTAAATCCGGAGGCCATTTTATTTTATAAACCTTCGCTGTTTAAGCTAAAACAATAATCTTATTTTTTAAAAATTCTACAATACCGCCTTCTATTTCAAATTCCTTACTCCCCTCATTCGTTTTTACGGTAATAATACCTTTTTCCAAACTTGAAATAATATTGGCATGATTGTGCAAGGTTTCAAACTTGCCACCGGTTCCGGGAAATTTAACAGAGATAGCTTCGCCTGAAAACAAGGTTCTATCTGGAGTGATGATTTCTATTTCCATTGTATTATTTAGATGTTTCGGCTAACATTTTTTCTCCTTTTTCAATAGCATCTTCAATAGTTCCTACAAGGTTAAAGGCTGCTTCCGGATATTGATCTACTTCACCATTCATAATCATATTAAATCCTTTGATGGTGTCGGCTATTTTTACCAAAACACCTTTCATTCCTGTAAATTGTTCGGCCACATGGAATGGCTGAGACAAGAAACGCTGAACTCTTCGGGCTCGGTGAACAACTAATTTATCTTCTTCAGATAATTCGTCCATACCTAAAATGGCTATAATATCCAAAAGTTCTTTGTAGCGTTGCAATAATTGTTTAACATTTTGAGCGCAATCATAATGGGCATCTCCCAATATTTCGCGGCTTAAAATACGTGAGGTAGAATCCAAAGGATCCACCGCAGGATATATTCCTAATTCAGCAATTTTTCTGTTTAAAACCGTTGTAGCATCTAAGTGGGCAAAGGTTGTAGCCGGTGCCGGATCTGTTAAATCATCCGCAGGAACATAAACCGCCTGAACGGAAGTAATTGAACCACGTGTGGTGGAAGTAATTCGTTCCTGCATTACACCCATTTCGGTAGCCAATGTTGGCTGATATCCCACGGCTGAAGGCATACGACCCAAAAGCGCCGATACCTCAGAACCTGCCTGGGTAAAACGGAAAATATTATCAATAAAAAATAAAATATCTTTTCCACCGCTTTGTTCATCGCCATCGCGGAAATATTCGGCAATTGCCAAACCTGATAGAGCTACTCGTGCACGGGCTCCCGGAGGTTCGTTCATTTGTCCGAAAACCAGAGTGGCCTGTGATTTTTCCAATTCTTTTTTATCCACTTTGCTCAAATCCCATCCACCTTCTTCCATGCTTTTTTGAAATTCTTCACCATATTTTATAACGCCCGATTCAATCATCTCGCGCAACAAATCGTTTCCTTCACGTGTTCTTTCTCCCACACCTGCAAATACCGACATTCCTTCATAAGCCTTGGCAATGTTATTAATCAGTTCCATAATCAAAACCGTTTTACCAACTCCTGCACCACCGAATAAACCGATTTTACCACCTTTGGCATAAGGTTCCAAAAGGTCAATTACTTTGATACCGGTATATAATGGCTCCGATTGGGTAGAAAGTTTATCATACGTCGGGGCTTTTTGGTGAATGGCACGACCGTTAATAATTTCAAGATGACCAATTCCATCAATAGCTTCACCAACTACATTAAGCAGCCGGCCACGGATATTTTCTCCTATCGGCATTCGAATACCATCTTTGGTATCGGTTACTTCCATTCCGCGAAGCAAACCTTCGGTGGAATCCATGGCTATGGCACGAACAAGGCTTTCGCCCAAATGCTGCTGTGCTTCAAGTATAATACGGGTGCCGTCATCGCGGGTTACGGACAGGGCATCATAAATTTTGGGAAGGGTTACTCCTTCGCCTTCAAAACTAACATCCACTACGGGGCCTATGATTTGAACGATTTTTCCTTTATTTGACATGTGTTAATGTAGATATGAAATTTGCCGCGAAAATAGATTTTTATATTTGATTTAAAAATAGCTGGGGGGAAAATAAAAGAAGCTGATTTTTCGGAGACTTTATTGAACACTTGAAAAACTAAGGATTAGAATAATTGGAATTAATATCTCACACAATATACCAGAACAGAGTAAGGCAAAACCATCATTATCTTTTATCGTAACACCACAAATCTCCTTGATATTTTATTCCCTAAATAAGTCATTGTGCAATAATAAACCCCCGAAGGAAAAGTCTCTGCTGAAAAACTAATGACACTTTGCCCCAATAATTCCTTTTTATCAAATCGTTTTATTTCAACACCAAGGGAATTAAAAATTGAAATAGTTTTATTAGATAAATCAGCATTGTAAAATGAAATCGTAATGTTAGCTGTAGCGGGATTAGGATAAATAACCAATTTGTTTTTTATAAAGTTCAATTCAACTACTCTTGAGGTAGTTGTATCACAACCTGCTATTTCAATTGCTTTTTCAAGTACTTCATCCCTCCCATGCCTGATGCCCTCCGGAGTTATATAAAAAAAACTGTCAGGTACAATTCCAATTCTCTGGGTTTGCGTTCCATCGGGATAAAACCACCCTAACGTTGTAAATCCTGTTTGAATATTCTGACTTAGTTTGAAAACCGTAATATCACCATCTGCTCCGGCTGTCTGACTGCCGACAACAACAGAATTGGGCATTGCTTTTAAGGTCATACAGACATTTTCAGCCTGGCTTTGCGTTTCCTGATTACATAATATAATTACCTTTCCTCTGTAATAGTCAGGATTACCATTATTGCCATTGTATTGATAGTACCAATAATAAGTGCCCGGATAATTTACATCGGGTAAGGCCCCTTTGGCAGTCATCGTTTTATTTTGAAACATTAAATCTATAAGTTGCCAGGCGGAGATATTGACAGAGTTCCTTACATCAATGATAATTGCAGCAGTGTTTTTCATTTCACTGTATAAAGTGTTTACATCTGAAGGTGACAGATTGCCCAAGTTAACATACCCGATATTACAATCCCATTTTTTCCAACTCACCGCAGCCAGAGTATCATTCGGATAGAATCTAAACCATTTATTGTAGTAAATACTATCTCTGGGAGCAGGTAAAGTTTTAATATTTCCAAGACTGTCTTTATAGCCCAGTTGAATAACAGAAGCCTGACTGCCGCGCAAAATATCATAACACATAAATCTTCTGAATACCGAGGGATTTCCGGCCGAAATGTATGGGCGTAAACTATCCTCCCATTGTGAGGTTGTTTTGCCATCAACTGATACGATTTTATCTCCTTTTACGATTTCGGCATAGCCTGATTTAACAACAATATAAGTACCCTGTGAATATCTTAATACTATCCTTGGAACATAATAATTTATAAAAGGACTTGTTAACCCTTCTGCATGGGCGTCATTCAGACTTGCCTTCATTTTCATAAATGTCCTTTTGAAGTCTAAATAATTTGAGGCATCTGCAATAGCCGGCAGATTATTGTACAAGGTGCTGTCCCACGGCTTTTCAAGAATATAATTATTGGGATTAAAATATTTCATGATGTTCCAGAATTTGAAAATTATCATTAACCGTGTAAATTCATCCGGAAAGCTTGTGGACAGGTTGCTGTTAATTATCGGATCATCCTTTGGAAACGCCATCCATCCATAACCCGTTGCTCTGTCTGTATTAGCCCAACACGTGGGGTGGCGCCTGAAATTGTTTTTGATAGTATCTAAAATCGTTTTAACATCACTTCTTATCACAGGATCATTTATCCAATCAAAATTTAAATTTCTTCTTAATTCAAGTGGCAGGGTATCCGGTTTGGGCGTTGTGGCTATCGCCATTGGCCCTGCGGCTTGGAGCATTTGATAAAGAACATTATTAAAATCATTGCCGGTAACTGCATTTTTAATTTTGGGCAAAGTACTCATCAACACACTGTCCCAATTTAATTCACAAACAGAAACCTTTGAATGGTAGTATTTAACAAATCCCCAGACTTTACATGTATAGTAGAGTTTTTGTTGATAGATTGGGTTTTGGGCAAAGGAAGTTTTGAAAATAAAAAATAACCCTAAAAGTGCGAGTATGTTTTTCATGTTTTCATTCAAATATTGTCAGATTAATATGCCAATAAGAAATTACCCTATTGCAGTACAATCTTTTTAGTTTCTATTACAGATCCATTAGCATCACTAATATTTGCGAAATAGAGACCCTTGCCATAATTAGATAAATCAATAGTAAATTGATGTTGGCTTAATGTGGATTGAAAAACTTGCTGACCAACACTATTGAATATTGTAACTTGGCAACCTTTTATATCAAAAGTTTTATCAAAATTTATTGTAATCCCTTCATTTGTAGGATTCGGCCAAATCTTAACTTGATTCGTCGAAACTACTTTTTTCATCTCGGCTTTATGCCCAAGAAATAAATCAGTAATTTCCTGTTGCGTTAATACACGGTTCCAAACCCCTATATCGTCAAGATCCCCAAAAAATAAATCATAGGCATAATCATTTCCAATTTCAGTTATACAAGGTTTCTGGACGATTGTATAACTCTGACTGTTTGCCAACACACCATCAACGTAAATAAAGCCAGTTGTACCATTGTAAGCACCTGTTAAAAAATGCCATTTGCCGTCATTTAAGTTATCATTTCCTTTTATGTCTATTTCACTTGTTCCATTTGCTAAATAAAGACTTGCCTTTGGACCTAACAGCCCTAACCAATACCCGTAATATGGACCGAAACCTGTAGAATGATTAAATAATGTTTGGTAATAAGTTGCAGTGGATGTGGTGTTAACCCAACCTGAAACCGTAAATTTATTAAGGTCAAATTTGTTTGAATTACTTATTATTATAGAATCATAGGAAAAATTATAGGCATTGTTAGTTTGATTGAATCTATCTTTAGTAAGAGTTGCGCCGAATACTGTTCCATGATTGTTATTTCCGCTAATATCATTAGCGTTGCCGCTAAATGGCCACCAACCAATTAGACCCGAAGCAGGAACATAAGTCGGTAATGTTTGAGCTGTAGCAATGGATGTCAATACTAATAAAGCTATAAAAAACAGAAGATTTTTTTTTGGTTTCATAATCACGAATTTAAAAGTAAATTTAATTTGTTAATGAATTTAAAGGTGTTATTAAAAGTTATTTTTTCTAAATCTTTATTGAATCACAATCTTTTCGGTATAAATTTTCTCTCCATCCGAAATTTTTACATAATATATTCCTTTCGTATAATCAGAAAGATTTAATTCGCTTGAATGTTGAAGATTAAAGTTTGATGAGGTAAAAATTTTGTCTCCAATCAAATTGTAAATTTCCAGTTCAACTTGACCTGTTTGTAGCCCTTCAATTTTAAATTTACCATTGTTTGGGTTTGGAAATATTTTAAAAGATGAATTACTGCTGACTGATTCTT
>CAYHCM010000200.1:0-5587 GCA_964355045.1 uncultured Chitinophaga sp. | reverse complement strand
TCGAGCAAAATTTCTTTAGATGGCAATATGGTAAAATAATCGGCTACCTTAATATTGCTTTTGTGCAATTGCATCAATTCAATATGTTCAGGGCTTTTACCGGCACAAAGGATTAAGCCTATGGGAGGGTTTTCGCCTTCAATGGTTTCGTGTTTTTCTAAATAGCCCAAATATAATTCCATCTCGCCTTTGTGGGCTGCATCAAAACCGCCAATTTTTAAATCTATGATAACTAATGATTTTAAGCGACGGTGGTAAAAAAGCAAATCAATGGAGTAATCTTTATGGTCTATTATCAATCGCTTTTGCCGGGCCATAAAAGCAAAATCACTGCCCAACTCGGTAATAAAGCGTTGCAATTCAGAAATGATGGCCGATTCTAAATCTTTTTCGGAATAGGTGTCTTTTAGTCCCAAAAAATCTAAAAAATAGGGGTCGCGAAATACCAGATCGGGGGTAATTTGTTGTGTATTTTTTAAAAGTTCCAGCTCTTGTTTGATGGTTTCTTCGGGCTTTTTGCTAATCGCGGTTCGTTCATACAGCATGGAGTTAATGCGTTCCCTAAAGGTGCGGACACTCCATTTTTCTAACTTGCACATTTCAATGTAAAACATGCGTTTGAGTTCATCATCCATAAACATAACCATGCGGATATGCGACCAACTTAATTGTCTACACAGTGTGTATACAATCTGCTTATCAGAGAAAGTCTCCGCAAAGCGGAGACAATGCCGCAATTGTTTTTCGCCCCAGCCTTCGCCGTATTCAGCTATCAATTGTCGCGACAGTGTAGCGACAATTTGTTTCCCATATTCCGCCCGTTTAGTACCAAGTATTTCTTCATTTATTTTATGGCCAATGTTCCAGTAAAGCATGCTCATGGTAGCGTTTACGGTAATGGCTACCTGCTGTTTGCTTTCTTCAATCAGGGTTTTTATATCGTTAAAAAGCGGCTGGTTTTGTTTTAGTTCCATATCTTTTCTTTAAGTTTTGAATTAGAAGTAAGAGCCAAATCATTTCTTCAATTTATAATTTCCTGTTCCACAAGCCGATTCCAAAAACTGTGAATCAATCTGTTAGGTTTCATGTTTTACCAAATCAAGCATAGCATTTACCTTACGGTGGGCCTTAAATACTTCGCCATGGTTGGTTACCCGTTTTTTTGATTTTACTTGGCTTGTTATTTCCTACTTTAATATTCCAACCCTTCAAATATATAATTAAGCCAATTATTAAATCCCGAAAAGAATTAATATCTTTTAATTTTTTTGAGACCATACTTTGGATAGATACAGTTCATATTCCGCCCAGTGCCAAACAATACCCCTACACCGGCCCCGGCTGCTACGAGCTACGCGGAAAAGTAGTGGAAGAATACGATTTTGTAAGTATTGAAGTGTATTATATGAAACGGCTGGCGACGGTGGATAGGGAGGCTTTTGTTTATTAAAAGGAGTTAATATTTAAATTCAATATTTATAGTGTCGCCATTTGTTGCACCTTTTATCGGTTTGCTTTGTAGACTTTTTTGAGGCACGTAATCGAGATATACAATGTCATCATAATCCTTCAGTAAATAGCAAAATGTAGTATCTTTTCTTAAATTCATAATTACTTTACCTAATTGCCCATCCTTGTTAAAGAGCATAACGTTTTTTTGTTTTCCATCACTGTTTTTCAACGAAATGTTACATCCTGATTTGCGATGCAAATAATATAATCCGGTGCTGTCATTTACATAATCATGAGATACATTGCCATCATAGATCCTGTTCATAAATATTGGATTGGGATGTTCAAACTTGTAAATAAACCCACCATTAAATTTTAGATGCCTAAAACTACTTCTAAAATAACCTGTTGAGTCTGTTTGAGTAGTTGCAACTAATACATTTGAATCAGATTTAAGGATTATATAAATGAAAACCTTAGCATTTGGTAAACCTAATAAGGTGCGGGTATCTTTAAGAAATCCCTGCTTATTTAAATTAATTGTTGTGGTATCTTTAGGTCTGGCAATAATTGGTAAATCCTTATCGGGACCTATACAATTGAATGTAAAAAACAAGAGCATCAAAAAACATATTAAAATAATGACCTGTTTAATTTTCATTTATTCGCTTCATCATTATCTAAACAAAAGTAAGCCATTTTAATAGTAGGCAAAAGAAAAGTTTTAAAAGAGTATGATTTTTTTTAAGTATTGAAGTAAATTATATGAAAGGGCTGGCTACGGTGGATAGGGAGGCGATTAAGGAATAGATAAAGAACCAACTGTATTTTAAAGCATATAAAAATACAAAATAAAAGAATATTATATGTAAAAACATATAGTACTGTTATATTTGCGGTGATTAATTGTAAAAGCATATAATGCAATCATTAGCGGAATTTGTAAAAGAAAACAGAAAAGGAGTCAATCTTACTCAGGAGCAATTTGCCGAACGGGCAGGTGTAGCGCTTACTGTCGTAAGGAAAATTGAACAAGGCAAAGGGAATTTAAACCTTGAAAAAGTAAATCATGTGTTGAAAATGTTTGGGCACCATTTGGCTCCGGTTAATAGTAAGATTTAGTATAAATTAACGCGAGAGGGGGCAGTGTTTTTTAAAACGCAAACTTTTGGCCTGCCAATGGATTGATGATTCTTTTTTATCGGAGAATTATCAGAAAAAATATAAAGATTTAATGGCCCTTAGATATTCAGTATTGGAAATTTAAATACACCCGGAAGGTATTTTCTCATCCGGCCAAATAATCAGCCACCACAAACGTGCTTCCACCTATAAATATAGCATCTTCAGGTTTTGCAATTTTCAAAGCTTCATTGAAAGCATTTCGAACAGTACCACACGCTTTGCCTGTAATACCGTTTTCTTTGGCTTCCTGAAAAAGCTCTGTATCATTTCTACCTCGGGGAATAGAAGGTGTGCAAAAAAAATAAAATGCATGTTTGGGTAATAATGGCCAAATAGATTTGGTATCTTTTTCCTGAACCACCCCAAACACCATGAATAAATTCTTATATTTTACTATTGATAATTCGTTCATTGCCATCTGCAGCCCGGCCTGATTATGACCGGTATCACAAACGATAAATGGAGCTTTGTTCATAATTTCCCATCGCCCCCGCAAGCCCGTGAGTTTTTTTATATTTTGTAAGGCTGAGGCTACTTTAAAATTCGAAAATTCAAAACCTTTATTTTTCAAAATATCAATGGATTGAAGAACGGTTACCATATTTTTTTGTTGATAATCACCCAATAGATCGGTAGCTATTTCTGTATTGAAATAATTAGGGTTAGTATCGGCAAAGTAAATTTCAGAATGTGTTTCTTCAGCTTTTTTAATAAAAATATTTTTTGTTTCAGTATCTGTTTCACCAATAACCACGGGTATTCCGGGTTTAATTATTCCGGCCTTTTCGGTAGCTATTTTTTGTAAAGTATCCCCCAGTAAATCTGTATGGTCAAAACTGATATTGGTAATTACCGAAAGAAGCGGTGTAATGATATTTGTACTGTCTAATCGTCCTCCGAGTCCGGTTTCAATAATGGCAATATCCACTTTTTCGTTGGCAAAATATTCAAAAGCCATTGCCACGCTGGCTTCAAAAAATGATGGATTTATGGTTTCAATCAGAGTTTTATTTTTTTCAATAAACGCTTCCACTTTTTCTTTCGGAATCATTTCGCCATTTATTTTTATTCTTTCCCTAAAGTCAATAAGATGGGGCGAAGTATAAAGCCCGGTTTTAAATCCGTGCTGTTGAAAAATGGCTGCTAAAGCATGGGCCGTAGAACCTTTGCCATTGGTTCCGGCTATGTGTATGCTTTTAAATTTTAGTTCGGGATTATTTAATGCTTTGCAAAGAGCAATGGTATTTGTCAAATCATTTTTATATGCTGCGGCTCCTATGCGGTGATACATGGGGAGTTTGGCATATAAAAATTTTAAAACAGATTCGTAGGTCACTTAGAAATTGGAAATTGGAAATTTGGGTTTTGGGATTTGAAATTTGGAATTTGTCCGTCTTAGGCGGATGGGTTTTGGAATTTAAAACTTGCTTCTCGCAAAGGCGCAAAGTCGCAAAGTTGACAATAAAATTTATTTAATATTCTTTGTCTTATTAGCCAATTGACCTTTACCGATTACCGTTCACCGATTACCAACCAATTACCTCGCTTTGAAGGTAAACTTCACCAATCCGCAAGTGGTTTCGGCAGTAGAACCGGTTGTAGGGCTGTAGCTATTTTCTTTAACAGCTTTTATCGCCAAATCAATAAAATATTTATCCGTCATAGTACCACCAAGAGTTTGAGTTACAGTTTTTATTTTTCCGTTTTTATCTACACATAATTTTACAATCACGGTACCGGCCCCTGAACGGTTGGTTTCTATATTAAAATCCCGGTCTTTTTTAAAACCTGATAAATCTAATTTGCCGTTTCCGTAGCCTTTTCCGGGGCCATCGTTTGGCCCGTCACCTTCGCCACTTCCGGGTTTACCGGTTCCCGGCCCGGTGCCGTCATTACCATCACCGCCTCCGCCATCTTTGTCCCCAAATACGCTGCCGTCAGGTCGGCCTTCATTTCCGGGGTTTTTACCATCACCAGTACTGCCACCTTTTTTGGTATATAAGCCCTTCGATTCTATTTTTCTTGGTGTAGGAGCAGGTGTTGTTTTTTTGTAAACCGGTGGTGTGATTTTAGGCGCTGTTACTACCGGTTTAACAGGTTTGGTTTCGGCTTCCTTGCTTGGCAATACCGGTGCATCTGAATTATCATCGGTTAAGGTTTCTTCTTCTACAGGTTTTTCAGTGGCAGTAGCTTCTGCTTGTTCATTAGAATAACCGGCCACGTTATCGGGGCCTCCCAAATCCGGTTCACCAAGTGAAACTTCAATTCCACCAAGGGCTTCACCAATTCCATTATCTCCACCTCCGCCATTCATATCTTCGGCAAAGCTCATGAGGAATACACATAAAAACAGAAATCCATGAAATAAAATGGTTCCAATTAATCCTTTTTGATTTTCTGAGTCCATCGTTTTTTTAAAAGTTCTAAGTTCGTAGTTCTAATCTCTAAAATCGTAAATCGTATCACTTTCCAAACACCACGTGTTTTTCAATTTTTACGTTTTTATAACCATTTTGTTTTAGCATAACGCTGAAAGTCTTGGCCGTAGTATGTTTATAGAAATTTTCAACAATAATGCTATAACCTGCTTCGCTTTTTTCGGCAAGTGTAGCATCGGGATATTCTGTATTCATACTTTTTAATATTTTTTGAGCGGTAACTTGTAACGGGTAATATCCAATTATCACATTATAGGATTCATTTTTTGGAGAATTTTTTTCAGCATAAGAATCCAACTGCGATTTGATTTCAAGCATTTTGCGGCGTTCATTGGTATATTCAAATATAGCCAATGTTTTTTTACGTGTTTTTAACGGCTTATCTTTATTTGAATCAATGGTAATAATAGAGGCATGCTGTTCGGTTGAATCATTTTTAACCAACGGAGTTCCTCTTTTATGCTGCAGAAGATAATAAATTGTAAAAACTGAAACGGCACAAAGCATTACAA
>CAYHCM010000199.1:0-5602 GCA_964355045.1 uncultured Chitinophaga sp. | reverse complement strand
TTAAAGATATAGATTTTGAATTTTACACCGATTTTGTGAAGTTTATGACCGAAACTAAACAGTATGCAGTAAACAGCATAGGCAAACATATTAAGACCCTTAAAACTATACTAAATGAGGCAACCGAAAGGGGATTTAATGAAAACGTAAAATTCCGGAGTAAAAAATTCAAAGTACTGAAACAGGCAACCGATAGTATTTATTTAAATTTTAAGGAACTGAAAGGTATTGAAAAACTGGACCTATCCCAAAACGCAAAACTGGACCGGGTCCGGGATTTATTTTTGATAGGTGCGTATACCGGTTTAAGGTTTTCGGATTTTACCAATATCAAAGAAAGTAATATCAAAGGGGATATGATACAAATGGAAACCCAAAAAACAGGTAATAAGGTTGCAATACCGGTACATCCAACCGTTAAAAAGATACTTAAGAAATACGCGGGCAAATATTCAACCCCCTTACCCCCTCCAATGAGTAACCAAAAAATGAATGATTATTTGAAAGACGTTTGTAAATTGGTTGACAGTTTAAAAGGTTTTGTACCAATAAAAGAAAATAAGGCGGGGGTAACCTATTCAAAAAACTATCAAAAATTCGACCTTGTTACAACCCATACCGCCCGGAGGTCCTTTGCAACCAACAATTTTAAATCCGGCCTCCCTGCTCAGGTAATTATGGCAATTACAGGACACAAAACCGAACTTGCATTTTTATCTTATATCAAAATTACCCCAACAGAAAACGCGGAAATAATGCGATTGCATTGGGCCAAATTGTCAAACCTTAAAGTTAGTTAGTTATGGAAATTCCTACCGAACAACAAGTAATTCAATGGTATTTTGAATGTCTTTATACAGATAACTTCATTGATACCCTAAATCCATACCAAATTGAAAAGGTTTATAGTTATGCAATGGATTATGAATATAATTTGAAACCAACAATTCAAGAAAGTTTTGAAAATTTTAAGAATACTGGTAATTGGTTACCTGAAAACCCAATGAAAGAAAATGTAAATGCATTAACAAAGATTTTAAAGGAAAGGCAAACCAAAATATCGAATGATGGACCGATAAAGATCATTGACACCAGAATTGAAAGGGACAAAGAAACTTTTGAATTATTAGAAATTGAGTCAAATGATATTGACGACCTGAAAGAAAGAATAAAGTTTTGGTTGGATAAAAAAATAGAGTTTGAAAAGAGCGTAGATTTTGAAACACTGGACGTTTCAGGAATGACGAGTTTGAGAACGGGCCTAAATCAAAAGTTCTTTTTAGATAGGTTAATTAACGCTGAAATAGACCGGGTAAAGGAACTGATTAAATTAGGGGAGCCGGAAAATAATGCATCTGACAACCCGCGAATATTGAAAAAAAATCGAGTTATAATGTTGATAAATGAATTGGGCATTTTTGAATATTTAAAAAGAGAATATCCAACATTAGCGAACAATGAAACAAAGTTAG
Source organism: uncultured Chitinophaga sp. (assembly GCA_964355045.1). GTDB lineage: Bacteria > Bacteroidota > Bacteroidia > NS11-12g > UBA9320 > JABWCE01. Next base: position 4,130 of record CAYHCM010000199.1, on the reverse strand, counting down.
CAGAAGTAATTAGTGAATTTACTGGGTTGAATAGTGAAACAATAAGACCAACTTATAGGGCCATCGTTGGAACCTCCAATGAAGATAGAAATAACCCGTATAAGAATAAATCAAATATTACTTACTTGAATGATAAATTTAATGAGTTTGGGATAAGTAGAAAAAAATAATATTTAAAAAAGGGTATCCCCTAAAATTCCCCTTGTCTCACTTTGCCCTCGTTAACCAAAAAATAACGAGATATGCAAAACATCATTTTTACATCGGTCCCAATGGACCAACTTCAAACAGCAATTTCTGAGGCCGTAAAATCAGAATTTTTAAACTTCAATAAGATTGTACCACCGGAGGAGCCGGAGTACATTACACGCAAAGAAACCGGCCAAATTTTAGGGGTTTCACTTGTAACCCTAAACGAATGGACCAAAACAGGAACTTTGCAAGGCTATCGCATTGGGTCCCGCGTTCGCTACAAACGTAGCGAAGTATTAAACTCACTTACCAAAATGAGAACAGGGAGGGCCGGGTTATGAGTAACACGTTCAATTTCCCGGATTTCAAAACCATTCTTTACCGGATCAATAACGAAACCGGGAGGTATGAGAAACAACCGGACCGGGTACCCTTCGAAAAATTACCGTTTGAATTAAAGGTTGAAACAACCCGCGAACAAATGATTATCAATAACGGAGCCACTGAAATAATAACCGGACGGATCAAAGGAGGTAAGAGATTATTTTTTACCGGACTTATACCAGCTCCAAAGTTTAATGATTGGTTTTTGGGTAACGACTATCAAAAGTTAAAGGACGGCACTAAAAAAAATAGTTTGGTAATTTTCAATTTCAGAAATGATAACCGCGAATTGATTATTTATTATTTCAATTCTTACTACATACATAATCGAGATGAGCGGATAAAATTTGTTTGCACCTTCATTCAATCCCAGGAAAATATTTAAACCTAATTGCAGCAAAAAGGAGGCCTTTGAGCCTCCAATTTGTTGTTCAATTTCCCAAATGACATTTCATTAAGGAACCTCAAAAGTAAACATTATGTTTGATTTTATCAGTATAGAAATATTAACAGAACCGGAGAAAATATTGTTTAATCCGGCCTTAAATTTTGGCTCACAAGTAAACACAGATACCGGGGAGCCAGTACCACAGCGCGAAGGATATATTAACAGGGAGGCCAAATATGAAGGGTTATTGTTTGAGTATAGTAAGAACCTCAAAACCAATATTGAGAACCTAAATTTATACTTTTCCCTTCATAAGTATTACCAAAAGGGAAAAAACTTTGCAGACTTTGACCGGGACCAATTAGAAACCGCAATTAATAAAGTATGCAGTTTGTTGAATATTAACAGCCAACAAATGAAGGTACACCGTTTAGAGATTGGGGTTAATATTTCAACAATACATCTGGTAAATGAAATTTTAAATTCAATTATCTGTTTTAGGGGTCAACCTTATGAACTCAGGGAGTTTAACCGTAATGGATATATGAAAAAATTTGTTTTCAGTCAATACACAATCAAAATATATAATAAGGGCCTACAATACGGTTTAAATGGCTATTTATTGAGGTTCGAGATACAAGTTAATAAAATGCAATACCTACAAAAAAAGAAGGTCCAAATTTGCACAATGAGCGATTTATTGAAACCTTCAATTCATAAACAACTTAGGGAACTATTAATCAAAACAGTTAAAAGTTTATTGATATTCGATTACCGCATTAATTTAAAACAGGTTGCAAACCTCTCAGAGCGCGAAATATTAACCAATGGTTCAAACCCAAACTTTTGGCAGAAATATAAAACTGAATGCAGCGCACCAACTTATTATAAAAGGGTTAAGAAGTTTAGAGAATTGGTTTTAAAATATTCACTAACCAACCTGCATAAAGAAATTGAAAAACAGATTTTAGATAAATGGGATTTGTTAAGTACTTATACAATATTACCAAGTGTAGAACAAACCGACCCTTATACAATATTACCACTTGTTGAAAATAGTGCTCTTATACAAAATTACCCTCATATAGTAGGTAATAATGATAAAGAGTATAAGAGATATTGTTTAACGTGTGGACGCGATATAACCCACCAAAAAAAAGGGAGCCGGTTTTGTAGTGAGAAATTATATGGCAGGCAGGTTAAAAAATGCAGAAATAAAGTTAGTAACCGGAAACAATTTGAAATAAGATATTACACCGGTCCTTTACTTTTTTAAATGAAATTTCATTAAAAATAATATTATATCCCTATCTGATACGCGCGTATAACCTGCTCACAGCTCCAAAATAGATACCCAACCAAAACAGATACGCGCGGGCGCGCGAAGGAAACCTTACAAATTCAACCAATATGTTACAATCTGTTACGCGCGTATAACTTACTCATTTGCCCCAAATTGAAGGGCAACGGGAAAAGATACGCGCAGGCGCGCGCGAATCCAACTATATTATTTTGAAGTTTGTTCTTTTAAATCTTTTGTAGAAATAACATTATATGCGGTATCAATTGTAAATTTCATTTTAGTTAAGACCAACGCCCCCATTTCATTCTTTGCCCGGTAGTTGTGCCTTACATTATAACCAATAAAAGTAAGTGGGTATTCCTTTTTTAGCCTATTTAATTCAGATTCATAAACGTCTATTTCTTTTGCTATTCTCTTTAATTCAGCTCTTGCAAATGTGTATTTGTTCAAATCTTTTTTATACATTGAGTCTTGATAATATAACATAAGTAAATTAACGTTGCATTCAATTCCCTCTTTCATTTTATCCCATGAGGTAAATGCAGAATCAATTTTACCCCATTCAACAGGTTGATAGCTGGTTGAATCGTTTATGTTTTTGTAAAGATAATTTATGACAGCTGCCTTAATTTTTTCTTCATGGGTTTGCGGTTTTTGACTGTTGCATGAAAATATTAACAGTAACCCAATTACGATAATTTGTTTCATAATTATTTTTTTATGGTTTCTGTATTCAAACTAAGTTAATAATAATCTGAAATCCAATGACATTTTCTATTATTTAACTTATAAGTCAGAAGACTCTTTTGCCTTTTTACGGGTAAAATATATTTCTGATAATATAGCGTCTTGGTAACCAAGTTCTATATTTAAGGATTCATTTATTCCTAAATAAATTGTAGCATTTTTAAAGTTCCAATAAGAGGATATTGACCCTTTACCTAATCTGATTGCCTGCATTTCAAATCCATCACCATCATTATAAGGCGAATCAAATTTTCGATAGGATGCTCCCACACCATATTTATTGTCAATGGTTTCTTTAATTTGGTCAAATCCTTCTTGAAGTTTCCCTTCCAATTCGTAATAAAATATTGTTACATCAAAAAGTTTGTCATCCACAAATAGCAATATTATAAACTCAGACATTTTGGGCCCAACCTTGACCTTGTTAAATATTAACTTATCCCTTTTGGAATATTTAATGTCAGGGATTGCACCTTTTTTTGCCATTACAGATTTAACTTGGGCAATGGACATACCAAAGGATAATCCAATTGGAGCGTTTAAAATTTTCTCTTTTAGAGGTGTTTCGGTTGTTTGACTAAATGCCTTGAATGACAAAAAAAACAAAATAAAAACCAAAGTTGTCCTTTTCATAAGTTTAAATTTACAAGTTCAACAGTTAATTTATAATCTCAAATGTATAAAAACTTATAACAACAGAAAAATTTAATTGCTATTTGACTGGATAGGGGGGTATACCTCAAAACGAAGTTTAAATTCTAAACCGATGGGAAGTTAAACGTATGATTTTACAAAATGAGTTTTTTACAGTTTACTACTAATCAAATTAATTTTAAATTACGCGCGTATAGGTTCACCGGGTAAAGGGGGGGCCTTTTAATTATTTTGATAACCTCGTAACCGCTGGTTTGTTAAATGCGTATGCAGTCAGTTGGGAAATTTTCAAAATACCGAAATTTTGTATTATGGGTAAAATATAGTATTAACCGACCCCCAAACCGACCCCATAAACAATTTAATTCCTGTAAACCATTGTATAATATAGATAAATACAAAACATTGGTAGTCTCGTCGAGACTACAAAAATCAGAGTGAGTGTGAGAGCGAAACACTTAC
>CAYHCM010000198.1:0-5689 GCA_964355045.1 uncultured Chitinophaga sp. | reverse complement strand
TAAAAGCTCATATTTTAATATATTTTTGCCCTTACTAATCTTAAACCTCTTTACTTTTATTATGGAATCAAATTCTCTTCTTTCTGTTTTATTGCCGGTCGCTCTGGGTATTATCATGCTTGGCCTTGGGCTTTCGCTAACTATTGCCGATTTTAAAAGAGTGGTAGTTTATCCCAAAGCTATCATTATTGGCCTTAGCTGCCAAATGTTGCTTTTGCCTTTGGTGTGTTTTTTAATTGCTAAAAACTTTGGGTTACCACCCGAACTGGCAGTTGGTTTAATGTTGCTTTCAGCCTCGCCCGGCGGGCCAACAGCCAATCTTTACAGCCACCTTTCGAAAGGAGATGTGGCTCTTAATATTTCTCTTACTGCAGTCAACAGTCTTCTTACCCTTTTTACCCTTCCGTTCATTGTTAACTTTTCAATAGATTATTTTATGGAATCGGGGCAGGTAATCCCAATGCAGTTTAAAAAAGTAATGGAAGTATTTGCCATCGTGTTGGTGCCGGTATCAATTGGCATGCTTCTTAAATCAAAAATTCCGGCATTATCGCTAAAACTTGATAAACCCATCCGAATTTTATCGGCCTTATTTCTTGTTCTGATAATAGCAGCAGCCGTTTTAAAAGAAAAAGAAAATGTGGCTACTTATTTTCAACAGGTAGGTATTGCAGCTCTTGTTTTTAATTTGTTGAGCATGGCCGGCGGCTATTTTATTCCGCTTCTTTTCAAACTTCATAAAAAACAAGCCATTGCCATAGGTATGGAAATTGGCATACATAATGGCACTCTTGCTATATACATAGCCCTCACCGTACTTGGCAATAGTGTGATGAGTATTCCTCCCGCTATTTATAGTTTGATCATGTTTTTTACCGCAGCAGCTTTTGGGTTTTTGGTAAATATGGGAAGAAAAGTTGCTTAAAAGAATCTTGGTTGTAATAGAATTAGTTTCTTTTGCCACTAAGGCACTAAAACACTAAGGAACACTAAAAGCGCTTAGTGAAATTTTGTGACTTTGTGTTTTTGAGGCAAGAATTATTTTTATCGAACAAGGTTCATATATTTGTTTTCATTATTATCAATAAATGAATACCTCAACCGAAACCAAGCCCCGCATCCAATCCATTGACCTGCTTCGCGGATTGGTAATGGTAATAATGGCGCTTGACCATTGCCGTGATTTTTTTCATTTCGATTCTATCAACGGCCAAAACCCTTTGGATTTTAAAACCACCAATACCGCTTTGTTTTTAACCCGATGGATTACTCATTTTTGTGCCCCGGTTTTTGTTTTTTTGGCCGGTACATCCATTTTTTTTGTAAAGCAAAAACGCTCTTTAAATAACCTTTCAAAATTTTTATTAACCCGTGGTTTATGGCTCATCCTGCTTGAAGTTACTATAATTTATTTTGGATGGGTGGGTAATTTAAGTTATGCATTTGTTGGGCTGTTTGTAATATGGGTTATTGGGTTAAGCATGGTTTTAATGGCGGGCTTGGTAAGATTACCCAATCTTGTGTTGTTCGTTTTAGGAATACTTTTGGTTTTTGGCCACAATCTTTTGGATGGCTTTGACGAACCTATAAACAAAGATTTTTCAGGATTTATATGGTCTGTTCTTCATGTCCCCAATTTTTTTGATTTGAATGTCAATCATGGTTTGTTTGTCGGCTATCCGCTAATGCCCTGGCTTGGCATTATGATTTTAGGCTATTTATTTGGTAATTTATATAAGCCTGAAGTTACCATTGAAAAACGACGCAAAACCTTAATTCAATTGGGAATAGGCTGCATCATTCTTTTTGTCCTTTTACGTTCAGGTAATTTTTATGGCGATCATCATCCCTGGCAAATTCAGGCTACCACTATATTTTCCATGTTCTCTTTTATTGATACCACCAAATATCCTCCTTCTTTGCTATATGCCTTGATGACCATTGGCCCGGCCTTTTTATTTTTGGCTTTTGCCGAAAAATGGAAGAACAAATTTTTGAATGCCATTACCGTTTTCGGGCGGGTTCCGTTCTTTTATTATATCTTACATATTTATCTAATCCATGCGGTGGCATTTATTATTTTCTTTGCTTCGGGCTATCACTTATCCGATCTCAATGCCCAGTCTATTTTTGGTGGATTTCCAAAAGGGTTTGGAGTTAATTTATGGGCTGTTTATGCCTTGTGGGCATTGGTAGTTGTGGTTTTATATTTCCCTTGCCGCTGGTATAATAATTATAAAAGTTCTAAGGGGTATTGGTGGTTGAGTTATTTATAAAATAAAACCTTCAAATAATAATGGATCTAAGGCAAACTTTTATAGAATTAGTCGGGAAGTATTCTAAAAATACTCATTTATCAGAAACCCTTTGGCATGAAATAGAACAGAACTATACAAATAAGAAACGCTTCTATCATACACTTAGCCATCTTGAAAATTTATATCACGAACTAATAGAAGTAAAAGAAGAAATAGAAGATTGGGATACGATTTTGTTTTCGGTGTATTACCATGATATAATTTATAAAACAACAAAAAATAACAATGAGGAGAAAAGTGCAGAATTAGCAAAAGAAAGGTTGCAATTAATAAAATTTCCAAACGACAAAATTTCTAAATGTGTTTCCCAAATAATAGCAACCAAACAACATTTGGAAAGTACAGACCTTGATACAAATTTATTTACAGATGCCGACCTATCTATTTTAGGTAAACCCCGGGAATCTTATTCTGAGTATTTTAAGCAAATAAGAAAAGAATATTCACAATATCCTAATTTCATTTATAATCCCGGAAGAAAAAACGTATTAAATCACTTTTTGAGCATGGAAAGAATTTTTAAAACCGATTCTTTCTTCAATAAATATGAAAATATTGCGAGACAGAACTTAGCAAACGAATTGAAACAATTTTGAAAAATTGCTTTTAAAGAAACAACAAATGAATAAGGAAAAACTCCAAACTGGCGGCAAGAATTCATGAAGTGATCCTTTTACTTCAATAAAACCAAAAACCAAACCAATTAAAAATATCTTTGTTGAATGAGTTTATAATTCAAATATTCTCAAATTTATGTTAATACCTGTATTAAATAAAGAATCAACCGGGCAGGAACTATCCAACCTTTGCTGGCTGCTAAATGAAATCAAAGCTTCCTGTGAGGATTCAAACATCCGTTGGAAGATAGCTCAATTGGCGAGCAATGTTGAAGAATTGAGCGAGTCATTTTTGAAAGATAATACTCTTTGGCCTTTATCAGTTTCAGGTTACCATAAAGAATTTTCTGAAAAACTAACAGTAAGCGATAGAACAGAATTCTTATTATCCTTTGCTTTTAACTCTGTAGCAGTATTAGATTGTGCCCGTTATGAAGAATTTGAACCCGGTGAAGAGTTTAGGAATACCGTAAAATCAATTAGGAACGAAACACTTCATTTGCTTCATGAAAAAAGAGGATGGACGAATGAAGAGGTTTAATAACAAAAACACCATTAAAAAGTGGTTGAAGGATCGGGATTGGATAAATTAATTTATTATATATATGAAAACAGAAACGTATTTAAAAATACTTCACAAAGGTTCTATTTCGGATGAATTGGAATTAGAAAAAGCACTTATAATAGAAAGAAAACTTCGCTTAATGGCGAAAGAAAACCCTGAATTATCTGAAAGCAGGGATAAACTTCGTTCGATGATTAAAGAATATGAAAAACGGAATTGGGGTAATAACTCATTAATTAGCGAAGAAAGAATTAAAGAAAGTGATATGGCTGAATTGATTGCTGAGCAGGAAAGAAAATTTTTATTGACCAGAAAACAAACTATCAAATCAAAACTTTCTGAGCTTGGATTAAGTCAACAAGATTTAGGAATAATTTTACGGCATAGCAAATCTTATATTTCTGAATTAATAAATGGTATAAGTCCTTTTGTACTAAAAGATTTAATAATAATTCACAAATTATTTAATATTCCGATAGAAAATTTAATTCCTACAACCATTCCACAGAAGGAAAGCGGAAGAATTAAAACTTCCATCATGAAATTAAACAAGCCAAAATTTAAATTAGAAAAAGATGATTTAATTTTTGTTTAAAAAAATCATCAGTGATTCATAATTTTCAAAAATATATAGCTTTTTTTCCAGGAACTAACTACCCATTTCTTTGATTTTCACCCTTAAATACTACTAAATACTGGAGTAATTAAGAAGCATTATATTTTATAGCGATTTTTTGTTTTTTCATAAATTAATGTCTTCAATTTAAGGATTATGTTATAACATTGCGCCAAATTTTAAAATATTCAGATTAACAAATAACAAACATTACTTTTTAATTAAAAAAAATCAAAATGAATCCAAAAGTAAAACAGTTTATGGACAAGGTGGTTGCTAAAAACCCCGGCGAAGGTGAATTTCATCAGGCCGTATTGGAAGTTGTGGAAGTATTGATTCCCTACATTGAAGAAAACCCGAAGTATAAAGTTGCCAAAATTTTGGAACGCATGGTAGAACCGGAAAGGGTTTTTATTTTTCGAATTCCCTGGATTGACGATAAAGGCGAATTTCAGATTAACCGCGGTTTCCGAATTCAAATGAACAGTGCTATAGGCCCTTATAAGGGGGGTATGCGTTTTCACCCTTCGGTTACTTTGGGTGTATTAAAGTTTTTGGCTTTTGAACAGGTTTTAAAAAACAGCCTGACATCCCTGCCAATGGGCGGTGGCAAAGGAGGTTCTGATTTTGACCCCAAGGGGAAATCAGATAATGAAGTGATGCGTTTTTGCCAAAGCTTGATGACCGAGTTGAGCAAACATATTGGCCCAGATACCGATATTCCGGCAGGTGATATTGGCGTTGGCGGACGTGAAATCGGATTTTTATTTGGTCAGTATAAACGGATTCGCAACGAGTTTACCGGAGTACTTACAGGTAAGGGATTAGATTGGGGCGGAAGTTTAATTCGTCCGGAAGCCACTGGTTACGGTCAGGTTTATTTTGCCAAAGAAATGCTGGCTACCCGAAATGAAAATTTTAAAGGCAAAACTGTTGTGGTATCGGGTTCGGGTAATGTGGCGCAATATGCTGCCGAAAAAGCGACTGAACTTGGAGGTAAAGTGGTTACCATGTCCGATTCAAACGGTTTTGTTTATGACAAAAACGGAATTGATGCCGAAAAACTTGCCTATATCATGGAATTGAAAAATGAAAAACGGGGACGAATTGAAGAATATGCCAAAAAATATGGCTGCGAATACCATGCAGGCAAAACTCCCTGGGGTATTAAGTGCGACATAGCTTTGCCAAGTGCCACTCAAAACGAATTGAACGGTGATGACGCCAAAATACTTATAGCAAATAAATGTATATGTGTATCAGAGGGAGCCAATATGCCTTCAACCCCCGAAGCAATTGAAGTTTTTCTTGAACATAAAATTCTTTATGGACCGGGTAAAGCTGCCAATGCCGGCGGTGTTGCTACTTCAGGTCTTGAAATGAGCCAAAACTCAATGCGCCTAAATTGGACTAGAGAAGAAGTGGATAAGAAACTTCACGATATTATGGTAAATATTCACCAAACATGTGTGCAATATGGTACCGAAGGCAATTATATAAATTATGTAAAAGGAGCTAATATCGGAGGATTTGTGAAAGTAGCTGATGCTATGATGGCACAGGGATTGGTTTA
>CAYHCM010000197.1:0-5708 GCA_964355045.1 uncultured Chitinophaga sp. | reverse complement strand
ATTAAAGTTTCTGTATAATGAAACTTTTTGCTTGTTGGAATTTTTCCGAACTATGCACATAACGTTTTGCAGCTACAAGAAGTTGGCGATTTCGAAGCACAAAACTGACTGCCAGCAATGAACTTGATACGAAGCACAAAACTGCATTTAACCACTGAACCGCCAATTTCTTGTAGGTGCTGTTAGCGGTTCGTTGTTTTTTATTGTTCGTGGTTCGTCTGTTTTTTTCATTTAGCTTTCTGAAATAATTTACTCTTTCCAAATACAATTAAAAAGATTATCAAAATGATAAAATAGATAGTTGTAAAGGAACTTTTTAAAACCGAAAATACATTTGTTGTCTGTGTCAATATGATTGAATTGTCGGGATAGCTATTCAACATTTTAATTATTCCAATGTTTTCAAGATAATCAAAGAGTCCTGAAAAAAGCGGTAGAAAAGTTAAGTAGAATAGATAGCTTTCTATTTTTCCAATTTTATTTAGAAAATATGCAAGAAGCAAACAATAACTTACACCAAAAAGGAAAGGATAAATCATATCTACTGGAAGTTGATTGAACAAATAAGCGTCTCTTCCTTTGTCGCCTAAAGTATTTAAAAGAGAGTTGACATATTCAACATTGTAACCTGTGGGCATCATATCTAACAACTTCATTCCTCCCGAAAAACTCATCACTTTCGGAATCGTTATTGTCAGCATAATTGCATAAATGATATTCGTCAAAATAAAAAGAACTAAAATTTTCTTGCCGCTTAAGTTTCTTTTAATCAGGTCTTTCATTTTGTTTTATTTTGTCTGTCTTTAATAGCACATGTAGTCTTTTTTTACAATGACCGCTAAATCGTTTATATAAGAATGTATTTCTGCCAAACATTCCTATATACCCCCATTTTGGGGTAGATTGGAGAATGTTTGGCATACACAAATCTATATTTCTTTTCTCTATAATACAGCGTTTTCAGCCCCGGCTTCAGAGATTTCCCCTCTCAACTCCACGTAAAACTATCATATTTAATTTTATGCTTTTTCATAAAATCGCCCAACAAGGTATAGGCTTCGTTTACACCAAAGCGTTTTTTGAATTCATATAAGAGATTAAGCCTGTCCCCTGCAGTTAATTTAAAGAGCTTATAAAACTTTTTGACTTCTTCGGGTTCAATGGTATAGGTATATTCATAATCCGAATCCCCGCTGCTGGTGCGAGTTTATCAATTAGTTTATATTTATTTTTTAAGCAGAGGAATTGATGAATCTTTGATTTGTAACTCGTATCCACAAGTCCTATTACTTTTTTCTTCATTCAAAATCAATTTCTAAAACTCCTATTTGTCCGGTATAAGTTAATGCATTGCTATATTTCCAATGTTGCTCCTTATAAGGCAAATGTAAAATTATTTTTCTAATACCTTTTTCTAATATATTAATCTTTACTCAGCTTATGTCTGTTTATCGTGGTCCGAGTTGCAAACTCGAACCAGCAATCGCAGCCATTCTTGCGCCAGCAGGGGGGGCTGTAAAAAAATTTCAACGGAAGGGATGGGAAATTAGCAGACAGAAGGGGTCTCATATAATGCTGGTTAAAAAGGGATATTTATATACATTATCGGTGCCGCAACATAAGGAATTAGGTTTAGGAATATTGCGTAAATTAATTAATCAGGCTGAAATTAGCATTGAGGAATTTAATGATTTATAAGCTGAGATGATTTCCATCAACGGTCTGATTTTGAAACTTGGACCACGAAAAACAGACAAATGCCATAGCTTTAATTTTGAAAATAACTTTACTTTTGAACTTTGGTGGATACGAGTTTTGAAAACTCGAACCAGCATCTACAAACAAACTCGGACTAGCAGGGGGAAGATAGCTGGTATTACGAACTTTCACAACCTACAAAACCGCAGTGCTTTTGCTTGCGGTTATTTTCTGGTTTTTAATTAGAATATCTGTACTAACGATAATATCAATTAAGCATATAATTCCCAGAATTAGCCAAACCGCACCGCCAAAAATTGCTGCAGCCAATGAAATCAATATACCATAAGCACATCCTATGTAGCCTACTACAACCCCTACTTTTGCCATCCATTTACCTTTATTTTTTTCAGGGTTTCTTTTGAATTGCCTTAGAGCCTTTGCTCCTAAAAACAATGATAAAATAGCCGGAATAATAAAGAAAGCTAATATAGCACTGATAAAAGAAATTAATCCGATTGTATTAATTTTAGGTTTTTCATCAGAATTTTTGAGAAAAGTTTTAATTTCATTTTTAAATTCAGATTTTATAGATGAATTAATCGTTACCTGTTGGTTGTTGATATCTCTCTTTTGAATTGTAGTAAAATTAATTGTTTCCTTTTTGGCTAAAAAAATCAACTCGTTGTCAACTGATGCGATTATGTTTTGATCAATTGTTGTAGAAGTATTTTTAACCATATAACCAGCCATCTCTGATTGCTCAATAGTCACTACTTTATTTAGTTCCGTTTGTTCTCTCCTTTTATCGTTTTCAAATTCTTTCTTTGCCAAAATTCGATTGCCATTTTTCCATTCTATATGGTAGCCAGACGAATAAATTCTCTTTTCCATTGTGCAAGAAGAAAAACAGAGAACTACCAATAGAATGGTTAAAAAATTAAGTTTAAATTTTGACATGTGGTATTTTAATTAATTATTCTAAATGATCAGCTTTACTTACTCCTAACTTTTTAAAAGTTTATAGGCAATTTAGGTAAATTGATGCGAAATAAAAAAACCTGAATTGCGTGTAAAATTAAAGCAGCGTTTCCAGCCTCAGCCCCAGGGCACTCCCCCCTCTCAACTCCACGTAAAACTATCATATTTAATTTTATGCTTTTTCATAAAATCGCCCAACAAGGTATAGGCTTCGTTTACACCAAAGCGTTTTTTGAATTCATATAAGAGATTAAGCCTGTCCCCTGCAGTTAATTTAAAGAGCTTATAAAACTTTTTGACTTCTTCGGGTTCAATGGTATAGGTATATTCATAATCCGAATCACCCCAGGCCTCGTTTACACGTTTACCAATATCATACCCATCAAAATACAACTGATCCTTTTTATTAAAATACATCCGTATTGATATTTTGATATCCGGACTTTCTGATTCAAAAAGGGTTACTTTTTCTGAAGCTTCATTTTCCATAATTTATTTTTCTTCACTTCCGGCTTACCTACCGTCAAAATCCCGGCAAATGTCTCGCCGGCGTTGGCATGTGAGATGGAAGGCTGACCTGGCGGCTCCTTAAAAAACTTCACTGATGCATTCCACACCCAAATCCCTAAAAACTACCAATTACCCATCACTCAAACATTACATATTTTATCATATATCCCTCTTTCGATTCAATTCGTATTAAATTTAAGGCTGCCGGCAGGTTTACCTGAAAATTGGCTCGGGTTAATTCATCCATTTCCCATACCTTTATGGTTTCGCCCAGTGCGTTTATAATGGTAATCTTAACGTCGTGCAAGGCAATGTTCGATTCAATCTCAAACCCTCCTTTTGATGGGATAGGATATATTGAGATAGTATTTAAACGCAATGGATTAATGGCTCCCAATAAAAAATTTATACAGTTCGAGGTATCGGTACATGTGTTTTCGGTCACCGACAGGGCATATTTGCCGGCTTTGGCCGGAGTATAACTTTTCTGGGTTTGGCCCGATATGGCACTAAAGCCGGTAGTGCAATCGTACCATTGAAACATGGCCCCGCTTACCGTGGTAGAAGCCGTAAGGGTATTGCCCGTTCTTGTAAAAGCGGTATTGGCATTATTAATCGTAACGTTAATGGTATATTGAATGCTGTCGCAGCCGTTTTTTGATTTCAGTACATCCGTTATTGTGCCGCTTGTGGTTACCGTTTTGGTACCCGATGGCACCTTATACCTCCTGCATTCTGTAACATTTAAAAACTCTTTGGCTGGCGCGGTAATGGTAAGATTTACGGTTATAAAACTATCGCAATTCCTTTTATTCCCCATAAAAAGCGTGTCGTAATAAAGGCCCGATGCCGTCCATGTGTATTTATTGGAAGGGCTTTTATACGTTCCGCACGATACCGCATTTATAGTTCCATATGTGGCATCCGATAGTATGGTATATTCGATAATACTGTCGCACTTAATTTTATTTTGGATGGTATCGTAGTAAACCCCGGGTTTCGAAAAAATCAAGGTAGGATTGGTAGGGCAAATCAAAAACAAACACATGTAAAGGGTTGACTTGGCAAAGGTGTTTTTACGGATATTTACCGTGTTTACCACAGTACTGTCGCATCCCCTGTACCCTTTGTAGGCATCATAATAAACCCCGCTGCTGGTCACCGTTTGGCCGTTTTTTAATTTAAACGAATTGCAGGCATCAAAACTAAGATAGGTGGTATCTTTTCTATACACAGTTACATAGTAGGATATCACGCTATCGCAGCCCGCATTATTTTTAATCGTGGTAATGTATTTTCCCGAGTTTTTATAATACCCTTTTGTAACCGGGTTTTGAACCGAATCGCAATCGGCAAGCGTTACCGAAACGACTGAAGGCTTAAATATAGAAACCGTAATAGTCATAATCGAATCACAATTTTGGTACGATAAAATGGTATCCTGATATACCCCGCTTACAAGTACTGTTCTCTTTTTAGAAGGTAATTGATATTTTACACAGCGCGAAACCGAAAATTTAGAATAAACAGCGGTATCGCAAAAATCCAGACCCCCTACAAAATTAGAAGCCGAATCGCGCATGGCAAAATTGCCCGCCACTCCGTAATGGTCAAAACTTGTTTTGTCGGCAATGGTGTCGGTGCCGGCATTGTTCTTGTATGGAACCCCATCCTCATAGCTGTATTGCAGTAATAATCCTTTTTGGTTTGCCGGATACCGCTTATAGGTTCCTTCCTTAATTTGTGCAGCCGAGCGTTCATAATTCCAAATCCGGGTTTCTTCAAGCACACCGCCATAGCCTGTTTGCGGATCGGCTATCCACACATCAGATGTGGTACTGGGATAGGTAATGGCAAATGATCCGGTGGTTGATGAATCGGTTAAATTCCCGTCAATGTACAATTTCAATTTGGTGCCGTTAAAGGTGGCTGCTATATGGTGCCAAAACAAGGCCGAAATGGTGCCGACACTTGTTAATGTAACCTGAGCAGAGCCGTTGAGCAAATTGACATATACCCGTTGCGTATTGCCGGTGCCAAAGCGATACGAATTTTGCTGGTTCCATATAATAGGGGCACAATTGGCACAGGGCGAGCTCGAAAAATCGGTGACAAATAGCCAGGTTTCAAGGGTAATAGTGGCCGGGCCGTTCAGTTTAGCTGTGCCGGGCACCCGTATATAATCATCCACACCGTCAAAGTGCAAGGCTCGGTTTTGGGTGAAACCACCGTGTGCAACTAAAATTAAAGCAAGAAGAGTTAAGGTTTTTTTCATAGTGTAAAGGTTTTTTAGGTGGTAAGAACGGAACGAAACTAAACAAGCGTTTTGATATAAACAACAGATTTCTTAAAAAATTGAAGGATTAGGTTGGTTTAGTCTATTTAATTTTCAAAATCTTAATCAAAAATAAATTTGTATTTTTAAAGGAAAAGTATTGATTTTGTGTTACTAAATTCTGATTTCTATGAAAAAACAAGCTGTATCAGCAGCTTTGCTGTTGATTTTTTCTTTGAGCCCT
>CAYHCM010000196.1:2481-6017 GCA_964355045.1 uncultured Chitinophaga sp. | reverse complement strand
AACCCAACCTCTCCCCTCCCCTCAAAATACTCCTCCACCCTTTTTTTATTGGTATCCGTAATAATTACCTGCCCCATTCCGTCGCGTAAAATTATCTCTACCAATTGGTGCATCCGGGAGTTATCAATCTTTTCAAAAATATCATCCAGCAATAGCAGAGGTTTTACATTTCGTTTTTCATAAATAAAATTGTACATGGCCAGTTTCAGGGCTATTAAAAAGGATTTGATTTGTCCTTGTGAACCTGTTTTTTTTAAAGGCATGTTGTTTAATTCAAACGACCAGTCGTCGCGGTGTGTGCCAAAACTTGTTCGTCCTAATATTCTATCTTTACTAAGGGTTTGGGCAAATCCGGTTTTAAAATCAGAATCCTGCAATTTGCTAATAAATTTAAAAACGGGCACCTCTGCACCTGCTGCTATTTCGGCATATACCTTATTAAAATAATTTTCGAAAACCGAAGTAGAATCCTGCCGTACTTTAAAAATATAATTGCCGTGTAACTCTAATTTTAAATCGTAATATTCAAGTAACACGGGGTCGAAATTATCATTTTCCAAAAACACTTTTAGTTGTCGGTTTCGGGTTTCCAAAATTTTGTTGTAAGCCGAAAGGTTCTTTAAATACTGAGCATCCACCACCGAAAGCATGTAGTCAAAAAACCGCCGCCGTTGGTCACTTTCGCCGTTTATTATTTCCACATCATCGGGAGCTATTACTACACAGGGAAATTTTCCAAAAAAATCAGCCAGTTTATTTACAGGTTCATCATTAAGTTTTATGGATTTTCGTTTTCCAATCTGAAAGGATACCATCAGGTGATTTTCAACATTGACGAGGTTTGGAACCTGGTCAAGGTTTGGGTTTGGAACCTCGTCAATGTTAAGCACATTTCCTTTTAACAAATAATAGGTTTCATCCTGCATTACACACAGCGCATCCGTCATCTGAAAGTAGCTTTTACCATTAAGCAAACAATATATTGCATCCAAAAGGTTGGTTTTGCCCACACCGTTCTTTCCTGTTATACAGTTTATCCCTTGCTGCAACTGCAATGCGGCTGATGAATGACTTTTAAATTGACTTACTGAAATGTTTTTTAAAAACAATGGGCAAATTTTAGTTAAATGTATATTTTTGCGGCTTGCTAAAAATATAAGATGGCAAAAGTAATCTTTAGTAAAGAAACCTACTTTAAATGGTTTGAAGAAAT
Source organism: uncultured Chitinophaga sp. (assembly GCA_964355045.1). GTDB lineage: Bacteria > Bacteroidota > Bacteroidia > NS11-12g > UBA9320 > JABWCE01. Next base: position 4,804 of record CAYHCM010000196.1, on the reverse strand, counting down.
GACGCTGATGCGGAAGTTCGAGGAGAAAAGTGCGCAACTTTACGGGCAGCAAAAGATTCGTGGATTTTGCCATTTATATATTGGTCAGGAGGCTGTGGTGGCGGGCACCATGAGCGCCATTACCAAAGATGATAATATTATTACTGCCTATCGCGACCATGCCCATGCCTTGGCTTGTGGCATTAGTGCCAATGCAGTAATGGCCGAACTATATGGAAAAGTGACAGGATGCAGCGGTGGAAAAGGTGGAAGCATGCACATGTTTAGCAAAGAACATAATTTTTTTGGCGGACATGGAATCGTTGGCGGTCAAATTCCCTTAGGAGCCGGCATTGCGTTAGCCGAACAATATTTAGGAACCAAAAATTTGTGCGTGTGTTATTTCGGAGATGGAGCAGCCCGTCAGGGAGCTTTGCACGAAACCTTTAATATGGCCATGCTTTGGAAACTGCCGGTAATATTTGTGTGTGAAAACAACGAATACGCCATGGGAACTTCGGTAGAAAGAACTACCAATCTTTTGGATTTATATAAAATAGGCCATGGGTATGGAATGCCTTCATTTCAGGTGGATGGCATGCAATGCGAAACCGTTCATACAGCTATTGCTGAAGCCGCTGAACGGGCGAGAAACGGCAACGGACCCACATTTTTAGAAATAAAAACTTACCGCTACCGCGGGCATAGCATGAGCGACCCGGCCAAATACCGAACTAAAGAAGAATTGGAAGACTATAAATTACAAGACCCCATTGAACGGGTTAAAAAAACAATTCTTTCAAAAAAATGGGCTACAGAAATGGAATTGAAACAAATTGAAGAAAAAACCGAACAAGTGGTTTTAGACTCGGTAGAATTTGCCGAAAACTCAGAATATCCAACCGCAGATGCCCTTTACACCAACATTTACCAAGAAGAATACCCCTTTATAATAGAATAAAAAATGACAACAGAAAATAAAAAATTTAACTGGCAAGAATCGTTTAAGATTAACCAAATTGCTGAATGGTACGAAAACAACCGCCGCAATGCCAACATTATTTTAGTAGGACTTATAGCTGTAGTGGCAGGTTACATTTATTATCAAACTAAATATAAACCCGATAAAGAAGAAGAAGCCTATGGTGAGCTATTTATGACTGAACGCTATTTTGATAAAGATTCAATGAATCTTGTAATTAATGGAGATGGAAAATACAAATCAGCGGTTGATATAGCGGATGAGTATGGAAATACAGCAGCAGGAAATTTGGCTAAATATTATGCCGGACGGGCGTATATGAGCAAAAAGGATTTCAAAACGGCTTTAGAGTATTTGGAAGATGTTGAATTTGATGATGAAATAATGGCTCCTTCTATTGTTGCTTTAATAGCCGATTGCTATTCCGAATTAAATGAAACGGCTAAAGCTGCCGATTTATATATGAAGGCTGGTACCTTGCGCGAAAATCTTTATACATCACCCGCTTTCCTTATGAGAGCAGGCATACATTACGAAGAAGTTAAAAATTGGGAAGCTGCCACTAAAGCTTATAAAATGATTCGGGATAAATATAAAGAATCTCAGCAAGCACAGGTATCCAATAAATACATAGCCCGTACTATGGCAAAAATGGGGAAAACGCCTGATTAAATAAAAAACAAAAAACAAATAATAAATAATAAATCACAAATAAATTCCAAATTTTTCAAATGTTTCAAACCGTTTGAAATTTGTATTTTAAGATTTAGGATTTATTTGTTTTTTGGAATTTGTTTTTTGAAATTTTAAAAATGTATGTCTTCATCTGACAAAAATTTATCTGTTTTCACATCGCCCATCCCGGATGGATCGGCATACAGAATAGGAATTGTTTGTGCCGAATGGAATGATAAAATTACAAACGCTTTGTTGGATGGCGCATATTCAATATTAAAAAAGGCTGGAGTTCATTCAGATAATATAATTACACATTATGTTCCCGGTACATTTGAACTGCCTTTGGCTGCACAAAAATTTGCAAAAAACCCAGAGATTGACGGGATTATTTGTATTGGTTGCGTAATTCAGGGTGAAACGCCTCATTTCAGTTTTATTTGTCAGGCAGCAGCCAACGGAATTATGGAAATGGGTTTAAAATATAATAAGCCTGTAATTTTCGGGGTACTTACCACCAATACCATGCAACAAGCCGAAGACCGTGCCGGAGGAAAACATGGCAATAAGGGCGAAGAAGCGGCCTTTAGTTTGTTGAAGATGCTGCCTTAGGTTGATTAAAAAAAACCTGAAACTTTAAACGAATTTTTCTCGTAGCAATTCCCCTCTTTAAAGGGGTTAGGGGTG
>CAYHCM010000196.1:0-2381 GCA_964355045.1 uncultured Chitinophaga sp. | reverse complement strand
AACGAATTTTTGTCGAAGTAATTCCCCTCTCGAGAGGGGTTAGGGGTGTGTTTTTATCCGGCTATCAATCCCCTTTCTTAACCAAAGTCATCACCGGCCTAAACCCGATATAGCTATGCTGTTCATCAGGTTTGCAATAAAGCGAAACACCAGGTTGTAAGTAAAACATAGTGTGGCACCAACTTCCACCTTTAACCGCTATATAACCATCCTTTTCATAAACAGGTTTCAGATTATACGGATAATAATAATAATCATAACTTTTTGCGGTGTCATAAAACTCATGGCCATTGCATTTCAAATACGAAATTATTTGCCTGGTATCTTTTTTGAAAAACACCTTAGAACTATCAGTATAATTATAAGCCGGCGACACTGTCCATTCAGCTACATTACCCATCAAATTATAAAGGCCCTGCTTGGCAGGTTTATATTCATTATATCTAACAGGGTACATGCCACCATCACTGATATAATCATTAAGTGATTGCCCTTCCTTAGTTAAATCAACTCCATAATTAACATTATACTTTTTCTTTGTCATAATGAGCTTTTTCTTAATAATCCATGCTACCGACCAATTCGGATTTTCAGATTGCAAATAGGAATAGTAAAAAGCAGATTCCCATTGCTTGTCCGTAGGTAATGATACCAAACACGTGTAATTTTTATACTCTTCCGATTTAACCAATTGCTCATTCAATATTCCCTGAAGCCATTCACAATAAGCTTTAGCCTGAATTTGAGAAATGCCGACAACCGGATAATCTGCATATTTTGGATGCCAAAAATAGTATTGTCGCATCGGATCATTATAGGCTAATTCAAAATCAGTGTTCCAGCTATTGGTATCCGGCCACATGGCTGTATTTTTAGTTTCAATCACAAACTCACGGTATTCCAGATTTGTTATTTCCCTTGTGTAAATAAAAAACTCATCTGTTGTTACTTTATGGCACGTTTTAGTAAAATTTACGGAATCATTTCCTTCTATTCCATCAGCTTTAAAATCAAGTGCCGGAATGGAAACCCAATTTTTCAGCAACGCTTTTGGTAATGTTGGAATTTGTCCACAAACCAAAGAACCAAACCCTATAAGAATTATTAAAGTAAAATTTTTCATATTTAACCTAACGAAAGTATGGCAAAAAAAGTATTTTTTGTCCTCTCTCTTTGGATGATAAAGATTTGGAGTACAGAGATTCAGAAATTTAAAAATTAGAAAGAAATCTATTACGAAGCAGCAGTCCCCCAGCCTGAGGTGGAGGGTTGGGGAATGTTTTTTAAATTTATACACTTCCAAATTCATTAATTTCGTAGCCACCAAAACGTAAATCGTAATTCTAAAATCGTAAATGCTCTCCATCCACAATACCTCTACCGAACCCTATTTTAACCAAGCCACCGAAGAATACTTACTTAAAAATTATGAAGAGGATATATTTATGCTTTGGCGAAACGATAATGCCATCATCGTAGGCAAACACCAAAATACATTAGCCGAAATAAATAGTGAAACCGTAAATGAAAAAAATATAAAAGTAGTACGACGATTAACAGGTGGCGGAGCGGTATTCCATGATTTGGGCAATCTTAATTTTACCTTTATAATGAACTATGGCAATGCCCAGCCCGAAATAGATTTTAAAAAATACACCAGACCAATTATAGCTGTAATGGCCGAATTGGGGATTGAAGCCGAGTTTTCAGGGCGAAACGATATTTTAATTAAAGGGCAAAAATTTTCGGGAAATGCTGAACATATTTTTCACCAGAAAAAAAGGGTACTTCACCACGGCACATTACTTTTTGCTTCGCAAATTTCTGACCTTTCAGATGCATTAAAAGTAAATCCTTTAAAATTTGAAGACAAAGCGGTAAAGTCTGTTCGAAGCCGGGTTACCAATATTTCAAGCCATTTAAAAGAACCCATTACGGTAGAAGAATTTAGGGATAGAGTGATGGCATATATTATAAGTATTTACAGCGATGTAAAGCTTTATGAATTTTCGGAAACAGATAAAAAAGCCATACAACAATTAGCCGATGAAAAATACAGTCAGTGGCATTGGAACTTTGGTTACTCGCCGAAATACGCTTTTCAAAAAGGCATAAAAACCCCGGGAGGTCATTTGGAAGTACACCTTAATGTGGACAAAGGACTTATACGAGCCATCAAAATTTATGGTGATTTTTTTGCCAAAAAAGATATTGAAGACGTGGAAGCTGCTTTAATAGGGAAAGAACATCGGGCAGAAGTAATTTTAGAACATCTTAAAAATATACCAAGCAGCGATTACTTTAATAATATTTCAGAGGAGGAATTGGTTGGAGCGTTTTTTTGACTAACGTTGACGAGGTTTTAAACCTCGTCAACGTTT
>CAYHCM010000195.1:1997-6023 GCA_964355045.1 uncultured Chitinophaga sp. | reverse complement strand
ACCCTACCACTTAGTAGAATCCAGGCACTTACAACAACCAACCTTATTACCTTATTTGCTTAATAAAATAAGGTAATAAGGTTATGAATTTATAGTAATGTTTTCTACGAAGGTTTTTATTAGCTATAGAAATATTTCAAGGAATTGAGCAATGTGTCATACACCCTTAGATTTATGATTTTAGATTTACTATCAATTAAAAATATTTTTACGAATTACAAAATTGGCTGTTCGCCTTATTTCAAAGTAAAAATGCGTACGATCTTAGAATTTTTGAATTATTTGCCTGTAATAACTGATGCCATCAAAAACCTCAATAATATAATTAGCCATTGGCAATTTTTTTAAATCCATAATCGCCATTCCTAATTCAAAATTTTGCGAAAGCAAAACCTCGCCAACCATTGAATAAACTGTAACCAACGAAGGTTTTGTTAAATTAATATTTATGGAATTATCTGTTGGATTTGGATAGATTAATAGTTGGGTTGGCTTTATCTTTTTAAGCGAGACAATTTCATTTTGCACGCAAAACGTATCACTCTCACATGTTTGGTTTTTAAATCCTTGTGCTTTCCATCGGTAGCACGTTGTTTTTGTAGGTACTAAAAAACTATCCCTGGTAAAATGGCTCTGAAACAAAAAACCATTTGAATAATCAGGGCTTGCCGGAAACCAAAAATTGACACCTTCCATCATTTTTTCAAGCCTTAAAGATTCTACATTTACCTGCAATTTGCTTTCCAAACCAACCACAACCTGACCATTAATTTCTTTAAATTCATTGGTAAAATTTACAATAAAAATTTCGGGTGATGTATTTAATGCTCTCAATGAATCATGGTTAAACCTATATTTTGCAGGTATATCAGACAATTGATTTGTTGGTGGCAACCCTATAGCCGGATACGGTTTTTGAGCCGGCCACCAAAGGGGTTTGTTTTTTAAATACAAACTTGATGGCAATCTTAACGATTTAAATAAGGAAGTATCGGTATCGGTGTAGTAATTACTGTTAATATTATTACCGGTGCCGGTAAAAACTTTGAAGATTCCTGTAATTTCATTGCCAATAAAATGAGTGGCATTTCCCGCATCGGGATTCATAAAGGCGCCCCAGGTGTTAGCCCTGTTGCGGTAAAACATATTTCCCGGCCCGTTGTACCCATGCGAATTGTCAACTACAATATTGCCCACCTGATTTCCTTCAAACAAATTGGCAAAAGGATAATTGCCATGCAAAACCAATTCTCCGGCTGAATTAGCCGGAAAAAGTCCCTCATTCCAAAACGGATTAAGTGAATAGTTTCCCGAAATTACATTTCCGTTAGCACCACTTTGCAATAAAATACTATGCCTCAGATTTTCAAAAATCGTGTTTTCAATATGGCAATTACTGCTGCTGTTGCTCAGTTCTATCCCATATGCTTTACCCCCGCCGCCATAATCAAAGGCATGGTGAACATAAGAGTCGGCCACGCGGCAGCGGTAGCTTTTACTAAAAGCCACATGACTCATATTGCTTTTATTACTTTCAACCCCTATTACCGTGCAATTGGCGGCATAATTAAAATTAAAATTATTGGTTTGGCCGGTACTTTTATCTAATCGTTCCACCGAAAAAAACCGGAAATGAACATTGGTTATGGGTTTAATAAGTCTAACCCGAGGGTAGGAATAATTAAAATAATCCAGCTTTAATTCGGTAGATAAGCTGGCGTATTTATTTTTTAAAGATTCAATTTTAAAAATCTGGCCAATACTGTTCATAGCCCAATTGGATGTGGCAAGACCATCGCCGTCCACTATCAATTCATAATAATTACCCGCTATAATTTTACTTTCATCAGCCACTTCAATGGTTTTGGAGTGTTTCCAAAGTCCGTTATTAACCCAGAAAAACGCATTGTTTTGGGATGCTGAAATCTCAAACAGATTGCCGGTTCCGCCATTATCAAAAATAAAAATTGTTTTAGTAGATCCTTCCCCTTCTAGTGTTATTCCTGATTTTAAATATATAGTTCCCGAAAACTTATACGTTCCTTTTGGAAAATGAATGACCAATTGGGAATCGGAATTATGAGAATTTATTAATTTTTGTAATGATTTGGTGTAATCAAATTTTCCATCGGTAACCAAGCCGGGGTCAATAAAATTTTTTTTCCGTTCTGGTTTTATTAGTATTTCCTCGCCGCTTACATCCCAATCAAATAAAATACTGTCGGGAATTTGTGACAATCCGGTAACACTTATTAAAATTAATAAAAAGGTAAAATACGACTTCAATGAATCAGATTAACTGATTACGAAGTTCCGTAAAAACAATGATTTTATTAATCGCCAATCAGGAAAATGGCAGGTTGTTTATCAACATTTTCCTGATTTATGTCCCAAATAGCAATCTCTTTGCTTACTATGGTTTCATTTTCATTGTTAATATTTATAGCTACGCAAAGTTTGGTTTTTGGTTTTAAGGTTTTTATTAATTGTTCCAAAAGTTTTTTATTGCGATAAGGTGTTTCCATAAATAGTTGAGTTTGTCCGGTGCTTAAAAGCGTTTGTTCCATAGCTTTTATTTTTTTTATTCTTTCTACTTGCTCTACCGGTAAGTAGCCATGAAACACAAAATTTTGTCCGTTAAATCCGGAAGCCATCAACGCCATATAAATACTGGAAGGGCCGCTAATAGGAATCACTTTAATTTTATTTTTATGGGCAAAAGCCACAGCCCTGTTACCCGGATCGGCTACACACGGAATTCCGGCATCGCTCAGTAATCCAAGGTTTCCTCCTTTCAAACAATTTTTAAAATACGGGGTTAAATCTTCTTTCGCCTTGCTATGTTCATTTAATAGATGAAACTCAAAATCGGATTGGGGCAAAGGATGTTCAATCGTTTTTAGAAATGCCCGGGCTGCTTTTTCCGATTCCACAATGTATTCTTTTATTTCATAAATTTTTTTGAGCTGGTTGGTGGCAATATCATCTTTAGTTCCGCTTCCCAAAAAATTGGGGATAAGATAGAAATTTCCTTTTGACATGGGGTCAAAGATAAGATTTGGGATTTGATCCACCTACGATGGATGGAGATTTGAAAATTAAATTAGTAAGTGAATTTTGGGTCAAATCCGAAAAGATTTTTTTTTGCCACGAACACACAAAATCACAAAGTTTCACTAAAAATTATATTAGCGCTATTAAAGGTTTTGTGTTTTTTGGTGTGTTTGTGTTTTGGTGGCAATTTTACATTTTCTTGCTTTTCGGAGAGGATTCAATTTTTAATAAATAAATAAACTTTCTCTGTTAGATTATTACCTCAACAAAAATAATTTCTAATTGGTTAATCCTTTACCTTTGTAAAATCATACTATGAAACCTCCCGAATCCATATCGGATACCAATACACAACACGCTTCACAGCCGTCCATTGAGTTGCCAAATGATTACCAAATTCCACCTGTAGCCAAAAAAATTCAAACCATTTTAGAAAAGCACAGCGACAACCGAATTGACAATTACTACTGGCTTAATGACCGCGAAAATCCGGAAGTAATAGGCTATTTGGAAGCTGAAAATAAATATACCAAAGAATCTTTAAGCCATACCGAAGATTTTCAGAAAAAATTATATGATGAAATAATAGGCCGTATTAAGCAAACCGATGAATCAGTGCCTTACAAATCGAACGGATATTGGTATTATACCCGGTTTGAAGAGAAAAAAGAATACCCGATTTATTGTAGGAAAAAAAACGTGTTGGAAAATGCGGAAGAAATACTTTTAGATGTAAATATATTGGCCGAAGGCCACGCCTATATTGATGTGACCGGACTTAGCATTAGTGAGGATAATAAAATTTTAGCTTACGGAACCGATACACTTAGCCGAAGAATTTATACTATTCATTTTAAAAATTTGGAAACCAACAAACTCCTAACTGATACTATTGAAAATACCACCGGCGGCTGCAGTTGGGCTGCCGATAATGAGCATGTTTTTTACTCCGTAAAAGATGAACAAACCTTG
>CAYHCM010000195.1:0-1897 GCA_964355045.1 uncultured Chitinophaga sp. | reverse complement strand
AATGGATTAACCCAAATGAGGGTAATAAACCAGTCGGACAATACTGAACATTATCTCGATTTTGGCGAAGCCGCCTACAGTGCCGGAACCTCTGTAAATCCTGAGTTCGATACAGAATGGATGAGGTATAGTTATACTTCTCTTACAACACCCGGCAGTGTTTTTGATTATCATTTAGCCACCCGCGAAAAAAAATTATTAAAACAACAGGAAATTGTTGGAGGGTATAACCCGCAAGACTATTTAACCGAAAGGTACTTTGTAGAAACACGGGATGGAACTAAAGTTCCTGTATCGCTGGTGTATAAAAAAAGTTTTGAAAAAAGCCCGGAAAACCCATTGTTACTTTATGGCTACGGCTCTTATGGCGCCAGCATGGATGTGTATTTCAGCTCGGTGAGGTTGAGTTTGCTCGATAGGGGATTTATTTTTGCCATAGCCCATATCAGGGGCGGACAGGAAATGGGGCGGCAGTGGTACGAAGATGGGAAACTTCTAAAAAAAGCCAATACGTTTACCGATTTTATTGATTGTGCCCAATTTTTGATTTCTGAAAAATATACAAATCCCAGACATTTGTATGCTATGGGTGGCAGCGCCGGAGGATTATTAATGGGTGCGGTGGTAAATATGAACCCCGAACTTTGGAACGGTATTGTAGCTCAGGTTCCGTTTGTGGATGTAGTAACGACGATGCTCGATGACAGCATTCCACTTACCACCGGCGAGTACGACGAATGGGGAAACCCGCATGAAAAGCACTTTTATGATTATATAAAACAATACAGCCCATACGATAATATTGAAGCCAAAGATTATCCCACCATGCTAATAACCACGGGTCTTCACGATAGTCAGGTGCAATACTGGGAACCCGCCAAATGGGTAGCCAAGCTGCGTGATTTGAAAACCGATACCAATAAAATTTTACTTTTTACCGATATGGATGCGGGTCATGGCGGGGCATCCGGCAGGTTTGAACGGTTTAAAGAAGTAGCATTGGAATATGCTTTTTTATTGGATTTGGAGGGGATTGGGGAGTAAGGGGGATGAACGAACAGATTTTTTTTGAATAATTCTGATTTAAAGGATAAATTTGTAACACCATTTAGATAATTAAAAACATGGTTTTTTAAATTCACTTATTTATCAAACAAAACTAAAAATGAGTCTATTCAACCCTAAATACAAAAATCCGGTTCGAGATGAAAATATTTCAGGTAAGATTGAAGTAAATAATTTCCCTCTTCTTTTGGATAATGATTACTTAGATTTTTCAATGAAACTACATTATACCAAAGAAATCAAGTTAAAGGTTAAATCTTTTAAAATAGAAAAAACTATTCCATTAGCTTTTTAAGCAAGTAATATATGGTCTATCCTTGGTATGAATTAATTAGTCTTTCCGATGATATATTACAAGGTGATTTCGTTGAAGATTGTCCGATAATTATCCCGCCAAAAAGCCTTGAGGAAGATCAAGAGATTACCATTAAACTTCTAAATGCAATCGTATTGTCTCAATCGTGTGACCTTGAAAATGGCAAAATTGAAATTGTATTGGTTTGTCCTTATTCAAATTTAGAGGAGTTTCTTTCAAGTCACCCCAATAGTAAAGATGGTTCAAAAAAGGGGCGTGAAAAAGTTATTGAAAATTTATTGCAAGGCAATTATCCAAGTTATCATTTTTTACAAAAAGACGAAAACTGTAACCTGCACGATTTTATTATCGTTGATTTTAAAAATGTTTACGGGGTTCATTATGATTATCTAAAATCTCACATTTTGAAAATAAAAAAAAGAACCAGACTTTTACCGCCTTATCGGGAGCATTTATCTCAGGCATTTGCCAGATATTTTATGAGAGTAGGATTGCCAATAAACATTAAAATCTAAT
>CAYHCM010000194.1:0-6037 GCA_964355045.1 uncultured Chitinophaga sp. | reverse complement strand
GATAATCTCTTTTTAAAAGTGAATATTTTTAGTTTATATTTTTTGAATTTTTAGTGAGTTGCTTCCGGCTGAAGTTACAATTCTTACAAAATAGAATCCCTTTTGATAGTTTCTTAAATCAAAACTTTCTGACATCGAATTGTTACACGTTTTTTGATATATAATTTTTCCGGTAATATCAGTTACCAAAAACGATTGAATAGGATGGCTGCCATACAAACTTTGTAAGGTGAATTCACCAAGCGTAGGATTGGGGTAAACTCCAACTGAAACATCCTCTGAAACTTTTGAGATTCCTACAGTTGAAACACTAATAAAGGAACCTTTGTATTTGGTACTTGAACCGTAAAAATTAGTCACATCCAAATTGACATGATAAAATCCTGCCTGATGAAACTTAACTCCTATTGGTGTTAACGAAGTGGCAGTTCCGGTTACAATGGTTTGAGTTAAACTATTGGAAGTAATGGTCCATAAAAGCGATGTAGTGGGTTCGCCTGAAGATGTATTGGTAAGAGTCACTACGACGTCAATTACTGCTTTATTTGAAGGTTTATCTGATATAAAATCTGCTACCGGGGCAAGATTATCAATATTTAATATTTTAATAACATTATAGGTGTGGTCGGTAACAAATAACCCTGTTTTATTAACATTATAATTATAGGATAGTGATACCACCTCGCCAAATCTGGCTGCGCTGCCCACTCCATCAGTATTACCAGTTGCTCCATAGCTCCCGGCAAATAAAGAAACCAATTGGGTACTTAAATCAATAAGCCTTACGGAATAACGGTCAGCAACATAAATTTTACCGGCTACTACAGCCAGGCCTTTTGGGAAAAAAAATCTGGCTTTGCTTTTTAAAGCACCGTCAATTTGAACGCCTGATTCGGCAGGATTTCCGGCAATGGTTGTTACACCGCCATTCGACATATTTACGGTTCGAATGGTTCCGTTAAAATAATCACTTACTACCAAAGTACTGCTATTTAATATTGCAATACCAAATGGTCCTGAGAATCGGGCAGTTGTACCATCATTTATGTTTCCGTCAATACTCCCTTCAACTCCAGCTTTTCCGGCCAATGTAGTTACTTTTCCGCTTGCATCAATCTTACGAATAGTAGAATTATCAAAATCGGTTACATAAAAATTTCCGGCGGCATCTCTTACTATTCCTTTGGGTGAATAAAACCTGGCAGAATACCCGATACCATCATCAGGTCCTGAAACTCCATAATCGCCAGGTACTGCAGAGGCATTCTTACCTGCAAATGTGGTAACTGCTTGTCCGTTTCCAATATTAACAAAAGCACCCATCTTTCGAATGGCATGATTGCCTTCATCTGTAATAAATAAAACCCCATTGGCATCAGATGCAATACACCTTGGAGCAAAAAAGGCGGCCTGAATACCGGTATTATTTTTATATTCATGACTTTGATCGGCTCTGCCAAGATACCCTGCACGGTTATGGAATTGTCCATTATAATATAACCGGATTTTATTTTTTTCGGCTATCCACATATTATTATTATTATCCCAGGCTATGCCGGAAGGTTCATAAAAATGTACCGCTGAAGGAGCTATGTTGTTGCTGTTATCAACAACCAAATCAGGATCTACATCATTTGCCACGCCGGCAAACCATTTCACGGTTTGGGCCATTAGTGTACCCGTTGATAATAAAAATAATAAGAGTAGTGTTTGTTTAATTTTCATTTTTTAAATTGTTTTTATGATTAATTTTTTAAGTATTTTTTATTTGGTAATCCCTTTTCCAAATTTCCAGTTTCAAATTTCCAGTTTCAAATTTCCAGTTTCAAATTTCCAGTTTCCAAACCGTTTTGCAAATATGATTATTTATCATAATAGTTGGTAATAAATCTATTCACAGACAGTTCAATTGTTTCGGCAATATCATCGTATGACCTTCGTATGAATTTCGTCCCGGTAATTTGTTCGTACAATTCAATATATCTATTGGTTACCAATTCAATAAAATCATCGGTCATATTTGGTATTAATTGGCCTTCCAATCCCTGAAATCCATTTTCAATAAGCCATTGTCTTACAAATTCTTTTGATAATTGCCGCTGCTGCTGATTCTTACTTTGTATTTTTTCATACGTATCTTGATAAAAATAACGGGATGAATCGGGCGTATGAATTTCGTCAATCAGCATTATATTACCATCCCTCATGCCAAATTCATATTTGGTATCTACCAATATTAAATTTTGAGTTAAGGCATGGTCTGAGCCCGCCCGATATAAGGTTTGTGAATAATGTTCAAGTTTTTCGAGGTCTTTCTTTTTCAGAATTTTTTGAGCAATCAAGTCCACCTTGCTTATATCAATATCGTGTCCGTTTTTAGCTTTGGTGGTCGGGGTAAGAATAGGAGAGGGTAATCGGTCGTTTTCTTTAAGTCCATCAGGTAATGCTTCGCCGCATATTTGCCTTTCACCTGCCTTATAAAGTCGCCATGAATGCCCTGCCAAATAACCTCGAATAACAAACTCAACCGGAATGGGTGTGCATTTAAACCCGATAGTAACATGAGGATCGGGTTCGGCCAATTTCCAGTTGGGAACCAAATCTTTTGTTTTATCCAAAAAAAATGAAGCTACCTGATTTAACACCTGACCCTTGTATGGTATAGGCTTTGGCAATACCTGATCAAAGGCTGAAATACGATCACTGGCTACCAGAACAAGAAGTTCATCATTAATATTATAAACATCCCTTACTTTTCCCCTGCCAAAATCCCTTTGTTTTTTTAATGCTAAATTTGTTGATATAAGCGCATTCATTTTTTATACAAATATAGAGGTGTAAATAAACGTTTAAATTGCGGATTGCAAAGGTAAATTTTTTATAAATACTAATTTTACAATTGATTTAAAAATTGTAACGTATCCACATCGTCGGCATAATCATTTAATTTTGGGTATTGTGATTGTCCAAAAGGTCGGCATTCGCTTATAAAATTGGGATTGCCTATAGCTATCTGAATTTGGTCCCTGTATTGGTCAAGGTATTCGATCACATCATTTCGCTCCTTATAAGTGGAATAGAACAGACATCCCAAAGGCGATGATAATTTTTCGTCCTCTTTTAAAAGTATAAATCCGTTATCGAAATGTGTTTCCAGATTCATAAGAAATAAAGCCTTATGATAGGTGTAATTGTTATAATATTTATTGTGGTTAATTAGTTCATTAAACGATTCGAGTGCTTCAAAAAAAGTATTAAAATTATAATTTTCAGGAACCAAAAGTTTAGAAACATTGCGGCAGCCAAGCCCAAAATAAATAAAGATATCGTTGGCTAATTCTCTCAATTCTTCTTTGGTTTCTTTTCCTGTTAAAATTGCTAAACTATTTCGGTTTTTGCGGATTATACGGGGAATATTTTTAAAATAATAATTGAAATAACGGGCGGTATTATTGCTGCCTGTGGCAATAAGAGCTTCGCAATTATTCAATTTATCTGCAACTTCTAATTTCTCCCTTAACTCAGGATTTATTTCAAAAAGTTGATTAATAATCCATTTAGGCAATATTGTATCGGTCGACGATAATTTAACAAGTGCCTTATGACCTGAAGCCAAAATACAAATCAAATCGTGAAATCCTACCAAAGGAATATTACCGGCCATTATCAATCCTACTTTTTTAGGATTAGATGTATAACTATATTTTGAAAGCCAGTTTGTTAAATTTTCAGCGTTTAATTGAATCGCCCAATAATCAAGAGCATTTGCCTGAGATTGGATAGTAAACCATGGGTTTTCAAGTCGTGCTTTTTCTAAAATAGGATTATCCAATTGGAATGATTCTAATTTTTTGCCCAATGTTTCAAGGGTAATTATTATTTCGTTTTGTGTCAACCGGGTATTTTTTTTTAAGTGTAATAATAATATTTGTGTAAAAAGGAGTGCAAAGTTCTATTTAATAAGGCATTTTAACAATAATGTGTAAATGATATAGAGATTATTATATTTGTTTCCTTCATATTTGTAATATGGCTTGGCGCAAATTTTCAGGTGAATTGCTTATTCTTCCCATTCTTGATGAAATTAAATTAAAAATGATTGAAGAGCAAAGTAATAAATTAAGGGTATGTATCGGAACCGACTCACAGGTAAAAGGAAAAATTACGGAGTTTGCTACCGCCATTGTATTTATCAGGGAAGGAAAGGGAGGTTTTATTTTTCATAATGAATACCAAACAGCGCGAAAAATGTCAATTAAGGAAAGAATGATTCAGGAAGTAGCCGACTCTATTCAGGTAGCTTATGATATTTGCCCGATATTGGATGAATACAATATAGAACTGGAAGTGCATGCAGATATAAACACCGATCCGAATTTTAAGTCAAATGTAGCTTTGAAAGAAGCGATGGGTTATATTTTAGGAATGGGTTATACATTTAAGGCCAAACCTGAAGCTTTTGCCAGCACGTATTGCGCTAATAAAGTTGTTAAATAATTTTTTTTCAGTATTTTCGTTACATTGTATAACATATGAAAGCCGCACATAAAATTTTAGTAATCCTTGTTATTGGCGCTTTAGTATCTTCCTTTACCTTACTCAGTAATAATGGTACCATAGCTCCTGTCAATGAGAAACCTTATATAATTGTAGGACAAATGCCGCATTTCCCTGGTGGAAAATTAGCTATGAATCGCTATATTGCTGCAAATTTAACCTATCCTTTTGAAGCCCTTAAACACAATATTCAAGGAAAAGTAAATGTAGAATTTGTGGTGGACAAAGATGGTTCCCTTATTGAAGTAAAAACTGTTGGCACTAAATTAGGCTATGGGTTGGAAGAACAGGCTGTCAAAATCTTTAAAGCTATGCCCAAATGGATTCCGGGCCGGCAAGACGGAGTAATTGTTCCGGTTTATATGATGATACCCATTATTTTTACAATTTAATGGGTCGAATTCTGGCTATTGATTATGGAACAAAAAACGTTGGTATAGCTGTTACAGACCCTCTTAAAATAATTGCTACAGCTCTTGATACTATTGGTGCACACGAAGTAATAAATTATCTTTCAACCTATTTTTTAAAAGAAACTGTGGAGTTAATTGTTGTTGGTCTTCCAACAAAATTGAACGGGCAGCTATCAGAAACGGAAAAACATATTCAACCTTTTTTAAAAAAACTTAAACAGCAATTTCCTACTATGCCAGTTGTTAGATATGATGAAAGATTTACAACCAAAATGGCTTTCAGCTCAATGATAGAAGGGGGTTACAAAAAAAAAGACCGTCGGGATAAAAAACGCTTGGATTCTATCGCCGCAACTTTAATTTTGCAGGGGTATTTACTCTCTATTCAATGATATTACCCATAAGGGCTTACGGCGACCCTATCTTAAGAAAAAAATGCCAGTTAGTCCTTCCTGATTTTCCGAATCTTAATCAGCTTATAGCCGATATGTATGAAACCATGTACGAAAGTTATGGCGTAGGATTGGCGGCTCCTCAAATTGGAAAAGACGTTCGTTTATTTATAATTGATACCAATGCTTTTGAAGACAAAAAAATTAAAGGCATCAAAAAAACGTTTATCAATGCTTCAATGATTGATGAGGCAGGTGAAGAATGGGAATTTGAGGAAGGATGTCTTAGTATTCCTAAAATTCGCGAAGCTATTAAGCGCAAGCCTCATCTTAAGATTAAATATCAGGATGAAAATTTTAATTGGCAGGAAGAATTATTTAACGGTATGCCGGCAAGGGTAATACAACACGAATATGACCATATAGAAGGTGTATTGTTTGTGGACAGATTGTCGCCATTAAAAAAACAACTTATTAAAGGTAAATTAATGAATATATCAAAAGGAAAAGTGGATGTAGATTACAAAATGAAATTTTATTCAGGCCGATGATGCTTAACCTAACCATGGCCACGCGTCCTTTAAACCTTCTGATTATATTTTGTGCACAAATTCTGGCGGCTTATTTTCTTGGATTTGGAAATTCTGTTTATGATGTATTTGATAAAATTCATTG
>CAYHCM010000193.1:4895-6041 GCA_964355045.1 uncultured Chitinophaga sp. | reverse complement strand
GTCATATATTTTATAATTTCACTGTCGAAACACTCGTGGTGCATGGTAAAAATATCAGTGGCATTTACCGCCAACGGGCTATCCACATATACCGGAATATGAGGCAATTTTCCCTTCGATTCCAGATGATCGAGCATATAGACAATTTCCTGGGTACGGCCAACACTAAAAGCCGGAATTATAATTTTTCCCTGATTTACCACACAGGTGTTATGAACAATTTCGAGCAATTGATTCATGTTGCCCGGCATCTCATCATGAAATTGCCCGCCATACGTACTTTCGCTAATCAGGTAGTCCACCTGTGGCATGAGTTCGGGGTCTTTTATTATAGGCCGGTTCCAGCGACCAACATCGCCCGTAAACCCAAAATGTGTTTGTGAGCCATCGGCACGGTTTAATCGTAAAGTAACGGAAGCGCTGCCAAGTATATGCCCGGCATCGGCAAAATAAACCTGAACATCAGGCGCAATATGAAACCAGCGACCGTAATTATAACTGGTAAACTGCCGCATACAAATTTTGGCATCTTCGGTGGTATAAAGAGGTTCAATGATATTTTTATTTCCCTTTTTAAGGTTTTTTTCATTGGCCCATTGAGCATCTTTTTCCTGAATGGAGGCACTGTCCAAAAGCATGATGGAAGCCAAATCGCGGGTGGCATGAGTACATACAATGTTTCCTCTGAAACCGTCCTTCACCAATTTTGGTATCCGGCCTATATGGTCAATATGGGCATGGCTTACCACCAACAAATCTATTTTTGCAGGTTCAAATTCCCAGCTTGCATTAAAATCATCCAATTCATCCTCGCGTCCCTGATACAATCCGCAATCTAAAAGTACAGTAAACCCGTTATCAAGGGTTAATAGATGGCAGCTTCCGGTTACCGTTCGGGCTGCTCCGCAAATTTTTAGTTTCATGGGTGGTTGTTTTTTGGGTTATTTCTTGTTGCCTAATGTTGGGTCAAAGCTAAATAAATTGGATTCATAATTTATAGAAAAAGGGGCATCACCGGATTTTACCAATGATGCCTTTGGATTTTAAATCTTAAAACTTTATAAATCATCCCCTTTTCATTCCATTTAATATTTCGGGTTTTTAAAGTAGGATTACTGCAACGTGTGGACACGAAGCAAGGCGGTG
>CAYHCM010000193.1:3430-4795 GCA_964355045.1 uncultured Chitinophaga sp. | reverse complement strand
GATGGAAGGAAAAGAAATGCTATAAGGATATTGCTCCTCAACATAGGCAACTTTTGACTCTTTTCCGTAACTTTGGTCCGCATCTATTCTAAGATAAGGATTGGCTTTTTCAAATCATGTCCATACGATGACCAAATAGTATACATAAAAACATTCTCAAAGTCAAACGAATATAAATCTCCCCAAGAACGAATAGTAGATTCATAATTATAAATTTTTATTGTATCAATTATGCCAGATTTTTCTTCTTTATAAGCCCACCAGCTACCCGTTTTAAAATCGCAATAATCTTTAGTCTCTTGGTCTATGTAAATAGTTGGACGTTCCTTATCTTTACAGAAGGATAGTACAATAGGTAATGAACAAATTATTAATAAAAGTTTTTTCATTACAGTAATATTTAAAACAAATCTTAACTAATTAATTTTAAAAAGCAATTTTGTTAAAGCTCATATTTCAGCAAAACTAAGAATTCTCCATTTCTACTTGATCCTTCCGTCATAAAAAACAATTCCACAAAGTTAATCCGTATTAATTCCTAATATTCTTTTACATTTGGATTTCTTTTTACCATCATTGAAAAAAATAATAATACTCCTCTTAATTGTCTCAGGTTCCTATAATTTAATAGCCCAACCATGGAATGCAAACATTGATTCGGGCAGCACCAATTTCTTTGATATTCAACGTGCTTTTAATGACTATTGGGTAGGAAAAGAACCGGGGAAAGGCGAAGGATATAAACCTTTTAAACGCTGGGAATGGTTTTGGGAACAACGGGTTGGGCCATCAGGCCAATTTCCTCCGGTGGACATTAACTATACCGAATGGCAAAAATTTGTTTCCAAACAGGTTTTGCATAAGGCATCGCCTATAAAAACAAATTGGTCGTTTTTAGGACCAACCACCACACCGAGCGGTTATAACGGAATTGGCCGCATTAACTGTGTGGCTTTTCACCCTACCGATGAAAATATAATGTGGGTAGGTTCGCCGGCGGGTGGTATTTGGAAAACCATAGATTTTGGAAAAACCTGGATACCGCTTTCCGATTTTAATGTTGTGCTTGGGGTTAGCAGTATTGCTGTAAACCCTGTTCATCCCGATAGTATTTATATTGCCACCGGCGACGGAGAACGTGGCAGCCTTTGGGGAATGACCGGCGGCCCGCAAGGCGATAATAAAAGTATTGGTATTTTGCTGTCAACTGATGGTGGTATTAGCTGGAATAATACCGGCATGAACTGGAATATGTTTGATGCCAAGCTGATAAGTAAAATAAAAATGAATCCTCAAAACAGCCGACATCTTATTTGTGCTGCATCCGATGGGGTTTATATAACCACGGATGCCGGAGCTACATGG
>CAYHCM010000193.1:0-3330 GCA_964355045.1 uncultured Chitinophaga sp. | reverse complement strand
ATGTGGTCGGCCAATGCCAATCAAAATCCGAAAGGGATACAAACCATACATGCCGACAAACATTTTTTTACCTACAACCCCTTGAATGGATATTTGTTTGATTGCAACGATGGAGGAATTTATTACACCAAAAATAATGGAGATTCATGGACTGATATTTCCTCCGGTTTAGGAATTACACAATTTTATCGCCTGGCCATTACTGAAAGTGATACGAACATTGTGCTGGGCGGAACTCAGGATAACGGAGCCAGAATTCGAAGGGGCGAAAAATGGTACGAAGCCACCGGAGGCGATGGAATGGAATGTGCCATTGACCCAATTGAACCGAATATAATGTACACAAGCTATGCTTATGGAAGGCTTTATAGATTGGATGAAACAGGGCAAACTACCATTTCTGATAAAATAAAAGATAAGCCGAAGGGATCATGGGTAACCCCGTATGTGATTGACCCCAATGATGCTAAAACTTTGTATGCCGGTTTTAAAATGATTTATAAAACAAAGGATAGAGGAGAAACCTGGGAAAAAATTTGTGACAGTCTTTGGAAACCGAACTATGTTATAAATATTGCGGTAGCACCCACCAATTCTCAAATTATTTATGCTTCCGATTTTTATAAAATTTATAAAACTACCGATGGCGGGGCTAAATGGACATTGGTTACATCAACAGGAGTTCCAATTTCGATGATAAAAGTCCATCCCCGAAATGCCGATGTTTTTTATTATACCAATTCGTCGTATATAGGTTCGGCTAAGGTTTACAGAATAAATTCAATAGCACCGTCAAATGAGAAATCAACGAACCTTACGTTCAATCTGCCGAATGTGGCTGTCAATTGTATTGAATACGATAAGCAATCGAAGGAAGGATTATTTATTGGTACCGATATCGGAACCTTTTATAAAGATACAAGTATGGCCGGTTGGGAACTTTTAAATGCCAATATGCCCAATGCGGTAATATCAGATTTGGATATTAATTATAAGGATAGAATATTATATGCTGCTACTTTTGGAAGGGGAATTTGGAAAACAGCCATAAAACAGGATTCAAAATTAGTGGCACCATATATTACAACAGTAGAACCTCCCGATAATTCAACAAGGATTCAACCGAAATCGCAACTGATTATTTATTTTAGTGAACCGGTAAAAAAAGGAGCGGGTATTATCAGTATTTTTGAAAACAACGTAGAAAAACAAAAAATAAATGTAATGAGCGACAGTGTTGTGATAGAGGGAAACAGGGCAGTAATTACTCCTGCTGAATTTATGCTTGGAAAAACTGAATATGTAAAATATCCTTCGGGCACTTTTCTTGATTTAGATAATAATCCTCATAAAGGAGTTGTAAATGCAACTGATTGGAATTTTACAATAACATCCGATTTGGAAATTGGAAATTTGAAGTTTGAAAATTTGGTAAAAATATTTCCTAATCCTTCTACCGGAATATTTTTTATTAAAACTCCGGTTAATAGTGAAATTAAAAACTTAGTGATTTATAATTCTGTTGGAAAAATGGTTTTTGAAAAACGAAACTTTGAAATAGATTGCTGTGAAATTAATTTAAGGCATTTGGCCAAAGGGCTTTATAATATTGTGATGGAGTTAGATAAGAATATTGTAAATCAACGTTTACTTCTAGAGTAAAAAGTGTGTCTATGATTTAACTAAAGTTTTAAAAACTAATACCATGAAATTTAAAAAAACTATCTTATTATTATTTATCTTAACAGGATTTAAAGCCTTTTCCCAACCCATACTATTCGAATCACGCGGTATCGGTGGTGGTGGAGCCTTATTTTCGCCGGTTATAAATCCTGATGATCACAACGAACTATTTATGGCCTGTGATATGAGCGAAATTTATCATTCCAAAAATAAAGGGGTAAGTTGGTCAATGCTCCATTTTACAACTATACAAGGAGGGCACGACAGCAAAATGCAATTTACCAAAGATGCCAATATTCGCTACTGTATTGATTATACGTCCAAAGATGGTATTGATTATGCCCGACCTGTAAAAAGTACTGATGGCGGAAAAACCTGGAATACCCTTGCCGGAAATCCATATCCTTATGATGTGGCGTATAATTTAACGGCTGATTACAATGACCCAACCCGTTTGATTTTAGGATTTTATGGCGAGATATATTTTAGTAAAGACGGAGGAACTACCTTTAATAAAATTTATACCTGTAAAGATAATGGCTCGGGAAACCACATTGCAGGAACTTTTTTTAAAGGCTCTGATATTTATATAGGGCTAAACGATGGCTTGCTCAAAAGCAGCAATGGTGGAACTGCTTTTTCGCTGATGACTACTACAGGTATGGTTGCAGGCGAAAAAATGTTATCATTTTCTGCAGCATTTGATGGAACCAATTTAAGATTTTCATGTTTAACCTTAACGAATGTATGGGCCGGTATCCAACATGCTTTTGAATATTCGAACGGTAGCGCGGCCAATTTGCAGGGGATTTATATTATGGATAATGCCGATGGTAGCTGGAAACCAAAATTAACAGGAATTAATAAATCAACGGATTACCCTGTGTTTACCGGAATGGCTGCCAATAATATTTCAACTATTTACATTTCAGGCGGAAGTTCAAGCGGTGCACCTATAGTGATGAAAAGCAGCGATGGGGGAAATTCCTGGAATCATGTTTTTTTAAGCACCAATAATGAAAATATTTTTACCGGGTGGAGCGGCTATCAGGGAGACAGACAATGGAGTTATGGCGAATGTCCGTTTGGATTTACGGTAGCGGCTAATGATGCAAATAAATTAATATTTACCGATTTTGGTTTTGCCCACAGTTCGTATGACGGAGGCACTTCGTGGCAACAACTCTATGTGGACCCAAGCACGCAAAATCCTAAAAATACCGCCACTCCAAAACAAAAAACATACAAGGGAGTTGGTTTGGAAAACACCACTAACTGGAATATGCTATGGACCGATTCCACTCATTTGTTTGCTTCTTTTTCAGATATTAACGGCGTGATGAGTGATGACAAAGGCAAAACCTGGAAATTTATTCCCAACCTTACCCAAAATTCTATTTATCATATTGTGCAACACACCAACGGAAATTTATATGCAGCCACGTCCAATATTCATGATATGTATCAAAGTACAAGGCTTACCGATGCCATTATTGATGCCGGAAAAGGGAGCGTTTATTTTAGTACAAACAAGGGTACAAGTTTTAGTTTGTTGCACGATTTTGCCCATCCTGTAATTTGGTTGGCGCTTGATCCAACCAATTCTAAACGCATGTATGCAAGTGTTATTCACAGTACCTTAGGTGG
>CAYHCM010000192.1:2577-6054 GCA_964355045.1 uncultured Chitinophaga sp. | reverse complement strand
TGGATTGGTTTTATCTTTTTTGTATGGGTATCTTAACTCAGACTGCACAATACTTTATGACCCTAGCTTATCAAAATGAAAAAGTAGGAACCATCGCTATTTTTACCAACATGGGTATAATTTATGCAATCATCAATGGAATTATTTTTTTTAATGAAATCCCAACTTCTTTGGCTTGGCTGGGTATAATAATAGTTATTGCAGGTTTGTTGCTCAATATATTTTTTAGCCACAAAAGCTCGAAAACACTAAGTCCCACTAAGCTCTTATGAGGCTAGAATTAACTTTTGTGCCTTTGTGATTTAGTGGCAAGAAAAACTAATTTTGAACAATACATATGATGAATCGAAAATTCCTGATTTTATATTTTATTTTTTTATCAAACGGCATTTTTGCCCAAACCATTGCATTGCGAAAAGTTACCACCCTTCCTTCTATTGTTCAGGAAACATCCGGTATTGAAACCACAAACCCTTTTTATATCTGGACGCATAACGACAGTGGCGGCGAACCGGTACTTTATAAAGTGGATACTCTTGGAATTTTATTAAAAACCATATTTATTAAAAATACACCCAATTTAGATTGGGAAGATATAACCTCCGATGGCAAAAATTTTTATATCGGTGATATTGGCAACAACGATAACAACCGAAAAGACCTCAAAATATATAAAATTCCAAATCCTGATAGCCTGGATACAGAACTATTTGTGCCTGAGATTATTAATTTTTCATACCCAAACCAAACTCAATTTCCACCCGATAATGCCCATTTAAACTTTGATGCCGAGGCCATGTTATATTTTAACAACAGCCTTTATATTTTTTCAAAAAACCGCACCGTCCCTTTTACAGGCTATACCTATTTATATAAAATCCCTTCAACGCCCGGACAATACACCGCTAAGTTAATTGACAGTTTTAAAACCGGGACAGGTTACAAAGAACAGTGGTGGATTTCTGCCGCCGACATTTCGCCGGATAATAAAAAAGTGGCCTTGCTTTCGAGTGATAAAATGTTTGTGTTTACTGAATTTACAGATGATAATTTTTTTAAAGGAAAAGTTAAAACTGTTACCTTTAATTCTTTTACCCAAAAGGAAGCCATTGTGTTTTATACCAATATCGAGTTTTATATAACCGATGAATATTTTGATCTTTTGGGGGGAAGAAATCTTTATCAGGGAAGTATTAAGGATTTATACACACTTGGTTTTAGAGATACCAATAAAGCCCAAAATTTATTAATAAATTATAAGCAGGCATTTGGCGAACATGTAATTTCATTGATTGATGAAACTAAAAAAGTGAGTGCATCCTTGATTGATTTGAATGGAAAAATAGTTGCCAAATATCAGTTGGATTATACCCAGCCTATTGTAATTATTGATGTTACCGCAGGATATTATAATTTATTGGTTACGGAAGGAAAGTTGCGGCAGGAAATTAAAATTTTGATTGATTAATATGATTTGACAACCTTCAAAAAGTTGTCAAATCTAAAAACCAACTTTCAAATACTTTTTCAAAGGATAAAAAACCCCTTATCGATACTAAGCCTTTCTTAACATTTTAAAATAATAATCTCAATCGGATTTATTAAATTTGCGAGTAATATTCAATTCAATAAAAGGTATAATAAAAAATAATATGACTCAAATTACCCTTAACATTCCCGATAATGAAATTGATTTTTTCCTAAAACTGATTAAAAAATTTAATTATTCTTTTTGTGAAAACGATTTTGAATTAACGAAGGAACACATAGAAATTCTTGACAAAAGCGCAAATACTGCCAATGAAGATTGTATCTCAATAGATCAATTACAAATCCATCTCAAAAACAAATATGCCTTATAGCATCATAGTAACTCAAGTTGCATATATGTTGTAGGGCATGGGCACCATACCAATTTCAAAACAGATAACTTGCCTAATTATTGGGACGGAATAAATTCCATCCCTACAAAATTAGACCGTTCCTAAGGAACTTTGATTACAATTTTTTATAAGTTCCGGGACGGTCCAATTTTGTAGCATCGGATTTCAATCCGTTGCAATTGAGAATTGCAGCCTAAAAATCAACTAATTAAAATGAGTTACATATAAGTTGAAAAAATTCCTTATATAATTTTTTTGAAATTATGGAGGAAACCAAAACCATCAAAATTCTTGCTCTTTTTAATACCTATCAAAACCCTGATAAATATCCTTAAAAAGTTTTGCTTTATTAATTCGGGAGATTGAAAAGTTTTACCCATCACTCCAAAAAATTCTTCCTTTCTTTGCACCTTTTAAAATCGAAACAGCCCAATAATCTGTTTACTTAAAAATATTTATAAATGAACATCCTCAAAAAATATTTAAAATATCACTGGAAACTCCTGATGTTAGCCCTTGTTTTGGCTACTGTCAACATCGGTTTTTCACTGCTGGATCCTTATATTACAGCACATGTGGTTGATCAAATTATTACAAAATTTGATAAGCTTACCAAAGAACAATACATTCATTTAGCCTTATTTTGGATAGGATGTTCTATTGGAGTTTCAATGGTTAGCCGCATTGCCAAAAATTTTCAGGACTATTTTACCAATGTTATCATTCAAAAATTAGGGGCACAGATTTATGCCGATGGATTAAAACATAGCTTGGAATTGCCTTTTCAGGTGTTCGAAGATCAACGCAGTGGCGAGACTCTTTCGGTATTACAAAAGGTTAGAATTGACATTGAAAAATTATTAACTTCCTTTATTGGCGTGCTTTTTACCAGTATGGTCGGTATCCTTTTTGTAATGATTTATGCCTTTAGTATTACCTGGACTGTTGGCGCTGTTTATATTTTTGCCATTGCCGTTATTGGTTTGCTTAGCAGCTATTTCAGCAAGCGAATTAAAATTATGCAGCAAAAAATTGTAGGTGCTACCACTGCATTAGCCGGCAGTACCACCGAATCATTGCGAAATATTGAATTGGTTAAAAGTTTGGGATTGGCCAATCAGGAAATTGAACGATTGAATAAAACCACCTACCAAATATTGGAACTGGAACTTAAAAAAGTTAAATTTATCAGAAGTCTGGGATTTCTGCAGGGCACCACGGTTCAATTTGTTAGGAGTGTAATGGTTTTTATTTTATTGATGTTAATTTTTGGAACCACCATATCTCCCGGGCAATATTTTATGTTTTTGTTTTTTTCGTTTTTTATTTTCAATCCGCTTCAGGAACTGGGTAACGTAATAATGATTTACCGCGAAGCACAAGTGTCGTTGGAAAATTTTAAAATAATAATGGACAAGCCTAAAGAAGAAAGACCATTGCGGCCAATGGCCCTATCAAAATTGGAGAATTTTGAGTTTCAAAATGTTACTTTCCAACATTTATCAGCCCGAACACCAGCCTTGAAAAATATAAATTTCAAAGTTCATGTTGGCGAAACGATTGCTTTCGTAGGCCCTAGTGGTTCAGGAAAAAC
>CAYHCM010000192.1:0-2477 GCA_964355045.1 uncultured Chitinophaga sp. | reverse complement strand
CTTTCCATTGCCCGCGCCTTATTGCGGCATCCAAGTCTGTTGGTTTTTGATGAAGCCACCTCATCGCTTGATAGCATTACAGAAGACGAAATAACCCAAACCATCAAAGGCATTAACGATACCCGCGATATTATTACCATAATAATTGCCCACCGGCTTAGTACCATAATGCATGCCGACCGGATTTTTGTTTTAGAAAAAGGAAAAATTATAGAAGAAGGAAATCATTTTGATTTGCTGGATAGCAAAGGCTTATACTATGCCATGTGGCGGCAGCAGGTAGGTGAAGGCCGGGAGATTTATGATTTGGAAATTTGAGGCTTTTCCAAAAAGCAGGAAAACGTAAAATTGCCAATAGCCATTCAACTTTACAATTCCATGAGTTTTAAAATCAAAGTCTTCTAAATTAATTTTCCCACGCACTACCTCCGGTTTGGCTGCATTAAGAATTTGGAGTGAAATAAATACGTAAATTAATATTAAATAAATTTTACGATTCATAGCTAATTAGTTGGGGGTAAATTTAGAGTAAAATAAAATTATTTTCAGGCCATAAATTAAACTACGCAAAATGTGCGTTTA
Organism: uncultured Chitinophaga sp.; assembly: GCA_964355045.1. GTDB lineage: Bacteria > Bacteroidota > Bacteroidia > NS11-12g > UBA9320 > JABWCE01. Next base: position 1,895 of record CAYHCM010000192.1, on the reverse strand, counting down.
ATACGGGAATTATTTTACGCAAAAGGAATAATTAGAAACTATGGCTAAACTTTTATATTTTCAAAAAAAGAATGGTTTGGATCGGAAATGCATCTAAAAACTATGGAAATAAATTTTTAAATTTATTCAATATTATATGACTCCAAAGTACTATTTGCACCGCTATCATAAGCAACTTCAATTAATCCAACTCCTAAACAATAATATGAGTGAATAATCTTACCATCTGAATCTCTTTCAGTATGAATTACATTAGAATACGTTTTGCCATTCACGATTTTAGCAATCCCTTTTTCTAAAATTTTATATTTCCATTGGTTTCCCAATATATCAAACCCATATTTAATTTCTACCACCCACGAATCGCCAACGGATGCATTCGTTTTAAGATAGAGAACCTCATTTTCTGCATTATTATTCATGGGATCTGTTACTATCGTATAATAGTCATCGTCAGTATGTGTTCCATAAAAATTAATAGTTTCCTTATCAGTTGTAACTGCTTTTTCATAATACGTTTTACCAAATTTTTTAAAAGTTCGGCCAGTCATTATATTCCTTGTAGATACCGTAATAAAACCTTTATAATTCCAACTTGAACCCATGGAAGTTGGAGAATAACTATTCCCAGTATTACTCTTTTCTTTTTTACAAGTACAAAACAGTATTAATAATGGAAATAATAATATGATAGAATTTTTTGAAATTCTCAACATCGCGTTTTAATATTTGGTACAAATTATAATTTATTTAATGTTCAAAACAAATGATAATAAATTTAGGTATTACCATACCGTTTTTTACCCGAATCAGAAAATCATTAAAAACAAAAAAGGGCGTTTAACTTCCCTCATTTGTTAGATTCTTAATCCGATTAAAAACATTTACCCTTTTAATTTTTTCTTAACAATATCTTTATCGGCTGATTTTATCCGGCGTTCTAATTTTTTAATATCCTCTTCGGCTGGCAGTTGCTCTGGTTTAATGCCGCTTTTCCCTAAAAGTGTTCTAACATCTGAATTGTTTTTTATATGCTCGGTGGTAATTTTAGGTTCCCCCTTCAAGTCGTTTTTCTTTACATTAAAGTTGGTTATTTCGGTAGCTAATTGCTTGGCCGAAATTGTGATAGTTGGCAAAAAATCGGCCAATGGCCTAGCTTCGGCTATACCTAATTTTTGTTTCATAGCACCGGTATTGTGGCCGCCAAACAAGGCCCAATCCCCTTTGCTCCTAATGTTAGCAAAGCCCTTATTGTCAACTCCCCGTTCGTAAATATTTTTTGACAACTCAGTTTCGGCTGCAGCCAATTTTTCTCTTGCCTTTAGCCGTTCCATAAGTTGGATACGTTCTTCTAATAACTCCTGCTTGCGGGTTTGAATGGCAAAATAGCTTTGTGCAAACGCAATTTGCTCTTTCTTTGGATCACCGTTTTGAGCAATAAGATAACAGGCATAGCGCGTAAGCATAATATCTGGTACTACCTTGGTTGCACCTTTTGGCATTGCTATCGTTTTGCTGACGTCAGCAAAATGATCAGAAACCGTTTCACCAGTGGTTTTACAACTTTCTTTGGCTTTATCAACAGCATTCAAAAAATTACGCCATTGCGTATAATCTAATAATTCCTGTAATTCACGGGCAAACCAATACTCCACTCCATCTTGCTCATAGGCATAGTCTTCAAAAGTTTTGCTTAGTTTACTAATCGTTTCTTTTTCCATAGTTATATTTTTTAAGGTTTTTAGATTGTATAAATAAAATACTATTTCGAATTTCTGACTTCAATTTTAAATAAATTTCCTTTAATTTTTTATAAATAAAACTCACAATGCATCTTTTTATAAAAATAAAAAAGGACGTCTCCCAACGCCCTTTCCCTAAATTCTAATTCTTCT
>CAYHCM010000191.1:0-6067 GCA_964355045.1 uncultured Chitinophaga sp. | reverse complement strand
CTAATAAGTTTAAGTAATCAGGGAGACCATATTTATATGCACTTGATTGAAAGTGCAAAGTTCAACAAAGGAAAGAATAAAATTTATTCAGGTGTGCCGGGAAATCTGGTTGCTTTTGCATGCAAACTTTCATTTAATAAAGGATTTGAGGGCTACCTTGCCTTTGATGCGAAAACAGTTTTAGTTAAACATTATCAGGAGACGCTTTAAGCAACACATTTCAGGGGGACTAAAATGATGATTGAAACTCCTGCTGCAAACAGACTAATTAATAAATATTTTAATAAATAAAACAATGGGATTAATAAGAGAACCTAAAAATGTTGACTTCTATGTTTTGGACAAACCATGGACAGATGAAGAACGGAAGGAGTTTAGTGCTTTTATCAATTTGCGCAAAGCACAACAAAAAAGACTCAAGGCAAAAACATCTGTAATTAAGAAAGTTATTGCTTAGTTCAAATATTTTCACGGAAAATAAATGAACACAATTTAACGATTTGCGATTTTTTAAGACTTCAAAAATCCAAAATCATCAATCGTTATTCTGAAATTTAAACAATTCAGCTCAAACAAACACAAATTATCTGTTTTGAAATAGCCCGTAGATTAAGGATTTACAGCCATTTCAAACCTCTAAAAATTTATTTCATAATTTTTTAAAAAAACATAACACAAATAAGGATAAAAATGACGTTTTTCGCATTTTTATTGAAATAACAAAATAGTATGTATTGGACCCTTGAACTTGCTTCATATCTGGACGATGCTCCATGGCCTGCAACCAAAGACGAATTGATTGATTATGCAGTGCGTTCGGGAGCTCCCATGGAGGTTATCGAAAACCTTCAGGACCTTGAAGATGATGGTGAACCCTACGAAACCATCGAGGAAGTTTGGGCCGATTACCCAACGCCCGATGACTATTTCTTTAACGAGGATGAACTTTAAAATTCAAATTATTAAGCTTTTTTATTTATCAGGCAATAGTATTTGATATTGTTTCCTGCTCTTATTCGGCAAACTCCGATCCCTCAACCACGGATTCAATAATTTAAGCATTTTATAACTAGTTCCTTTTTGCTTTGCAAAAGTACTCAGGCTATCAATTTCAGTATCAACGGTGTCAATTCGGGTTTGTATCATTCTATAATAATCTTCTGGTTTTAAATAAAAGCCGTACAATTCCGGATTTTCAAAAATAAGTTTGTAGGCCATAATTCTGAAAATATAGCGGGACGTTTCTTCATTAAGATATAAATCATAAAAAGTAGAACTGTTTTGATAAGCCAAATCTCTGGTAATTCCGTTTAATCCCCGGTTATAGCTTGCTGCTGCTAATGTCCAATTATTAAAAATCCCAAAGCTTTCCTTAAAATACAAGCAGGCTGCACGGGTAGCTTTTTCCAAGTGGTAGCGTTCATCCACAAAATCATTCATTTCTAAATTATAGGGTTTTGCCGAGTTTTCCATAAGTTGCCAAAAACCTTTAGCCCCGGCAGGACTTACTGCATTGCTTAATCCACTTTCGGCTACACATACATATTTAAAATCATCGGGTATTCCATATTCTTTTAATATGGGTTCTATGACTGGAAAATATTTCCGGCTTCGTTTCATCAGCATCATGGTATTTGATTGCCAAAATACGGTAGCCATAAGTTCCCTGTCCATTCGTTCTTTAATATCCGGCTCATTTATTGGCAATAGTTCACCTGCGAATAATGGCTCTGCCGGCATAAAAGGCGTTTTAATTTTATAATTCTCAGTGAAGATCGACTTATACTTATCGGCATCGGTAAAACCAAAGGCAAGCAAAAAAAAGAGACAGCCGGCTACGAAGGCAATAAAATAATTACGATTTATTTTTTTAAAAAAGTTCATTTAATAATTCAGGGTTATGTTCTAAGGCATTTCCAATTACTACCATATCAGCACCGGCCTCAAAGGAGTTAGCAATGGCTTCTTTCGTTCTTAAACCTCCGCCTATTATCAACGGAAGATTTGTATTTAATTTTACCTGCCGTATGGTTTCGGCCGAAACCGGATTTAAGGCACCACTCCCACTATCCATATAAATTAATTTCATTCCTAATTGCCCTGCAGCCAAAGCTGTTGCCGCAGCCAGCATCGGTTTATCGGCAGGCAATGGTTGTGTAAAACTGATATAGGAGGCGGTGGTTGGTTTTCCACCATCTATTAACATATAGGCGGTTGGTATAATTTCAAGACCGGAAGATTTTAAACGAAAAGCCGATTCCACATGTTTTCCAATTAATAATTCAGGATTTCGGCCGGAAACAAGAGAAAGTAAAAAAATCGCATCGGCTTTGTTGCTTATCTGATGGGTGGTTCCGGGAAAAATAATAATGGGTATTTTGCTCTTTTCTTTAATAAATAAAATGGTTTCATCCATATTCCCTTCACTTAACAGGCTACCACCTACCAATAAAAAGTCAACTGCTTTTTGATTGCACAAAAACAAGAGTTTTGCCAACTGTCCAAAATTTCGGTTATCCGGATCAATCAACACCGAAAATAATTTTTTTTTATTATTAAATACATTTAGAATATTACTTGTAATACCTTTGTTCATTGGTGTTTTAATAAAACAATTTTGTTTTGCAAATAAAAGGCCAAATTGTGAGAATTCTTGCTAAAATTTGACTAAAAAATTTGTTTTCAACAGGGTATTAAAGTCGAATTTTCGTAACTTTATGGTAATTTTATAGTGCATTTAAAGACATGTTGTGGACAAACACAGAATCTAAATTTTGTTATTTACCAAAATTTAAGTCCATCTTTGGATAAAAACTCTGTAACCTTTTTATTAGAGTTAAAACCGCTGAAAATCAGATTAAAGAAAATATAAAATGGCTAACGCAACTACAAAATCACCCAGAGGTTTAAAATTTAAACGTCATTTCACACGTGAAGGGATTCGACCTGAAGATATGTTTACCTTCGATCTTCGAACCTCGGTTATAAAAAACCCGGATGGTGGCATTGTTTTTAAAATGGAAAACGTGGAAGTGCCCAACTTTTGGTCGCAGGTAGCCACCGATATATTAGCCCAAAAATATTGCCGAAAAGCCGGAGTACCAATACCAGATGGCAGCACCGGTTCTGAAACTTCAATAAAACAGGTTGCTCACCGAATGGCTAACTGCTGGCGAAGCTGGGGTGAGCAGTACAATTATTTTGCAACCAAGCAGGATGCCGATATTTTTTATGAAGAATTGGTTTATAGTATTATTGGCCAACAAGCGGCTCCCAATTCTCCGCAATGGTTTAATACCGGATTGTTTACTTCCTATGGAATTGCAGGAACACCACAAGGGCATTACTATGTGGATGATGAAAGCGGAAAACTTACCCGTTCCACTTCAGCCTATGAACGACCACAGCCTCATGCCTGTTTTATATTGTCGGTAGATGATGATTTGGTAAATGAAGGCGGTATCATGGATCTTTGGATTCGTGAAGCTCGTATTTTCAAATATGGTTCAGGCGTTGGAACAAACTTTTCCAAAATCCGCGGAGCCAACGAAAAACTTTCAGGAGGCGGAAATTCAAGCGGCCTGATGTCGTTTTTAAAAATTGGTGACCGTGCAGCAGGTGCCATCAAATCGGGAGGAACAACCAGAAGAGCCGCAAAAATGGTTTGTCTCAATCTGGACCATCCTGAAATAATGGATTTCATAAACTGGAAAGTTAAGGAGGAAAAAAAAGTAAAGGTATTAATTGATGCAGGCTACTCTTCGCATTACGAAGGTGAAGCCTACCAAACCATCGCCGGTCAAAACTCCAACAACTCAGTTCGCATACCAAATAAATTTTTTGAAGCGCTTAAAAAAGGTGCCGATTGGGAACTTACAGCCCGCAGTACCGGAAAAGTGATAGACAAAATTCCGGCTGAAAAAGTTTGGGATGATATAGCCTTTGCCGCTTGGGCATGTGCCGATCCGGGCGTGCAATACGACACCATAATAAACGATTGGCATACGTGCCCCGAAGGTGGCCCTATCAATGCCTCCAACCCATGTTCCGAATATATGTTTTTGGATAACACGGCGTGTAATTTAGCCTCCTTAAACCTTCGCAAATTTTTTAAAGAAGATAAATTGGAATTTGATATTCCATCATTGGAATATGCCTGCCGGTTGTGGACAGTTGTATTGGAAATATCTGTGTTAATGGCTCAGTTTCCATCCAAAGAAGTGGCCAAATTATCTTATGAATACCGCACCCTTGGATTAGGATATGCCAATTTAGGCTCCGTATTAATGATTTCAGGAATACCCTATGATAGTGAAAAAGCGACTGCTATTTGCGGAGCGGTATCGGCTATAATGACCGGCGTTTCATACGCTACCTCGGCTGAGATGGCTCAGTTTTTAGGACCATTTAAGCAATTTGCCAAAAATAAAAAGCACATGATGCGGGTAATGCGAAATCACCGTTACGCCGCTTATAATACGCCATTGGCCTATGAGGGATTAAGTGTTCCGGCCAAAGGTATTAACCCCGCTAATTGTCCTGAAAAATTATTAAAAGCTGCTTGTAATGCCTGGGACACCGCCGTTCAGAATGGCGAAAAATGGGGCTATCGCAATGCGCAGGCTACCGTTATAGCGCCAACCGGAACCATAGGATTAGTAATGGACTGTGATACCACAGGTATTGAGCCGGATTTTGCAATGGTTAAATTTAAAAAATTATCAGGCGGTGGATATTTCAAAATTGTAAATGAGAGTATTCCACTTGCCCTTAAAAATTTGGGATATACGAATGATGAAATAAAAGATATCGTAAATTACGCTAAAGGTCATGCAACTTTAACAGGTTGTCCCCATATTAATCACGACACATTAAAAACAAAGGGATTTGGTCAGGAAGATTTGATAACCATCGAAAGTCAATTGCTTTCTGCCTTTCAGTTAGAATTTGTATTTAACCGATTTACTTTGGGCGATGAAACCTTGAAACGATTAGGCTTTAGTCCTGAAAAATATGAAAACCCCGATTTTAATTTATTGCGTGAGCTTGGATTTACCAATAAACAAATAAATGAAGCCAACGATTTTGTATGCGGAACCATGACCGTGGAAGGAGCTCCACTGCTTAAGGAAAAGCATTTGCCGGTATTTGATTGTGCCAATAAATGTGGTGAAATAGGAACGCGTTTCATACATCCTCATGCCCATATCCGAATGATGGGGGCAGCACAGCCTTTCATTTCCGGAGCCATTTCAAAAACTATAAACCTGCCTAATGAAGCCTCAGTTGACGATATAAAATCATGCTACCTGCTCAGTTGGGAATCAGGATTAAAAGCCAATGCCCTCTATCGCGATGGTTGCAAATTATCCCAACCCTTATCCAATAAATCGGACGAGAAAAAAGACGAAGAAATAACTGAACACGCCGTAAATAAAGCCGTGGGTGAAAATGCCGAAGTTAAATTGAGCGACCTTACTCCTGAAATGATTTTGGATGCTGCCAAAAAATTAATGGATCAATCCATTAATACTGATTTTAAATCGGCATTATCCAATATCGTTCAGCGAAAAAAATTACCACAAAAACGCCATGGATTTACCCAAAAAGCAAAGGTTGGCGGTCATACTATTTTTGTGAGAACCGGCGAATATGATGATGGAAAATTAGGTGAAATATTTATTGATATGCATCGTGAAGGAGCTACCTTCCGTTCCTTGATGAACTGTTTTTCAATTGCTGTTTCTATTGGTTTACAGTATGGGGTTCCATTAGAGGAATACGTAGATAAATTTACCTTTACACGTTTTGAACCTTCCGGTTTTGTAGAAGGACACGACAATATAAAAAATGCCACGTCCATTATTGATTATATTTTCCGAATGCTTGGTTTTGAATATTTGCACCGCAATGATTTGGTACAGGTACAACCAACCAATCAAAAAGTGAATGAACCTAACCCAAAACCAATAGTCATTAAAGACTTTCCTATAACGTTAGAAGATGAATCCAATGGCAATGGCAATCATCCTTCAGAGAATATTCATCAAAGCATTGGAAATTATAC
>CAYHCM010000190.1:2055-6075 GCA_964355045.1 uncultured Chitinophaga sp. | reverse complement strand
AACTTGTTCAAATTTTGTTGATGTCGGAGATTTTTGTCGAGTGTGATAAAAAAGTCAAATCCATTAAAAGCTATAAGGCCTAAAAGTTAACCGTTCTTTTTGCCCAGCCAGCCCATATCGCGAACTGATTTAACTTCAAACTCTTTACCGAAATCAAATTTAACTTTGGTTGGAATATTTTCGTCAAGCAATATTTTCATTCAGAACTTTTTCAGTCGTAATAAAAATCTTTGCTTTTTCAAGTACTTCAATGGCTTGTTCATGCGAAACATAAGGAAAATTATCTAAAAATTCTTCCAATGTTTCCCCCGATTCAATGTAGTCGAAAAGGGATTGAATAGTAACGCGGGTTCCCGAAAAAACCGGAGTTCCGCCCATAGTTTCCGGATCAATACTTATAGCACCGTATTTCATGAGTGAAATAAATTAATTTTTTGTAAAGATAATTTATTTTAATAATTTTTAAAACTTAGTAAAAAAATATAATTTACGGCTCATTTTTAATAAAAAAACTTTGAAAGTAAAAAGTTAAGTGGTATAACATATATTTGAAAAATAAATTATTCTTTTGTAAACTTAAAAATTATTTAACTCAGCTTTTTGAAAACTTTATTCTATGGAAGAATATTTAAAGCCAAACATTCTTTATGTAGATGATGAAATAGACAATCTGGTCGTATTTAAATCTGCCTTCAGGCGTTACTATAATATTATAACAGCCACCTCAGGAACAGAAGCCCTCAGTGTTTTTGAAAAAGAACCAATTGCTTTGGTTATTACCGATCAGCGAATGCCTCAGATGACCGGTATTGAATTGCTCAAAAGTTTGCCTGAACAACCTGAATCTATCAGAATGGTTCTTACCGGGTTTAGCGATGTAACAGCAATTATTGAAGCCATTAACTCCGGCAAAGTTTATAAATATATAACCAAGCCCTGGGATAAAAATGATTTGAAAGTAACTATTGACAATGCTATTGAGGCATTGGAACTCAGGATGAACAACCGGCATCTGATTCAGGAACTAAAGGAGGCAAACGAATCGCTTGAAAAAAAGGTAATAGAACGAACGGCCAAAATCCAACAACAAAAAGAAGAAATTGAATCTCAAAAAATTGAATTAGAAAAGGAAAAGGATAAAGCAAACAGCTTATTGTTAAATATTCTTCCTTACGAAATAGCCGAAGAACTTAAACTTAGAGGAAAAGCGATGGCCCGAAAATACAATGAGGTTGGTGTGCTGTTTTCAGATTTCAAAGATTTTACTATTATATCTGAAAAATTAGATCCACAGGTAATATTGAGCGAACTGGATTATTGTTTTCAGGCGTTTGATGATATTGTGGAAAAATACGGGCTCGAAAAAATTAAAACTATCGGTGATTCCTATATGTGTACAGGAGGTTTGCCGGCTATGGATAAATTTAGCTCCCAAAAATTAGTGATGGCGGCTCTTGACATGCAAGCGTTTTTGGTCAACCACAAAAAAATTAATCCCAATGATCATTTAACCCAGCTCAGAATTGGCATAAACACAGGGCCTGTAATAGCAGGGGTTGTAGGAAAATTGAAATTTGCATATGATGTATGGGGTGATACGGTAAATACTGCAGCACGCCTTGAAAGCCACGGAGAACCCGGAAAAATTAATATTTCGAGGGCAACTTATGATTTGATTAAAGACGATTTTAACTGTACGTATAGGGGGAAAATAAACGTAAAAGGAAAAGGTGAATTGGAAATGTATTTTGTGGATGGTTCCAAATAACCTGTTTCAAAATTTCATTTAAATTTTATTTAATTTTTTAAATTAGTTTAAAAAACACGTAATAGTATTTTTAACAAATAAATATTGAAAATAGTTTATCGCTAAAATAATAGTTAATATCTTATGGCAGATTATAACGACAGCTTACCAAAAGTCCTTTTTGTAGATGATGAAGAGGATAACTTACTAGTTTTTAGGTCATCATTCAGAAGAAATTTTGAAATAATGACTGCCGGTTCAGCGGCTGAGGGATTAAAAATACTCGAATCGTTTACACCCGACCTGATTATTTCTGATCAAAGAATGCCTCAATTAAACGGGGTTGAATTTTTGAACAGTCTTCCAGATAGTCCGCTCAACATTCGTATGATTCTTTCAGGCTTTAGCGATACCGATACCTTGATTTATGCCCTTAACAAAGGAAAAATTTATCAATATCTTAAAAAACCCTGGGAAAAAAATGAGCTGATGCAAGTGATGAAAGATGCCATGCAGGTGCTTGAAGCAAAACGGTTGGCAGGTAATGATGTAATTTCAGATAGTAAGGGTAAGCCTAGTGAGAGGGGTAATGTTTTGGGAGAAACCGAAATTTCTCAACTTAAAAAACAAGAGGAAGATGCGTTTAGAAACATGCAAATGCTGAGTAAAATTGGTCAGGATATTATTTCCAATCTAACCATATCTACCGTAGTTGACAGTGCTTATGAAAACATCAATTCACTGATGGATGCCACCGTGTTTGCCATCGGTATTTTTGAAGAAGAAAAAGAAACACTTATGTATTCCATAATGGAAAGAGGCGTAAAATTTGAGGAAGCCAGAATTACCATACACAGTGATGAAAAGCCAGGTGCCTGGACTTTTAACAACCGAAAGGAAATTTTTACCAACGACTGGAAACACGATTATAAGAATTATATAAAAGGAGACCTATCGGCTGTTCAAGGTGAAATATGTGATTCAATGATTTATCTCCCTTTGTTTATAAAAGATACTGCCGTTGGGGTAATCACGGTTCAGGCTTTTAAAAATGACGCTTATACCCTCAATCATTTAAATATTCTCAGAAACGTTGCCATTTATGTGGCCACAGCTATTGAAAATGCCTATGCCTATCATCTAATTGAAAAACAAAAATCTGAAATTGAGCTAAAAAATGTGGAACTGGAACACAAGGTAGAGCAGAGAACTGAGGAATTACAGCAAAAGAATGAGGAGGTATTAAGACAGAAAGATCAACTTGAAGCCACCTATAGCAACGTAAAATTATTAAGTGAAATTGGACAACAAATTACATCCACCTTATCGCTCGAAAAAATTATTGAAACCGTTTATGAAAATGTAAACAGCCTGATGGATGCCACCGTTTTTGGAATAGGCATATATAATCCTCCTGAAAACCGATTAGACTTTTTGGGTACCATGGAAAAAGGGGTAAAATTGCCATTCGTGTTTATTGCACTCGATGAGGAAAACAGAATACCCGTTTGGTGCTTTAAAAATCAGAAGGAGGTAATTATGAATGATTTTCAAACGGAGTATAATAAGTACATAAAGACCATTCAAAAACCAAAAGCCGGAGATGATCCGGATAGTATATTATATCTGCCGCTGATGACTATTAACGGACCTATTGGAGTTATTACCGTTCAAAGTTTTAAAAAACATATTTACAATCAATACCATATTGATATCCTTCGTACGTTGGCCACCTATATTACCATTGCTATTCAAAACTCCACATCGTATAATAAAATGACAGAGGCATTTGGCGAATTAAAATCGGCACAAACCAAATTGGTGGAATCAGAAAAAATGGCTTCATTGGGTGTGTTAACAGCAGGTGTGGCTCATGAAATTAATAATCCGGTTAATTTTATTTCAGGTGGAATTGAATCAATTAATGAAAACTTTACCGACCTGAAAGAATTATTAACACAGATTTCAGAACCCGAAAAAGGAAAAAGCCCTCAGCAACTTTGGGAACAAACCAATGCCATGCAAAAGCGCATTGACCTCAAAAATCTAATTACAGAAATGGAAATGTTGATTAGTACCATTCGCAATGGGGCAAGCCGAACCTCTGAAATAGTAAAAGGCTTACGAAACTTTACACGCCTTGATGAACATGACATGAAAAAAGCCGGAATTGCAGAAGGGATTGACAATACACTTGTAATCCTCAATAATAAATTAAAAGACCGTATTGAGGTAATAAAAAATTATGAAGACTTGCCTGATATTTTGTGCTT
>CAYHCM010000190.1:0-1955 GCA_964355045.1 uncultured Chitinophaga sp. | reverse complement strand
CTTCAAAATCAGGTTGATGAAGCTTATAAAAATGTTCAATTGTTAAGTGAAATAGGACAGGAAATTACATCCACTTTGGATCTCGATACCATCTTAAATACTGTATATGAAAATGTAAACCAGTTAATGGATGCGAGTGTGTTTGGCATAGGCATATATAATACTGAAAATTCAACAATTGATTATCAATTAGCTATTGAAAAAGGAAAGCGTTATCAACCCTACAGCAGAACCATGGAAGATAAAAATCAGCTGCCGGTTTGGTGCATTGAAAACAGGAAAGAAATTTTCATTAATGATATTTATAATGAATCCTCAAAATATATTTCTCAATTTAAAGATAAAGATGAAGTAGGGATGCTCGAAGATTCGACTCAGGCTTCTGACCCTTTATCCTTTATTTATGTGCCATTGATGATAAAGGATAGAATTATCGGTTTAATTACTGTGCAGTCATATGAAAAAAGCGCTTATACAAGTTATCATCTGAACAATTTAATGAACATCGCCATTTATGTGGCTACCGCCCTGGAAAATGCTAAAGCTTACCAACAGATTGAATTACATAGAACCGAAATAGAACAGAAAAATACAGAACTGGAACAAAAGGTTGAACAGAGAACAGAAGAATTGCGCCAGCAAAAAGATGAACTGGAAGATACTTTCAGTAAACTGAAACTGCTGACCGAAATAGGTCAGGAAATTACTTCAACCCTTAATCTTGATACCATTTTGAATACTATATATGAAAATGTAAACAGCTTGATGGATGCGAGTATTTTCGGTATCGGTATATACAATCCGGATTTAGAAAAAATAGATTACAGGCTTGCCATTGAAAAAGGAAAACGCTATGAACCATATACAAGAACAATGGAGGACAAAAATCAGTTCCCGGTTTGGTGCATCGAAAACAAAAAAGAAGTTTTTATTAATGATGTTTATAAGGAATATTCCCGTTATATAAGTCAATACAAAGATCAGGAGATTAAAGTAGATTTGGCAATCTTAGAAGACGGCACCAAATCTGTAGATCCACTGTCCCTTATTTATATGCCGTTACTTTTTAACAATAATCCCATTGGTGTGTTAACCGTTCAAAGTTTCCGCAAATATGCTTATAACCAATATCACCTTGATATATTAAGGTCTTTGGGCTCCTATATAACAACCGCGATACAAAATGCCAACTCATACAGCAAAATGACAGAAGCATTTGAGCAATTGAAATCCGCTCAAAGCAAGTTGGTAGAATCAGAAAAGATGGCTTCGTTAGGAGTACTTACAGCAGGTGTAGCGCATGAAATTAATAATCCCGTAACTTTTATTTCGGGTGGAATTGAATCACTTGAATTTAATTATTCGGACATTGAAAGTGTGTTGCAGGAAATACTGACCGTAAAAAATCCGGATGATGCCAAAGCAAAGTGGAATAAAATTGACAAGCTGATAAGTGAAATTGAACTGGAAAGAATTCTTCCCGAAATGAAGGAATTATTTAACAGTATAAAAAACGGCGCCAACCGCACGGCTGAAATTGTAAAAGGACTGCGCAATTTTTCGAGACTTGATGAAAATGATATGAAACATTCCAGCATTGAAGAAGGCCTAAACAATACCCTGATTATTTTAAATAACAAACTTAAGAACCGGATAAAATTAATCAAGGAGTATGGCAATATTCCTGAAATTGATTGCTACCCCGGACAGCTGAACCAGGTTTTTATGAATATCCTGAGCAATGCGTGTGATGCTATTGAAAATGAGGGTGAAATAACAGTTAAAACAAGTGAGAAAAACGGAAATGTAGAAATACGGATAAGTGATAATGGCAGTGGCATGCCCGAAGAAATTCGTTCCCATATTTTTGAACCTTTTTTTACAACAAAACCTGTAGGAAAAGGAACCGGTTTGGGGCTTTCTATATCTTATGGAATAATCGAAAAACACAAGGG
>CAYHCM010000189.1:0-6077 GCA_964355045.1 uncultured Chitinophaga sp. | reverse complement strand
TAACATTTACCCAACATATAGCCCCAATTATTTATGAAAATTGTGTGGTCTGTCATCGCAGCGATGGCATTGCTCCTTTTAGTTTAATAACGTATAAAGACGTTTGGCGAAAGAAAAAAACAATTGTAGATGTGACCCAACGCGGCTTTATGCCACCATGGCTTGCCGACCCAAATTACAGCCATTTTGTTGGAGAACGTATTTTAACCAAAGAAGAAAAACTGATGTTGAAGCTATGGGTAAAAAACGGAGCTAATGAAGGGCCAAAATCTGCGCTGCCAAAGGTACCAAAGTTTCCTAATGGCTCACTTTTGGGAACCCCTGATTTGACTTTATTTTTAGATAGTATATTGTTGGAAGCCCATGGGCAGGATTTGTTTTTAACAGTTAAAATTCCTTTTAAAATCCAAAATGACACTTTTGTCAGAGCCGTGGAATTTGTTCCGGGCAACGGAAATAATGTGCACCACATGAACGGGCATTTGCTCAATTATTTGCCTTTGAAAAAAGAAAATGTTTTTGAAGGGATTAGAGTAGCCAACCTGCAAGCCACAGATTATGACCAGCAATTTATTAATTTAAAACTTTGGAACGATGATATTTCAGAACCTGAACGGGTTCATTCGGCAGTAAATTATTTACCCGGGGTTTACCCAGTTTTGTATCCCGAAGGAATCGGTGGTTTTAAAATAAATAAAAACGGGGCATTTGTGGCCAATGATATTCATTACGGACCGAGTCATAGGGCGATGTTTGATAAATCCAGAATCAATGTTTTTTATGCTGCCAAACCACCAACACGACCTACGTTTGAATTAATGCTTGGCACCAACGGGCAATCGGAAATTATCCCTCCATTGGTAATCCCACCAAACCGAATAATTACATGTCGAACCAAAGGAACAGTGCCCGAAGATATTTCTGTATTGACCATAAATCCGCATATGCATTTGCTTGGAACTTCGTTCAAGGCATTTGGATTAACTCCCCAAGGGGATACCATAAAATTAATACGGATTCCCCGATGGGATTTTCGCTGGCAATATTTTTATACCTTTCAAAAACCGGTGAAACTTCCTAAAGGAACAACCATAATTGTAGAAGGGGTTTTTGATAATACTATAGACAACCCTAACAATCCCAACAATCCACCAAAAACGGTTTCGGATAAACGAGGCAGCATGAAAACCAGTGATGAAATGTTTCAGTTTATTATTACGTGGATGCCTTATAGGGCAGGGGATGAGAAGATAGTGTTGGGGGAGTGAAATTGGAAATGGAAAATGGAAAATGGAAATTGGAAATTGGAAATTGGAAACTGGAAATTTGGCGCTTGAAATTTGGAATTTGCAATTTGGAATTTTCAACGCCTTTGTATTTTTTTAATCCAATGAAGTCAAGGCTTTCCGCCATTTCTTACAGATTTTCATTCAGATTGCAAATTTGTAAGAAATTTGTATATTTGCAGTCAAATGATTGAAAGAAAGGCATCTGTACATCTTAAAAAACTTGCAGGCTATTTTAGGAGCATAGCCATCGTTGGGCCAAGACAAAGTGGTAAAACCACCTTGGCAAAAAGCGTATTTCCGGATAAACCGTATAAATCTTTTGAAAATCCAACAGAAAGAAATTTATTTTTGGAAGATCCTAAAAGCTATTTGAATAAATTCAAAATCAGCGGAGCCATATTTGATGAGGCACAACGAGTGCCTGAAATTTTTTCATATTTGCAAAGTATCATTGATGAATCCGAGGAAACCGGAAGATTTATTTTAACAGGTTCTAATAATTTTTTAATGCAGGAAAATATTACACAAACCCTTGCAGGAAGAATCGCCTATTTAGACCTTGTCCCTTTTAGCATTGAGGAAATAAAAAACAGTTATCTATCTGAAAAATATTCTAATTGTTGGCAATATATTTTTTATGGTTCGTACCCCGAACCCACAGTTAAGGGCTATAATCCTATCTGGTTTGAAACATACATCAGAACTTATATAGAAAG
This sequence comes from uncultured Chitinophaga sp., assembly GCA_964355045.1. Lineage (GTDB taxonomy): Bacteria > Bacteroidota > Bacteroidia > NS11-12g > UBA9320 > JABWCE01. Next base: position 4,072 of record CAYHCM010000189.1, on the reverse strand, counting down.
AGATGTGCGGCAACTCAAAAATATTGAAAATTTGCTTGCCTTCGAAAAATTATTGCATGCTTGTGCCGGAAGGGTGGGGCAAATATTAAATGTTTCAGCATTAGCGATGGATATAGGAGTAGCTGTAAATACAATTAATTCATGGCTTAGTTTGTTAGAAAGCAGTTATATAATTTATTTACTTAAACCGCATTTTAAAAATTTTAACAAAAGGATTACTAAATCCCCCAAACTTTATTTTTATGATACCGGTTTAGCAAGTCATTTATTGAGAATAGGCAGTCCGGAACAATTAGAATTAACCAGCAGTTACAAAGGTCATTTGTTTGAAAATTTTATAATAAATGAAATGCTGAAAAACAGGTATAACATGGGTTTGAGAAGTAATCTTTATTTTTGGAGAGATAATACTGGCCATGAAGTGGATGTTATTATTGACGAAGGAGAAACGCTTCATCCAATAGAAATTAAATCAGGAACAACGGTAAATACAGATTATTTTAAAGGGTTGAAATTTTGGGAGAAATTGACATCAAATCCGGAAGGAACCGTAATTTATACAGGAGATGAAATTCAGTTGAGAAATAATAATAACACGAAAGTTTTGCCATGGCAAAAAGTAACGGAGTTGTAATTCACTCTCCAACCTTCAACTTCTGTCCTTCCCTAATGCTGTCAATATTTTTAAGGCCATTCCATTCTATAAGTTGAGCAGTAGTTATACCATAGGTTTTACAAATTCTATACGCCGTGTCGCCTTTAAGTACAATATGAGTTTTTACTTTCACAACCGGTTTATCACGTTCTTTTTTAGGTGCGGCAACTTTTATCAGTCCGGCTTTAATGGCCGCTTCTTTGGTTAAATATATTTTATCACCGGTTGAAATTCCCTCAGGTGAAGTTATTCCATTCCATTCTAAAATATCTTCAACAAAAACATGATATTTTTCAGAAATCCGGTACAGGTTATCTCCGGCTTTCATAATATGATATTCCGTATTTGCTGGCTCCGGCACTTTAATTATAGGTTCTGTTTCTTTTACTGTTTCACTTGAATCTTTAGTTTTCGGTTCAACTTTTTTAAAAGGTTTTTGTTTTAATTTTTTTTCTGATTCTATTCGTTCAAACTCTTCTTTACTCATGGTTACAGGCTTGGCATCACTCTTTTTTTGCAAATAAAGTTTTGTTCCGGTCACAGCTTCTTCCCCCGGTTCAATGTGATTTTTTTTATACAATTGTTTTAATTTTATGCCATACATCTGCGATAAGTCATGCATATTTTCACCATCCTGAACAATATGAAAAGGTTCTGAACCTTTGCGGCGTTTGGGTTTAAGATATATTACATCGCCCGGTTCTATGGGTGTGCCTTTTGGTAAATCATTGTATCGGTATATTTGCCTTGAACTCATGTCGTTTTTTTGAGCAATAATATCTACCGTTTCCCCTTGCTTTACAAACACTATAGGTAATTCATTATTTTTTATTTCATATTCAGGTGTCACTCCCTCAGGCATTGAAGCCAAATCATATTGATGAAGTTTATATCTTTCAACAATTCCGGTAATCAGGGTATTATATTTAGGATTGGTGGCATATCCTGCTTTTCGCAAACCTTCGGCCCAAGCCACATAGTCGGTTCTTTCCAACTTAAAACAATCGCTGTAGCGCCAGTTTTCTCTTAAAAAATTAGAATGATCCTGAAAGCTTTCCAATACCGATTCATAAGCCCTGAAACATTCTCCATCAGTGTCGTCGCTGGCAATAATTGTTTTACCTGCCCAGCCGGTTTTACATTTAATACCAAAATGATTATTTGCTTCACGGGCCAGGCGGCTGTTACCGTTTTGCGATTCAAGAATACCCTGCGCCAAAGTAATACTTGCCGGAACACCGGCTCTAAACATTTCAATTATAGCAAAATCTTTGTATTTAATAATGTATTGCTCAGTAGTAATTTTTGTGGATTGAGCAAATCCAACAGAAGTTGTAAAAAGTAAAAAAAGAAGAGTTCTCATGCAACGTACAATACAGCAAAGATAAGTTAGGTAAATTGTCATAGTATTTTGATTTTTACACAGAAATTAGAGTAATAACGCAAGGTTCTTACTTTTTTGTACATTAAAATGGAAATCAGGCAACAATTCATTAAATGATTTTGGCGTTATTTGCAAAAGAAATTATGATTAGGTTAAAAATTTTATTAATAGTAATGGTAAGCTTATCCAATATGGCTTGCTCCCAATTGCCCGACAATAACCAAAAATTAGTAGCCATTAAGGATGATAATACACCAAAGCCGGTTAAATGGACGGTATCCTATAATGTAAAAGAAGCCAAGGTTGGGGATGTGATTGAATTGATTTTAAAAGGCGTTGTTCCAAAACATCAGCACATGTATGCCAACGATTTTAAGTGCGACCCAATTCCTTATACCCTTACACTTTCAGAAAACGGAGCTTTCAAAAAAATGGGAGAGCCCGTGTCGGTTGGGTTCAGAAAATATATTGATGAAATATTTGAATGTGAGGTAAAGGATTTTGAAGACAAAGCTGAAATTCATCAAAAAATAAAAATTTTAAGTGACAAGTTTAAATTATCGGCGGTAATTGAATATCAAACCTGCACCGAATCCATGTGTTTGCCGCATGAGGATATTTTAAAAATTCCTGAATTAACTATTTTGAAAGGGGACGAAATAAAAGAAAGTATCCCTGTCAAACCTGATAGCGTAATTGAAAAAGGTAGTAAACCCCCGGAAAAAAAAGAGGAAATCAAAAAAGAAGAAGGCAATAAAAAGAAATTGAAGGATGAATCGCTATGGGGGCTTTTTTTATTGGGACTTGGCGGTGGATTAATTGCATTAATTACTCCATGTGTTTTTCCTATGATTCCTATGACAGTGGCTTATTTTACCAAGCAAAAAGACAAGGTGAAAGGTCGTAAAATGGCATTATTCTATGGATTAAGTATATTGGTAATATCGCTGGTTTTAGGTTTGGCCTTAGCTGCCATTTTTGGTGAGGCATTTACCAATCAGCTAAGCACTCACTGGTTACCCAATATTATTTTCTTTTTAATCTTTATGATTTTTGCAGCTTCCTTTTTAGGAATGTTTGAAATCGTATTGCCAAGTTCATTTGTTAATAAAATGGATCAACAAGGCGACAGGGGAGGGTATATCGGAATATTTTTTATAGCCTTTACTTTAGTACTCGTATCGTTTAGTTGTACCGTTCCAATAGTCGGTTCAGTAGCTATATTGGCCGCCAAAGGCGAATTTATACGTCCGTTTTTTGCGATGCTCGGTTTTGGCTTCATGTTCGCCTTGCCGTTTACCTTATTTGCCTTTTTCCCAGCATGGCTAAGCAGTTTACCAAAATCAGGCGGCTGGCTTAATTCGGTAAAAGTTGTTTTAGGAATTGTTGAAATTGCCCTTGCACTTAAATTTCTATCTCAGGCTGATGTAGTATATCATTGGCGCATTTTGGACCGTGAAGTTTTTATAGCCATCTGGATAAGCTTGTCCATTACCTTGGGACTTTATTTTTTAGGCAAAATTAAATTTGCACACGATAGCGATTTACCCTACGTTTCCGTGCCTCGTTATATGTTTGCTTTTATGTCTTTTGCTTTTGCCTTTTATTTATTTCCCGGAATGTGGGGGGCACCGCTAAGACATTTATCGGGAGTTTTACCCCCTATGGGAACTCAGGATTACGTTGTTTTAAGCGGTGGAAATAATACAGAAAAAAATGAAAACACAGCCCGATTTTCGGATATACTTCATTTACCGCATGGCCTCACAGGATATTTTTATTACCCTGAAGCCATAGCTGCCGCTAAGAAATTGAATAAGCCTGTTTTTTTGGATTTTACCGGGCATGGGTGTGCAAGTTGCCGACGAATGGAAGAATACGTTTGGATAAAACCTGAGATTTTAAAACGACTAAAAGAAGATTTTATAATAGTTTCGCTCTATGTAGATGAGCGGACAGAGTTGAAAAAAGAAGAATGGGTTAAACAGGCGAATGGAACTGTTCTGAAATCCTTGGGAAAGCAAAATTTTGAG
>CAYHCM010000188.1:0-6145 GCA_964355045.1 uncultured Chitinophaga sp. | reverse complement strand
CCTATTTATATATTGTATTCGCTTGACTAATATACCATTGCCCAAGATTACAAAATGTTATATCAGAACTTCTTCAATTAAACTTTATTGATACTTGAAAACACCAAATCATTCAAAAACAAAATAATGTCTGTTTCTTCTTTATTCTCGCCAAAATCGGTTAGTGACGGAAGATTATTCATAAAGAAATTTTGAAAATGTGCCATTTCAATTATTGTGGATGCTAATGATTTTGGGTATTTGTATTGCGGGTTACATTCCAATATAATATTGCCTACTACAGCACAAAGGTCTTTATAAGGTTTAAAAAAATGTTGTTTATTGTCCTCACCAACTTGTTTGGTTAAATATGCCTTTGACCCTTCTGCAATCACAATTTGATGTAATAAACTTTCATTAACATAACTTGTTTGTTCATCATCAGCAATGGCAGTAGCCAATAGTTTTACTATCCTTTTTAATCTAACAACTGGGTCTTTAATGTTATTGTTATGAAAACTAATTTGAAAATCAAGCCAACCCCAATACCAGGCAGTCAAGTAAATCAAGAGCTTATGTTTGTTTTCAAAGTATCGGTAAATCCCGGCCTCTGTTGTGCCAATATCATCTGCCAGCTTCTTGAATGTAAATGCCTCAAAGCCGTATTTGTATATTAACTGAATACTGTGTTTAATAATTTTTTTTCCCAACTCCGACCCCTCAGGGTCACGGAGAAAAATTGCCTCATTCATTTTAATTTGTAACTGTAGCTTCATTTATCGTTTTTTTTGGTTGCTTTTAAATCAACGGGGGCAAAGATAGGAAAAATTATTTTACCATTATTTATGATAGTATTACTATTATTATAAAAACTATTACTATTTTTGCCCCCGACAAAATCAAAAATAAAAATATGGAAGTAAAAAATATGTTTAAAGAAATAAAGCACGACTTACCTGCAAGCATTGTTGTGTTTTTTGTTGCAGTGCCATTATGCTTAGGGATTGCACTTGCATCAGGAGCACCCTTGTTTGCAGGTATTATTGCAGGTATTATTGGTGGCATTGTTGTAGGTGTAGCCAGTGGTTCACCATTAGGTGTTAGCGGACCGGCGGCCGGTTTGGCAGTAATTGTTTTAACTTCCATTTCAACATTAGGCGGTTCCTGGGAAGCATTTTTACTTGCGGTTGTGTTGGCAGGTATCATCCAACTTATTATGGGCTACGCCAAAGCGGGATTCATTGCCTATTTCTTTCCTTCATCGGTTATTAAAGGTATGCTCACCGGTATCGGGCTTTTGATTATTATAAAGCAAATACCTCATGCTTTGGGTTGGGATAAGGACGCTTTTGGAGATCTGGAATTTATTCAGGCTGATGGTCAAACTTCTTTCTCTGAAATTTTCTATGCGTTCGACTATTTTGCACCGGGTGCATTGCTCATTTCAGCCATTTCATTAGCAATACTTATATTGTGGGATGCAGTGCTAACTAAAAAACATAAATTTTTCGGAATGATAAACGGCCCGCTTGTAGTGGTGCTTTTTGGAATTACATTAAATTATTTTTATCAAAACGGCATTTTAAATTTCACATTGGCTGCCGATCAGGTTGTAAGAATACCTGTTCCTGAAAACATAGAAGGTTTTTTCAGTCAGTTCACTTTTCCTGATTTTTCAGCAATTACAAATTTTGAAGTGTGGAAAATTGCCGCTCTATTAGCAATAGTAGCCAGTTTAGAAACCCTGCTTTGTGTAGAAGCTACCGACAAAATGGACCCGGATAAAGGAATTACTCCAACCAACAGAGAATTAAAAGCACAAGGCTTGGGAAATGTAATTTCAGGTTTAATTGGTGGATTACCGGTAACACAAGTAATTGTAAGGAGCACGGCGAACATAGCCTTTGGTGGCAAAACAAAAATGTCAGCTATACTTCATGGAGTTTTTTTATTGATAAGTGCGCTGACAATAGCAAGCGTTTTAAATATGATACCCTTGGCAAGTTTGGCCGCCATTCTTTTAATGGTAGGTTACAAATTGGCCAAACCATCCCTTTTTATAAAGATGTATAAATTAGGATGGGAGCAATTTGTACCTTTTACAGTAACTGTAGTGGCTATTTTATCCACTGATTTATTAAGAGGAATTACTGCAGGATTAATTTTTGGTCTCTTTTATACCTTACGCCATAGTTACCGAAACTCTCATCATTTGAAAATAATTAAAACGAATGAAGAAGGACGTGGAGTTTACTCTATAGAATTAGCTCAGGAAGTGTCGTTTTTTAATAAAGCAAGTGTTATAAAAGTTTTGGATGATATTCCTGTAAACTCAAAAGTAATTATTGATTGCTCAAAATCTGTATCAATCGCTTATGATGTGGTGGAATTGATAAAGGATTATGAACTTAATGCCAAAACAAAAAATATAACGGTTGAAAAAATAAATTTTATAGAACCCTTTTAATCAAATCAAAAAAATAATGTATCCTTTAAAAATCAAAATCATGAGAACAAATAATTTTTTACCGATAACCCTAATAATACTATTATTGAGCAGTTGTGCTATAATCAGACCCGGAGAAATTGGTGTAAAACAAAAACTCGGTAAGCTTTCCGACAAAGCTAAAATCCAAGGGGTTATATGGTTTAATCCGTTTACATCCAAAGTTGTAAAAACAACCATTCAAATAAATGATATAGAACTGTCTCTAAGCTTGCCAAGTAAGGAAGGGCTTAGTGTAGTAGCACAAATATCCATACTTTACAAAATAAATAAAGATAGTGTCGCTCAAGTCATCAGAAACATAGGTCTCCAATACGAAACTATAATATCCAATGTATTTAGATCCGCTTCTGCTGATGTGTGTGCAAAGTATTTTGCCAAGGATATGCACTCGGGTATGAGAGCTGAAATTGAAAAAGCTATTAAAATTAAAATGGGCGAAACCTTGACTGAACGAGGAATTATTGTGGAGGCGGTATTAATGAAAAGCATTCAATTGCCTGCCGGATTATCAAGTTCTATAGAACAAAAATTACAGGCAGAGCAAGATGCCATGCGAATGGTGTTTGTTTTACAAAAAGAAAAATTGGAGGCCGAACGCAAAATTATTGAAGCCACCGGGACTAAAGATGCTCAAAAGATACTATCGGAAGGTTTGACCGATCAAATTATTAAAATCAGAAGTATTGAAGCATTTAACGAATTATCAAAATCACCCAATAGTAAAATAATTATTACAGACGGGAAAGTTCCATTTTTAATTGAATAACGAAGGAAATTATATATAAACAATCAAAAACAAAAAAAATGAAAACACTAACCAAAGAAATGCAGGAAGCCATAACCCCCGATTTAGCATTAAGGATATTGAAAGAAGGAAACAAACGGTTTATGGACAACCTGAAAATAAACCGCAATCTTTTACAACAGGCGAACGAAACATCAGACGGGCAACACCCATTCGCGGTAATCCTCAGTTGCATTGACAGCCGCACATCAGCCGAACTGATTTTTGACCAAGGGCTTGGTGATGTTTTCAGTATTCGTATTGCGGGCAACATTATCAACGAAGATATTTTAGGCAGTATGGAATTTGGCTGCAAAGTAGCGGGTGCTAAAATAATCGTTGTATTAGGGCATACAAAATGCGGTGCTGTAAAAGGAGCTTGCGACCATGTAGAAATGGGCAACCTGACTGCCCTGCTTACTAAAATAAGACCAGCCGTGGATGATGAAACGACTACCTCTGAAAATCGAAATTCCAACAATGGAGAATTTGTAGAAAAAGTGGCGACCATTAATGTTAAAAGGACCGTTAAAGCCATAATGGAACGAAGCCCTATTTTAAAAGAAATGATTGAATCAGGTGAGATAGGAATTGTTGGCGGTTCACACGACCTTGCTACCGGACAGGCTATATTTTATCCCGAAACTTTGATTGTAAATTCTATATCGGACGGACAATTACGTTCTCAAAGCAACTATTAATAAAATCAAAATCATGACCTATTTATCAAAATTAATATTGTTTTTAATGCTCTTTATTAGTTTGACTTTTTCTGGCTGTGTATCATCTTTTGTTGCTAATTTACAGAGGACTTCCAAAAATGAAGTTGAAGTATTTACAACCATAATACCTGCACGGGAATATATTGAATTAAAATATATTCAGGTTGACGGTTCGGTTTTTAACCGACCCGAAAAACTCTTGACAAAGCTAACAGAGAGAGCAAAAAAGGAAGGTGCTGATGCTGTAATTAATGTTAAGTATAATTATCAGTTTACATGGCCAATTATTTCAGGGACTGCTATTAAATACAAATAAAAATTAACTTTGGTTATACGGCAAACACTATTTAATACAACACTTATATGGCACTAAACATTTATATACAATGAAAACAATCCTTGTACCAACTGATTTTTCTGAGTGCTCGGCAGATGCCGTAAAATATGCCATTCATTATGCCGAAAAAACTGAAAGTAAATTGTTGTTTTTTCATTCCACTTTTGTACTTATTCCCACCAGAAGTCCGGAAGTGGATTACCAAAATGCCGTTAAATCTGAGAAAGAATCAAAATTAAAAATACTTACAGAATTTATAGATAAAACGTATCATTCACTTAAAATGAAGAGGGATGAGAATAACACGAAATTTCTTGTCGCATTCGAAACTTCGGTAATTGCAGGCATTACAAAAACAATCAATGATCAATTTATTGATTTAATAATAATTGGAACTCATGGAGCCAGTGGATTTAGGAAATTGTTTATTGGGAGCAATACGGCGAGTGTTATTGAACAGTCCTATTGCCAGGTTCTGGCTATTCCTCATAACTATAAGTTTGATGGCATTAAAACAATTGCTTATGCCTGTGCAGATTTGAATAATTTGAAAAAAGAATTGAAACAGGTAATAAAGATAAGCCAAAAATTGGAGGCATCTTTAGCAATTTTTTATATTACAAATGATGTTGAATCATTTTTTAAAAATGAGAAATTTAATTCTGAAGTGTTTGTTAAATCTCTTTCAGAGCATTTCAAATTCCATAATATGAGTCTGGATATTGTAGATGGTGAAAAAAATATTTTAGTAAATACGATTGAAAACTTTGTACACCTCAACAAACCCGATATCCTTGCCATGTTGACACATAAAAGGAATGTGTTTGAAAAAATATTTAACATAAGTAACACAATGGAAATATCGTATCAATTGAGTGTTCCTTTGCTGGCATTGAAATAGAATATAATTATTCACCTGATTATGGAATACGAAATTGTTGTTTCGCTATTAACATTAATAGCCTTAGAAGTGGTTCTGGGATTGGACAATGTTATTTTCATTTCTATTTTAGTAGGCCGACTTCCCGAAAAACAACAGAAAAAGACACGGTTTTATGGCTTATTAATGGCCATGGTTTTGCGATTGGCATTGTTGGCAAGCGTGGTATGGATAATGAAATTGGATGCCGATTTATTCATAATATTTAAGCAGGGCATATCCATCAAAGATTTGATATTGATAGCAGGAGGCTTGTTTTTATTGTATAAAAGCACGGCTGAAATACAACATAAAATGGAGGGTGAAAAAGGTGACCAAATCAAAAATATCAAAGCAGCAACCTTTGCACAGGTTTTTTTTCAAATATTGATAATGGATATGGTATTTTCCATTGATAGTATAATTACGGCAATAGGAATGGTAGATGAAATTTGGATAATGTATGTTGCTATTATTGTTACGGTTTTAATAATGCTGGTAGCTGCAGAACCAATCAGCAATTTTGTAAACAGGCATCCTTCATATAAAATTTTAGCTCTCTCATTTTTACTACTTATCGGGTTTGCATTGGTAAGCGAGGGATTTGAGGTTGAAATTCCGAAAGGATATATCTATTTCTCAATGGCGTTTTCAATGATGGTAAGTGTATTTCAAATGCGGGCAGCAAAAAATAATTCACCGGTTACAACACACGAACACTACAAAAAAGAAAAAGACAAATTGCCCAAAAAAAAGTTGTAACACAAAAATTAAATTGAAAACAAAAATTATCCTTTCCGTTTTTTTACTTTTATTGAATATTCCCGTATTCTCTCAATCTCCATCCGGAACACTAGGTAACTGGACTATGTTTTTCGGACAAATTCGCCTGCAC
>CAYHCM010000187.1:0-6176 GCA_964355045.1 uncultured Chitinophaga sp. | reverse complement strand
ACAGTTTTTTGATTTCGTTCACGATTATTGCTTTATCCAAACTATTATTTTCAAAAACTTTCTTCAATTCTTCAATTGATATTAAGGTTTCATTAAGATTTTTCTTTTCCGGTGTAATAATTCCAAGACCTGCAAACCTATTCATATCTTTAACTTCCTCGTCGGTAAAAAATTCTTCATACGGTTTTTCACCTGAGGTGTTTGATTCAAAGAAATAAACAGGGTATGTTTTGCCATCAGGGCTTTGGCTTCTTTCAATGGCTATAAATTCTGATTCACAAATGTCGGGTTGCAATCCCATGGCTTCAATAAAACGAATGGTTATTTCTTTAAAGTAAGTTTGATCCTTTTCAAAATCAAATTTAGGAAAGAAAATTTGTCCTGAATTGCCAAGAATTGTGGCCAACAAACATATCTGTCCTGATTCTTCAGGCGATACAAAAAACCGTCGGATATCAGAAGGGCAGGAGAGGGGCTGATTTTTTGAAACCCTTTCCAAATAACCGTCCAACAAACTTCCTTGAGAAAAAGCCACGTTGGCAAAACGGGCCGTGTTAATTTTAAAGCTATCAGAATAAGCGATAATCAGGTTTTCCATCAGTTTTTTAGAGGCACCCATAATATTGACAGGGTTTGCAGCCTTATCTGTGCTGACGCAAAAAAAATGTTCAGGTTTATTTAGCGCCAATAAAGCTAAGAGCTTTTGTGCCCTAAATAAATTATTCTCTAACATGGCTTCAATGGAGTATTCATCTTTTTCACTTCTAACGTGCTTGTGAGCAGCAAAGTTGGCCACGATATGCCAGGGGCCTTCATTCAAAAATATTTTTTCAAAAACTCGGTCTGCAAAATTTACCGGATAAGTAATAAATTCAACCGGAATATTATATCCTATTGAACTTCTGATATCGCGAACAAGCTCCGTAAGTCCGTTTTCATTAATATCTACTACAAATAATTTAGCCGGTTTAAACTTTAAAACGGCTTTTATATAGCTACTGCCAATGGTACCTGCACCTCCAATAACCAGCACATTTTTTCCGTCAATGGCTTCTGCAAGTTTATCGTGATGGATTCTTAAATCATTTATAAAGAAACTTTCGTTACGATAGGTAATGTTTTTATTTATAAATTCGGGGATGTTAAGGGTGATCATTGTTTTTTAATTCGTATTAAATGATAAAAAAGTGTTAGTGAGGCCTTCTTTTGCCGAAATTGGAAGTGGTTTGCCAAGTGCTTTTAACACTTTTGCATTACTCACTTCATAACTTTCGGTAAGTTTTTTTAAACGATCCTTATTCAAAGGTAAATGTAAAATATCTCCTGATTTTGCGATCAGTTTTATGAATGACTTCGGGATTTTAAAAATTCTCGGTTTACGGTTAAGCGATTTTGAAATCAATGCTATTAATTCATTTGTGGATATTGTTTCATTGTCGGCAATATTATAGATACCAGAGGGAATATCTTTCCTTTGTAAAAACTCCTTTATTATATAGGAGAGATTTTCAATGGAACAGAATGATCGTTTATTTTCAAAATCTCCCAAAGGCCATGGAATCCCTTTTTTTACAATTTTATAAAGAAGATTAAGATTGCCTTTATTTCCGGGGCCATGAATAATACATGGTCTGAAAATATAAGTCATTTTTCCAAGAGCTTGGAGCTTATTCAGAATATGATCTTCAGCTTTTCTTTTGGATAAACCATAAACAGAATCGGGCTGCGCCGAATCCGTTTCAAGCAATGGTGAATCCAAAGGATCGGCTGTGGCCTTAACCGAACTCATGAAGAAAAAAAAAGAAGCATGTGAGTTTAAAAAAGTCTCATAAAGGTTAACTGTTAAATCTGTATTGATTTTGATATATTCATCTGCTTGTGTTTTATTTCTTAAATCGTGTGCTAAACCGGCCAAGTGGATGATGGCATTAATTCCTTTCAAATTCATCCATTCGGTTGATAGATTTTTAAATTCTATTTCATTTTCAGATTTGTGTGTTAAATTTCTCTTTACCTCATATATGGTCAGATTATTGGCCTTCAGATAGGGGACTAAATTATTACCTATAAAACCATTTGCCCCGGTAATCAAAACATTCATTTTTTGGTGTTGATTAATTCAAAAACTTTAGATAGATATTTTGAATAGAGCATTAAATAATTGGTATAAATTCCATTGATTTTACATCCAATCAATATTTCCTTATTAATTTTAAATGTACTTTTAAGTCCACGGGTACTTTTTCCGCCCTTATTCATAGTTACCATCAACAAGGGAAGATAAGAATAGGTTAATTTATTTATTTTTAAAAAACGAATGAGTAATTCATAATCTGCCGCGATTTCAAAATTCAGAGAATAACCGCCAATCTCTTGAAAGTATTTTCGTTTGCAGTAAAAGGTGGGATGGGCCGGCATATAGCCCCAAACCAATCGGTTTGGATTCCATTTAGCTGATGAATAATACCGAACCGGCTTTCCATCTTTGTTGCAAAAATTCACATCACCGAAGACGGTATCCAAAGCCGGGTTATTTTTAAATGAAGTTGCTATTTTGGTTAAAATAGACATTTGGGCAAAAACATCATCTGCATTCATTATTCCAATAATATCACCCGTTGCCAAATGAATTCCTTTATTAAGTGCGTCATACATTCCTTTGTCTTGTTCAGAAACTATTCTTGCAATCCTATCCTTGTATTTCTCTACAATATCCATGGTTCCGTCATCCGACAAGCCATCAATTATTATGTATTCAATATCCGGATAATCTTGCTGCAGAACGGATAATATGGTATTTTCTATAGTTTTTTCAGCATTATGACAGACGGTTATGATGCTAATTTTCAAATTAAGGTTGAGGTTGAGGTTAAGGTTGAGGTTGAGAAGGAAGAGGCGATATACAAATCCCTAATCTAAATTATCAAATAATTCCTCAAGATTTAAAACAAAGCCAGGCAAGATTGGAGTTGTTATTTCATCTCCTGAAGTAAATAATCTTGAGGGAATAAATTTCCCATCTACAAGGGTATAAACGGTCATATTTTCATCTTCGGGCTGAATTATCCAATATTCTTTAACACCTGATTCTTCATACACCTCATATTTATATTTAAGTTCTTTTTTATTATTTCCTTTTGAAAGAATTTCAATAACTATATCAGGTGCCCCAATGCAACCTGCCTCATCCAGTTTTGATAGGTCACAAATAATGCATATATCAGGCTGTACAACGGTAAGTATTTCTTCATTTTTTTTTGATTTTACCGGAAGACGAACATCGAAGGGTGCTGAAAAGGCTCGACAAGGTTTGTATTTTAAAAAAGCACTAATTTCACGTGCTAAAATCCAAGAGGCTTCTTGATGAATCCTTCTAGGCGCAGGACTCATTTTGTATATTTTACCCTTAATAAGCTCTACCATTTCATCCATCTTCCAGGTTAAATAATCGGCATAGGTATAATTTCCATAATGAATATCGGGCTCTTTTACTTCTATATTTTTTAATTTATCCGAATACATATTATTTTGTAAAATAAGATTTAGAACCTATTCTTAGGTCAATCAATTTTCAATATCTACCTTATTTATTCCAGTTTATTTTAATCCAAATTGTCAAAAAGTGCTTCAAGGTTTAACACAAATCCCGGAAGAATTGGGGTTGTTATTTCATCCCCTGAAGTAAATAATTTGGAGGGAATATATTTTCCATCTACAAGAGTATAAACGGTCATATTTTCATCCTCAGGTTGAATAATCCAATATTCTTTTACGCCCGATTCTTCATATACCTCATATTTATATTTGAGTTCTTTTTTATTATTTCCTTTCGATAATATTTCAATAACTATATCAGGTGCCCCAATGCAACCGGCATCATCCAATTTTGAAAGATCGCATATAACACTTATATCTGGCTGAACCACCGTGGTAATATCTTCATTCCTTTTTGATTTTACTGGAAGCCGAACATCAAATGGGGCAGGATATACCTTGCATTTTTGCCCTTGAAGGTGTATGAAAATTTTAGTAGCAATATTTACAGAAATTTCCTGATGAATCCTTTTAGGAGCAGGACTCATTTTGTAAATTTTACCCTTAATCAGTTCCACCATTTCATCCATCGTCCATGTTAGATAATCGGCATAGGTATAATTTCCATAATGAATGTCAGGCTCCTTTACTTCCATTTTTTTTTAAGTTTAGAACAAATTTAAGATTTATCTTTCTATCAAACAATTTTCCAAAACCAACATATCCATTTGGGTTCTTAAAAAACAATCCAAAGCTTCGGCTGGTGTATTTACAATCGGTTCATTTTCATTAAAGGAGGTATTGAGTAAAATTGGAACGCCGGTTTTTTGCCTGAACCGTTCAATTAAATTATAATAACGGGGAGAAACCAATTTGTCAACCGTTTGCAATCTGCCTGTTCCATCTACATGGGTTACAGCAGGTATTACAGAATATTTTTCAGGTTTTATTGGAAATACTTTTTCCATAAAAGGCACATCTTCCACCTTTGTAAAATATTCTGAAACATATTCTTTTAAAATACTCGGTGCAAAGGGGCGAAAGCTTTCTCTTCGTTTAATTTTTGCATTTAATAAATCTTTAGCTTTTGCATTTCGCGGGTCGGCAATTATACTTCTTGCTCCAAGGGCTCTGGGCCCAAATTCAGCCCTTCCGCTAAACCATCCCACCACACCGGGTTCTATTAATTTATTTGTAATTCTATCATAAAGTTCATCATCTTCCAGGCGTTCATATTTAATTTTTTTTTCCTGTAAAAAACTTTCAATTTCCTCATTGTTGAATTTGCTGCCTGTATATGCATTATAAATAGGAGGCATTCGGGGTTGGTTCAAAATATGATTATAAAAATACATAGCGCAGCCCATACTAATTCCGGCATCATGTCCTGCAGAAGGAATATATAAATTTTCAAAACCTGTATTTTCTATTATTTTCCCGTTGGCTACAGAATTTTGAGCTACACCACCGGCAATGCAAATATTTTCCAAACCAGTTCTTTTTTGTAAATGATTTAAAATATGAAGGATTAATTCCTCGCAAACTTTTTGAACACTGGCTGCAATGTCTTTGTGTTTTTGTGAAAGTTCCTCGCCCTGTATTCTTGCAGGGCCAAATGTTTCAATCATTTTGTTGCCATACAAAGTTGAGATATTTGGAATATGAGTAGAATAATCAAGCTTCATTTCGTTGGGATTTGTAAAATAAGCTGAGTCCCAATCAAATAATCCATTTTCCTTGAAATGCAGAATTTTACGGATTTGTTCTGCATATATTGGTTGACCATATGGCGCCAATCCCATTACTTTATATTCATCACCGTAATGCGGAAAACCAAGATATTGGGTGAATGCAGTATAAAACAGTCCGGCACTTACCGGAAAATCAACCGAGTCCAACACTGTAATTTGATTTCCTTTACCAACAGCAATCATAGTGGTAGTAAAATCGCCTGAACCATCAATGGATAAAATAGCGGCTTCATCAAATGGACTGGCAAAAAATGCTGAAGCCAAATGACTGCGATGGTGTTCAACATTCCTTATTTTTGGTTTTATTTCAGATTCACTTAATCCGCTTATCGAAGCAAGCTCATGTTCTAAACTGGCTACTTTATTCGAATTTTTAAGGCGATCAAAAAGAAGAGTATTTTTTTTGGTTAAACTTTTCAAAACATACTTTATTTTATTCCATATTTTGGCTTTTGGATCACGCCCAATGCAAATATAATCTACATCTTTTAAGTTTATACCGGCTTCCTGCAAACAAAATTTTATAGCCTCACTTGGAAATCCAGCCCAATGTTTTATTCGCCTGAAACGCTCTTCCTCGGTGGCAGCAATCAATATTCCGTCTTTAAAAATTGCTGCCGAAGAATCGGCGTGATATGCATTGATGCCTAATATGTACATTGGAGGTTAAAGTAGAAAGGGGTAAAGGTTAAAGTAGAAAGGTTAAAGTAGAAAGGTTAAAGTAGAAAGGTTAAAGTAAAAAGGTTAAGGTGGAAAGTACCGGAAGAAAAAAAATTGGCAATTAAAGCAGATTGAATTGCTTCAGAATACCGGCTATTTTAGTATCGCTTTTGGCTTGTTCGCGCAATACTAAAAGTAAAGATTCGAGAGATTTTTTATTTACTTCGATCT
>CAYHCM010000186.1:0-6189 GCA_964355045.1 uncultured Chitinophaga sp. | reverse complement strand
GTGGGGTTGATATTAATCTTCGTTTGATGGATCGCCGAAAACAAAGAGGATTTATACCCTATTTTACTACCGGTATTTCCGTATTTAAATTTAATCCACAAGCCCAATTTTTTTATGATGCCAATAGCTGGCACAATACCGGTACCAATGGATACCAGACTCTTGCTAACCGCGATGGCGAGTGGTTAAATTTGCAAGCCCTAAGTACTGAAGGACAACAAACGGCTGAATACAATGATTTGAAACGCTATTCATTAACCCAGATGGCCGTACCGATTGGCTTGGGTTTAAAATGCTATATGAACAGAAGTTGGATGGTAGCGTTGGAATATACCGTTCGGAAAACATTTACCGATCATTTGGACGATGTAGGCGGAAAGTATGCTGAGCCATTTTATATTGAAAGCCAATATGGCCCCATTGCCTCGGCCATGGCTGATCCGGGGGCAACAGCCCATGAAACCGGAACGCCAAGAGGTAATTCAAAAAACAAAGACTTGTATTCAATTTTTGGATTGAGCCTTACCTATCGCCTCGTTACCAGCAAAGTTAAATGCTTTCAATTCCGATAAATAAACGATTTATTACGGCCTTTTTTTAATATTTTTGCAACTTTCAAATTCCGGTGTAACAATTGTTATTAAAGGACGTTTACTGTATAACATGCCAAACAGCATTTTAAAATATTCCTACATATTATTAGCTGTATTTTTTACAAGCTCTTCAGCATTTTCACAAAAGTGGGAAATTGGCGGTATGCTAGGTGCTTCAAACTATAATGGCGACCTGGCCCGAAACGTTGTTTTAAAAGAATCGCATGTGGCAGGAGGAGTTTTTTTCAGGTATAACCTTAGCAAGTATTGGTCAATAAAACCTGCCTTGCAGATAGGAACCATTAGCGGCGACGATAAAAATTTTAAAGAAAATAAATATCGGAACCTGAGTTTTAAATCCAATATTTTTGAACTATCATCCATGATGGAGTTTAATTTTAAGCCTTTTGGTTCGCAGGTTCGAACCGAAAATTTTACACCCTATCTGGAACTTGGCGTTGCCGTATTTCATTTTAACCCAAAAACCAAATACAATGGCGACTGGTTTAATTTGCAAACTATACACACCGAAGGACAAACTACCAGTCAGGCTTATAAATTAGGACAAGTTGCTATCCCTTTTGGTATGGGTTTCAAGTGGTCGGTAAACACGAATCTAACTCTTGGTTTTGAATTTGTTTACCGAAAAACCTTTACTGATTATCTGGATGATGTTAGCAAAACGTACCCAAATTTAATAGATCATTCAAAACAATACGGGTCATTATCGGCTGCTCTTTCAGATAGATCGCCAGAGGTGGAGGGGGTAACGGAACCGCTGAGTACAGCCGGTGATATGCGCGGTGATCCGGGATTAAAGGACTGGTATATGTTTTCAATGTTTTCATTTTCATACCGGTTTACGCCCATTGTGTGCTGGCCTAATAAACCTTCAGCGGTATGGGATTATTAGAACAAATTGATAAAAAGACCTTACCGAAACACATAGCCATTATAATGGATGGCAACGGGCGATGGGCTAAGAAAAAAGGATTGATGCGAATATTCGGGCACGAAAATGGGGTAAAAGCGGTACGTGAGGCATGCGAAAGTTGTGCCGAACTTGGAGTTCCGTATCTTACACTGTATGCCTTTAGTACCGAAAACTGGAATCGGCCGCAAATGGAAGTGAATGCTTTAATGACACTTTTGGTAAAAACCATTAAAGCAGAAACTCCAACATTATTAAAAAACAATATTCGTTTACAAGCCATTGGCGATTTAACGCAATTGCCTAAAGATTGCCTGGCCGAACTGAACGAAGCCATTGAAAATACAAAACACAATACCCGAACTACCTTGATTTTAGCATTAAGCTACAGCTCGAAATGGGATATTGTAAATTCGGTAAAAAAAATAGCTCAACGAATAAAATCAGGTGAAATAGATATTGAGGATATTAATGAAAACCTGATAACATCATCCTTAACCACCGAACCATTTCCCCATCCCGAACTACTGATACGGACAAGTGGCGAATATCGCTTAAGTAATTTTTTATTATGGGAACTGGCTTACAGCGAATTTTATTTTACCGATGTGCTTTGGCCCGATTTTAGAAAAGAACATCTTTATCAGGCATTATTAGATTATCAAAACCGTGAACGACGATTTGGAAAAACAAGTGAACAGATTACAGCATAATAAAAATATAAAAAGCAAATTGAAGCAATTAATAATTACATTTTCAGTAGTTCTTTTAGTAACAGGTAAAATTTTGGCTCAGGGTATTGATTCAGGATATGTAAAGCTGGATTATCTCACTCCTGCCAAATATGAGATAGGTTCCATAACCGTAAGCGGTACCCAATTTATGGACAAAAATGTTATTGTATTAATTTCAGGGCTATCTATGGGCAACGTAATAAGTGTGCCGGGTGAAGAATTGCGAAAGGCTGTGGAAATATTATGGAAACAGGGTTTGTTTTCGGATGTAAAAATTTATTGCACAGGTATAAAGGAAAACCTTATTTATTTAAACATTCTTTTAACTGAAAGACCCCGATTATCAAAATATTCGATACGGGGATTGCGAAAAGCTGAAACTAAAAATGTAAAGGATGAACTGGATTTGGAAGCCGACCAGATTATTACCGAAAATTTAACCAATAAAACCCTTAATAAAATTAAAGCCTATTTTTATAAAAAAGGATTTTATAATGCCGAAGTAATTATTAAAAGAACCGATGATGCCGACAAACCCGGCCGGCAAATTATGCGGATTACTGTAAATAAAGGGAGCAGGGTAAAGGTGTATGATATAAAAATTGTTGGCAACGAAATGGTTAGCGACCGCAAACTATTAGCCGCCATGAAAAAACCAAAACGCAAAAAAAACAAAGCCAATATTTTTGCCTCTTCAAAATTTATAGAAGAAACCTATGAAGAAGAAAAACCTAAAATTATTGAAAAATATGCCAGTATGGGTTATCGCGATGCTCAGATAGAAGGCGATACAATTTATCAGATACGCCCCAATCTTTTGAATATTGAAATAAAGGTAAAGGAAGGGAAACGCTATTATTATAGAAACATTGCGTTTATTGGTAATACAAAATATACCAATGCCGATCTGGATAAAATACTTGGAATAAAAAAAGGAGAAATATTTAATCAATCAAAATTAGACAGCCGGCTGTATATGAACCCTGCAGGGTATGATATTTCGAGCCTGTATATGGACGACGGTTATTTATTTTTTAATATTAACCCGGTAGAGGTAAATGTAGAAAACGACTCCATTGATTTGGAAATACGAATTTATGAAGGGAAACAGGCTACTATTAATAAAGTAATTGTAACCGGAAATGACAAAACGAGCGATCATGTTATTTTACGGCAGTTGCGAACTGTTCCCGGCGATAAATTCAGCCGGGCCAATATTCAGCGTTCAATACGCGAATTGGCGCAATTAAATTATTTTGACCCTGAAAAATTAGGCGTAAATCCAATTCCAAATCCGCAAAACGGTACGGTTGACATTGAATATAAAGTAGTGGAAAAACCAAGCGATCAGATAGAAGCTTCAGGTGGATGGGGAGGTATGGGAGGTTTTATAGGTACCATCGGTTTGAGCCTTAATAATTTTTCAACCCGAAGAATGTTTAAAAAAGGTGCATGGGATCCTTTGCCCGCCGGCGATGGTCAGCGTGTTTCACTCAGGGTGCAAAGCAACGGGCTTGGATACCGTACCTATAATTTCTCGTTTAGCGAACCATGGCTTGGCGGCAAGCGGCCCAATTCGTTTACATTTAGTATTTATCATTCGGTTCAAACCAATTTGTATGTTGGAGGATTTAGTAAAAAGGATGAGCGTTATCAATATCTTAGGACTACAGGGGTTACCCTTTCCTTAGGAAAATATTTGAAATGGCCCGATGATTATTTCACCCTGAGTCATAGTATAAATTATCAGCATTATAATTTTAAAGACAACGGCTACTTTGGGTTTGGTGGCACAGCCGGATTAGGTTTTACGAAAGGCGGAGCCAACAATATAAATTATCAAAATATAATTTCCCGAAATTCAACCGACCAACCTATTTTCCCAATGGAAGGTTCTACGTTTACACTTACCACCCAATTTACACCCCCATATTCATTGTTCAGGCCAAATACCGATTATTCAAAGCTTGAACCAGTTGAAAAATTCAAATGGCTTGAATATTATAAATGGAAAGTAGAAGCTATTTGGTTTCATCGGATTGTAGGTAAATTGGTATTGGCCTCATCTTTTAAATTTGGATTTTTAAGTTATTACAATAAGGATGTTGGTTATTCGCCTTTCGAGCGATTTAAATTGGGAGGCACCGGTTTGGTAGGCTGGAATTTGTATGGTTCAGAAGTTATTTCACAACGGGGATATGACCAATATACCAAAGGCAGCGGGGCAGTAAATTTTAATAAATATACTTTGGAATTGCGCTACCCTATAAGCACCAATCCTTCGGCCACCGTGTATCTACATTCCTTTATCGAAGGAGGAAATGCATTTTATTCAATGAAAGATTATAATCCTTTCAAACTTTACCGAACAGCCGGTGTTGGGGTTCGGTTTTTCCTTCCAATGTTTGGCTTGTTAGGACTTGATTGCGGATGGAGATTTGACGATGCCCCCCTTAATGAACCGGTATCGCAAAAGAAATTTTTATTCCAGTTTTTCTTGGGGCCGCAGTTTTAGACACGATTAAATTGATTTCCATTATAAACATGATATTTCAGAACAATCCTGTTGATCTAAAGAATCTAGAAAATCGTGTTCAAAATCCTCTACGAATTATACGCCCATTTCAAATAAATGGATCCCCAGGTAAATCCTCCGCCAAAGGTGGAGAGAATTAGATTATCGCCTTTTTTTAATTGTTTTTCAAAATCCCATAGCAACAAGGGTAGGGTGCCGTTGGTAGTATTTCCATAGCGCTGAATATTCATCAGTACTTTTTCTGAACTAATTCCCATTCGGTCAGCCGTGGCATCTATTATCCTTTTATTGGCCTGATGGGCTACCAAATAATCAATATCTTCCGGTTTTAAATTGTTGCGGTCCATTATTTCTTTGCTTACCTCGGCCATATTGGTCACGGCAAATTTAAAAACGGTTTTTCCTTCCTGATATACATAATGTTCGCGGGCTGTTACCGTTTCTATGGTTGGTGGTTTTAATGAGCCTCCTGCTTTTTGATGCAAAAATTCGCGACCTGAACCATCGGTTTTCAATATGCTGTCACACACTCCGAGTCCTTCTTCATTGGGTTCTAATAATACAGCTCCTGTTCCATCCCCAAAAATTATGCAGGTATTTCTGTCGGTATAATCCAATATAGCCGACATTTTATCGCCTCCAATTACAATTACTTTTTTATATGCCCCCGATTCAATAAATTTTGAACCTGTTTCCAGTCCGAATAAAAAACCCGAACAAGCAGCGGCCAAATCAAAACCCCAGGCATTTTTGGCACCAATTTTATCACAAATTATATTGGCGGTAGCCGGAAAAATAAGATCGCCGGTTATGGTACAACAAATTACCAGTTCAATTTCCATAGCGCTTATTCCGCGTTTTTTCAATAATTCGTTTAAAGCCATTACGGCCATATCTGAAGTGCCTTTGCCATCTTCCAATATCCGTCGTTCTTTAATCCCGGTTCGGGATTGTATCCATTCATCGGTGGTATCCACCATATGTTCAAGATCTTTATTGCTTAAAACTTTTTCGGGAACATATCCCCCAACAGCGGTAATGGCAGCCTGAATTTTAGACATTTATTTTTTATTAATTTAAAGGCGGCAAATGTAATTGTTTAAGGTTAAAGTAAAAAGGTTAAAGGAGAAAGGTTAAAGTGAAAAAAAGGTTAAAGTTTAAAGTAAAGAAAGGTTAAAGTTTAAAGTAAAAAGGGTAAAGTGAAAAGTTGAAAGGGTAAAGTAAAAAGGTTAATGGAAGAAGGTTTAGGTTGAGGTTTAGGTTGAGGTTGCAAGGTGAAGTCAGGGTAGAATTAACCTTTAACCTCAACCTTAACCTGTTTACTTAAGCAGTTCTTTAAATTACAATTGAGCTTTAATGCTATCAATCAAATTTGATACGATAACATCTTTGGTA
>CAYHCM010000185.1:0-6312 GCA_964355045.1 uncultured Chitinophaga sp. | reverse complement strand
GCTCCCCCTGCTGGACTTGAACCAGCGACCCTCTGATTAACAGTCAGATGCTCTAACCAGCTGAGCTAAGGAGGAATTTTTAAAGGTCTGCAAAAATAGCAATTATTGCTTTTTCAACAAACCTTTTATTTAAAATATTTATGCTGTTACCAATACTGATTTGGTATTGCGTTTTCGGTCGGTTTCCTTGAGGTATATTTTCCTAAGTCTTATTGATTTAGGGGTTACTTCTACATACTCGTCGGCCTGAATATATTCTAAGGCTTCTTCCAATGAAAACTTTACTGCCGGAAAAATCCGGGCTTTTTCATCCGTACCTGAAGCACGCACATTGCTTTGTTTTTTGGTTTTGGTAAGATTCACCACCAAATCGCCGGGGCGGGTATGTTCGCCCATTATCTGACCTTCATATACCGGTTCACCGGGATCTACAAAGAAAGTTCCGCGGTCCTGTAAATTATTTATACTATAAGGAATTGCATTTCCATTATCCATACTAATCATAGAACCGCTAATACGGCTTGGAATGTCGCCTTTGTAAGGTTCAAATCCAATAAAACGATGGCTCATAATGGCTTCACCTGCTGTAGCTGTCATCAAAATATTTCTCATGCCAATCAATCCACGGGAAGGAATATGGTAACTTAAAATCATTCTATCTCCTTTTGGATTCATTCCCTTCATTTCCCCTTTGCGCTGATTGGCCATTTCAATGGCTTTTCCGGCCACATCTTCAGGAAGGTCTATGGTCAATTCTTCAATCGGTTCGCATTTTTTTCCATCAACTACTTTTATGATTACCTGAGGTTGGCCAATCTGAAGTTCATAACCTTCACGTCGCATAGTTTCAATGAGAACCGATAAATGCAATATACCTCGTCCGAAAACAATGAAGGTATCCGCATTTCCTGTATCTTCCAGGCGCATGGCCAGATTTTTTTCCAATTCCTTTTCCAAACGATCTTTCAAGTGGCGGCTTGTTACATATTTCCCTTCTTTGCCGTAAAACGGGCTGTCATTGATAGTAAAAACCATGCTCATGGTAGGCTCATCAATAGAAATCCCAATCATCGCTTCCGGATTTTCCACATCGCATATCGTATCACCAATTTCAAAATTTTCCAAACCAAAAATTGCACAAATATCACCGGCTTCCACCTCGGCTATTTTCATTTTGGCAAAACCTTCAAATACAAACAAATCTTTGATTTTATTTTTTACAATGGAACCATCTTTTTTTACCAATGAAACCGTTTGGCCTTGTTTAATGGTTCCCCGATTTACCCTGCCAATGGCAATACGGCCTGTATAGCTGCTGTAATCCAGAGATGTAATTTGCATTTGCAAAGTTCCTTCTTCCGGTTTTGGAGCAGGAATATATTTTATGATTGTCTCAAATAAAGCTTCAATATTATCGGTTTCATTTTTCCAGTCATAGCTCATCCAGCCATGCTTTGCACTTCCAAAAACGGTAGGAAAATCCAACTGATCTTCGGTGGCATCCAGATTATACATCAAATCAAACACGGCATCATGAACCGAATCGGGGGTGCAATTTTTCTTATCCACTTTGTTTATTACAACCACCGGTTTTTTACCTAATTGAATAGCTTTTTGTAACACAAAACGCGTTTGCGGCATCGGTCCTTCAAAAGCATCAACCAATAATAAAACCCCATCAGCCATATTTAAAACCCGTTCTACTTCGCCTCCAAAGTCGCTGTGACCGGGCGTATCAATGATATTTATTTTTGTTCCTTTATAATTTACCGAAACATTTTTAGCCAAAATGGTAATGCCTCTTTCTTTTTCAAGATCATTGCTGTCTAATATCAAATCACCAGGATGCTCGTGTTCTTTAAATACTTTGGAAGCCATAAGCATTTTATCTACAAGCGTGGTTTTCCCGTGGTCAACGTGGGCAATGATGGCAATGTTTCTTATATTTTGCATTAATTTTTAAAAGTCTGCAAAACTACTCAAAATAAGTCAAATTTTGGCTACTCGCTTCATTTATTGTCTGAATAATAATGTAAAAAGATAATGATAATATTCGAGGAATGTTTTGTGGGAGAATAGAACTTTTTTTGAACCTATTAATTTCTTAGGTGTATAACCATTAAAACGATTTAAAAAAATATGACACGCCACATTTTATTATTAATTGCTTTTGCATTTTTATTACAAGTAAATGCCCAAAAGCCCGAAAGGATTTATAGTTTTGTTACGGTATATAAATCAACGGATTACTACAAGGAGCAACAGGCAGCCTGGAAAAAGGTTGTTGAAAAAAATCCCAAAGATGCCAACGCCTGGTATAATTATTACAGGGTTACACGAAATTTGATAAAATGTGATACCAGTTACAAGACAACATGGGAGGATGAGAAAGCTATTGTAGAAAAGATGGCTATAGAAGTACCTGAAAGTTATGAATATAATTTTGTAAGGTCTGGCTATGAAGGAAGCAATTGGAACAATTCAGAATATATTTCCTATCTTAAAAAAGCCGATGAATTGAGCAATGGCCGAACCCTCCATCTTGATTTAATGGTAAAGTGGGGAGAAATAGAACGGAATATAGAACGGAGAGATAAGTATTGCAGAAAATGGTACGAGACGGGTGAAATGTCGCCAGGATTCCTATATTATAATTACAATGTTCTGGCTGGGCTTAAACCTAATGCCATACTTTTTACGGTAGGTGATAATGATACATACCCGGCATATATCTTACAGTCGCAGGGCATAAGAAGAGATGTAACAGTTGTGAATATGTATTTGCTCCATTTTGATGAATACAGGGCAAAACTCTTTAAAGAGCTGGGTATTGAAAAATGGGATTTGTACTGGAATATGGAAAATAATGATTCAAATTGGGAGGCTTCGCAAAAGTTTGACAAGGGTATAATTAAACACGTGGCGTCAAATAAAAAGAAATATCCGGTATATCTGGCTGTAACCGGTGGAAGTGATGATTATTTAAAACCCATTGAAGAAAAACTTTACCTTACCGGGCTTGCCTATGAATATAGTGATGTACCGCTTGATAATATGGCCATGTTAAAACGTAATTTTGAACAGGTGTACGCACTTGACTATATCCAAAAGGCGTTCTATAAAGATATTTCCCGAGCAAAAGTTAAGGAAATGTCCTGTAATTATGTAATACCAATGCTTAAATTATACGAACATTATAAAATATTAGGTGATAGGCAGCGCATGGATTGGATAAAAGAATTATTGGTGTTTATTTATAAAGACACTCCTCAAGAACAGGCGCTTAATGATTATTTTGATAAGAAATAGAACCCTTGTTTACTCTGAATAAATCACCTGCTATTGATTCTACAGATGAACAACTAATGGCGTTCATTTGCAAAGGCAATCCCAAAGCTTTTGAATTGTTGTACGACCGGTTTTTTGATAAATTGGTTTGGTTTGCACAAATTTTTATCAGTGAAAAACAAAAAGCCGAAGACATTGTTCAAGAAGTTTTTATAAAAATAATTGAAAACCCCCGGCAATTTGATAAAAACAAAAAATTTACTACCTGGGTTTATACAATTACAGGCAATGCGTGTAAAAACACGTTAAGAAATGAACAAAACCATTCACGAATTTTAGGACAAAATATCCAAAAAAACACAAATATCCAGCAGCAACATAGTATTGATAAATCAATTTTAAGAGAAAAAATACAAACAGCATTTAACGAATTAAGCGAAAAAGAAAAATCAATTTACACCTTGAGATTTGAACAGGAACTTAGTATTAAAGAAATAGCCGAAATTGAAAATATACCTGAAGGCTCTGTAAAATCAGGAATTTATTATTTATTAAAAAAAATTACACCCCATTTAAAAGAATTTAAAATATGAACACTTTTAATCCCGAAAACATTCCGTCTTACATTTTTGATTGGTTGGAAAAATTTAGTTTTTTAAGCCTCAATCAGGAACAACAAAAAGAAGTGTTAAAATACTTTTCGGAAGAAGAGTATGATGAATTGCACAAAAGCTGCCTTTCTATAAAATCAAATTATGAACCTTTTTTATCTTATAGCAGCTACGCAAGAAAACAGGATTTGTTAGGCAGGTTCGAAGCAAGGTCTGAAAAGAAAAGAAAATTTGCCCTGATAATTTTACCACATGCATTATGGAAAGTAGCTGCCTCAATACTTCTAATAGGTTGCGGCTGGTCGCTCCATTATTTTATTCCTGCAAATAACAAGACTGACAATAGTTTGGTAACGGTCATTGATACTTTTTTTGTAAGCAAAGAAGTGGTTTCTGACCCTATAAAAATTTATGATACCGTTTATCTTGTCAAAGAAACGAGCAAAAGCCTGACTAAAAAAGATACTCATTATACCAAAACCAGCCATATAACTCCGACAACAGAAAATCAAACGTTTTATTATGGGGAAATAAGCAACAAGCTGAACAGTCAAAAAAGAAACAGTATTAAAGACGACAGCTTAATGAAGGAATTTCCTGTGACTATATTGTAATAAATATTAATGTTGTTGCTTTAAAGCGTTAATTTATTTACTTATTTTTTGATTGACTTTAAATGCCAAAAACCCGCTTAAGGTTCCAACAAGCGCACCCACCAATACATCGCTGGGATAATGCACGCCCAAATGCATACGGCTATAGCCAACTGAACCCGCCCATAAATAAGCCGGCACTGCAACATACCATTTGGGATAAGCCAGTGACAGATTAGTGGCCGTAACAAATGCCAATGAGGTATGCCCCGAAGGAAAGGAGTATGAACCGGCATAGGTTTTTTGATAAACATCACGTTCGGTTACAAATGGTCGTTCACGTTTAATCAGATATTTTAAACCTATGGTAACAATTGAATTTATAGCTAAACCGCCAATTGCAGCATACGAATTTTTTTTGCCATTCGGCAAATAATGAAAATAATCCAATCCATAAAGAGCAATCGGTGTGGCAAGTGAAACAGGTATTGTACTTTGTGTTATACCGCGCCAAATCTTATCATACCTTGTGTTTTGGCTATTGATAGATTGCAAAATCTGCAAATCATAATTTTGAGCATTGGTGTTTCCAAAGGCTGATAAAAGCAGGAAAATTGAAATTATTTTAAATCTTTTTTTCATAAAATTTAAGTTGAAATATAATCCGAAAGATAATTGAATTTTTCTGTTAAATGGCCATTTTCACATATCGTTGCATTTTTTATCATTTCACTTTGGGGCTTAAATAGTTCCCCTAATACAGTTTTTAATAAATCATTTCCAAATCCTACCGAAGAATCAGCCGGTAGTTCACTTGGCAAATTAGAAACAGCCAAAATATCAATACTGTTTTCGGTGCAAGGTTTACATTCGCATTGATTTATCGGATCCCAACCAATTACAGGATTATCGGCATGGGTATCGTGCAGCGTTATTGGAACCGAACCTTCAATATCGCAGCTTATATCGCCAATTACCTTTAGTGAAAAACCTATTAATTTTGTATCTTCTTTCGAAAAATGCTGTGGCATGGCTTTATCCCAAAAAACCCCGTTCAATAAAATGTCGGCTACAAATGTATAAGGTTTAAATTTTGATTGATAAGCACTGTGATTATGAAAAAAATGCTCATGATTCCAGGGTTCGCCATCCTTTCGTTCATATAAATCATCGCTGTCCAAAAGGGTATAAACCGTTTCTTCAAAGTTTATATTTAAAAATTCAGAAGGAGTAACTTTTTTAATTTTTATATCCGTTAATAATTCTTCGACACCTGATGAAACTCTTCCACTACCCGTAATTACAATTTTATATTTTCCTTTTTTTATACTGTTTTCTATGGATTGAAGAACCTGCAACATTTCATTGTAATCCTTACATTCATAAGCCTGCTTTATGTTAAAAATATTATTTTTTATTCCTAATGCCTTTATGGTTTCATAGGTTCCTACAAGGCCGGCATATTTACCAAAGCCTAAAACCCTTGCCCCGGTGGGCCATGTCAAACATTCATAATCTATAAGCCTTATATTTTTTTTAATAATAGCCATTAACATTTCCTTGTTATGCGGTTGTTTTTTGATGGTATGTGAAAAAAATACGTATGTTTTTCCTGCAATCAGTTTTTTTACCGGGACTTCTTTAATACCAAACAAAATATCACACGATGCCATATCTTCCGAAACGGTGATTCCATGTTTTAAGTAATCGGTATCGCTAAAAATTCTGTCCGGTGAATTTTGAACAATTATATTAATTTGAGGAAAAAGGTTTTTGATAAGGCGGCATTGAAGAGGCGAGAAGGCTACCCTTCTGTCGGG
>CAYHCM010000184.1:0-6355 GCA_964355045.1 uncultured Chitinophaga sp. | reverse complement strand
ACCTTGAACTGTTGGCCTGCTATATTTACTATTGCGTACATATCTTTTTAAGGGCTGCAAAAGTAACAATTAAATTCACAAATAAAAATGGGTTTTTAAAAGTTCTGCGTTCTTTGTTCTAAGTTCTCAAAAAAACGTTTCGAAGATGAAAATAAAAAGTTCTAAGTTCTATTTATTATTAGATTACTCATAAAACGGGATAAATTTTCGCATTGATATTTGTTTTTTTATAGTGCCATAGGCACAGAATATTGGTAGAAGTAATAACAAACACAGAATTTAAGTAGTGCCGTAGGCACGAAATATATTTCGTGCCTACGGCACTTAGATAATAGGCGTTATTATTTAGCTACCAATATGTCGTCCATAAATGGACTATAGAATGCGACAATTTATCCCGTTTTAAGTATACAAGGCTGCAAAACCTAGAACTTAGAACTTCCGAACTTAGAACTACATTTAAAAAATGTGCCCGGTAGCAGATTCGAACTGCTACAGCCTAAGCCACCACCCCCTCAAGGTGGCATGTCTACCAATTTCATCAACCGGGCTTATTTTTGTTTTGCAAAGATATTTTGTTTTTAAAATTTGACAACTTTTTAAAAAGTTGTCAAATTTAGGCGGATGCACTTTTCCCATATTCCAACAAAAACGCTTTCAAAAAAGGATTTAAATTCCCATCTAACACTCCGGCTGCATCGCTTGATTCATGTCCTGTTCGTACATCTTTCACCAATTTATAAGGATGCAAAACATAGTTTCTGATTTGTGAACCCCATTCTATTTTCATTTTTCCGGCCTCTACTTTATCCCTTTCCTCATTGCGTTTGCGTATTTCCAATTCATAAAGTTGAGATTTTAGCATTTTCATCGCTTTTTCTTTATTTCCCAATTGTGAACGATCCTGCTGACATTCAATAATAATACCTGATGGTAAATGCCTAAGTCTTACTGCGGTTTCTACTTTGTTCACATTTTGTCCGCCGGCACCGCTGCTTCTATAAGTTTGCCATTCTATTTCGGCCGGTTTTACATCTATTTCAATGGTATCATCAACCACAGGGTAACAATAAACGGAGGCAAAAGATGTATGACGCTTGGCATTGCTGTCGAATGGAGAAATACGAACCAGACGATGAACTCCGTTTTCGCCTTTCAGATAACCATACGCAAATTGTCCTTGTATTTCAATAGAACAACTTTTTATACCTGCTACATCGCCGCTTTGCTCATCAACAATAGATACCGAATACCCGTTTTTCTCAGCCCACATCATATACATCCGCACGAGCATACTGGCCCAGTCGCAGCTTTCTGTTCCGCCGGCACCAGCATTTACCTGAATGATGGCGTCTAACTGATCTTCTTCGCCACTCATCATATTTTTAAATTCGAGGTCGTCGATTAAAGACAATACCTGCGTATAATGCAAATCGAGCTCCTCCTCAGTTGCTTCGCCAATTTCATTAAATTCTATAAGTACTTCAAGATCGGCAAGGCCGTTTTCTATTTTATTCCAAGCATCCACCCATATTTTTTTAGATCGGATGTTTTTTAAGAAAAGTTCTGCTTTTTTTGAATCGTCCCAAAAATTAGGGGCTTGTGATTGTTGTTCTTCGTCCTGGATGAGTATTACCTTCTGTTCCACGTCAAAGATACCTCCCCAGGGCCTTCGATCTGCCCTTTAATTCCAAAAATTGTTCGTGTGTCATTTTATTTGAGGCTTAATAATAATGTTTTCATTTCTTTTATTTCTTCTTTGCTTTTTTCACGTTCCGAGCGTTGAACCAAGGTAAGCAAATATTCAAGATCGGTAATAATTCCTTCTTCTTCCGATCCGTCCTCGTCTTCATCAGCCGAGAATCCGATTTTAAAATCGCCCTTTTCATCAATATGTTCATAGGCTAATCTTAATATTTTTATTACTGCCGGATCGCCTTCTACCTGAGCCATTTCGCGCAAGGCTTTCAAATTTTTAGATACCCATTCGGCATCAAATTCTTTAGCAGATTTTGCTAAAATTTTATCAGCAAGTTCTATCGCTTTTGGATTGTTCATTGTTGTAATTTTGAAGCTGCGAAAGTAAGGATTTTTTTTGATTTGAAAATTCGGAAATTTGGAAATGGAAATTTGAAAATGGAAAATGGAAAATGGAAATTCGAAAATTGAAATTAGAAATTCGAAAATTGAAATTAGAAGCACGGATTTCAGAAAAAAAACCAATCACCATTTTTAACCACTTCAACCAATAAACGATAAACACCAATCACCAATAAAAACCAATCACCATTTTAACCAACCAAACCAATCACCAATAATAACCAACCAAACAAATTACCATTTTAACATTTACAACCAAACACCAAAATGCAAGCAGAACTTTTAACCATAGGCGATGAAATATTGATCGGCCAAATTGTAAACACCAATGCAGTTTGGATGGCAAAAGAGCTTAATGCCATTGGAGTTTCAATAAAACAAATAACCTCGGTAAGCGATGATAAAAAACATATTTCGGATGCATTGGATGAAGCTTTGAAACAGGCAGATATTGTTTTAATTACAGGAGGACTTGGACCTACCAAAGATGATATTACAAAAAAAACGCTATGTGAATATTTTAAAGTCGGTTTAAAAAAGGAAGAAAGCGTCATTGATTTTATTAAGCAAAATTTTGCAAAACGAGGGATTGATTTTTTGCCTGTACATGAACTTCAATCCTTAATTCTTGAAAATAGCGAAATACTTTTTAACCACTACGGAACTGCCCCCGGAATGTGGATAGAGCATAATGGAAAAATAATAATAAGCATGCCCGGAGTGCCTTCAGAAATGAAAGGCATCATGACTAAATATGTTTTGCCAAAAATCCAATCCCGGTTTAAACTGCCTTTTATAATTCATAAAACCATTGTAACAATTGGTCTTCCCGAATCGAATATAGCTGATATGATTGAGGCAGTGGAAGATAACTTACCGAAACATATAAAATTGGCTTATCTCCCCAATTTTGGTTTGGTGCGCTTAAGGCTTTCGGGAATTGGAAATGACGAGCAAGTTCTTAAATTGGAAATTGAAAAATATGTTTCTCAAATTTTAAAAATAATTCCGGAAATAAATATTGGCGCCACCGACGATTTAAAACCGGAAGAGATTATCGGAAAATTATTGACGGATAAAAAACAAACTTTAGCCACCGCCGAAAGTTGTACCGGAGGATATATTTCTCACCTTATCACCACCGTACCCGGCAGTTCCGAATATTTTATCGGTTCATTAATAGCTTATAGCTATCAAATAAAAATTAATTTTTTGGGTGTAAAACCTGAAACACTTACCAAGTTTGGGGCAGTAAGCGAAGAATGTGTGAGGGAGATGGCAGAAGGAATCAAAACGCGATTTGAAACAGATTATGCCATTTGCACCACAGGAATAGCCGGTCCGGGTGGAGCAACACCCGAAAAACCGGTTGGCCTGGTTTGGATAGCTGTGGCCGGACCAAAAGGTATTATAACCCGAAAAATAATAGCCAACGGCGAACGGATAAATGTGATAGAACGCACCGCCATTGTGGCTTTGGATATGCTGAGAAGGATGATATTGGAGGGGTGATATAATAGCTTCTTCTATTTTTAGAAGTATAAATAATGCAGGCACTCAGCCTATTTCATAGGGACAGCATAAAATCAACCGATTGCTTCAGAAATGGGTTATGCCAATTATTTAAAAACCATTTATAGAATTTAAGCTTGGGTTTTATCGTTATAGAATTATTTGCGAAAGATGGAATTGTGGAGTTTTTAAAAAAATGTATTATTGCGTGTATTTATAAGTTTAGCCTAAGCACAAAAAAACATCATACTTTGTTAAACATGAAATAATATGACAGAATTTTGGGAGTCAATTTTTAAAGATAAGCAAGAAATGTGGGGATGGGAACCGGCTGATTCCGTGATTGAAACTTTAGAATTATTTAAAAAATACGGATTACTTAAAATCCTAATTCCCGGATTTGGTTACGGTAGAAATGCCAAGATTTTTATTGAAAATGGATTCAAAGTAACCGGGATTGAGATTTCTCAAACTGCCATTAATTTAGCAAAAAAACACTTTGGTGAAACCATAAAAGTATTTCATGGTTCTGTAAGTTCAATGCCCTTTGACCAAGAACTTTACGATGGGATTTTTTGTTATGCTTTAATCCATTTATTAAGTACAAAAGAACGGACAAAATTGATTAATGATTGTTATAATCAGCTTAAACCTAATGGATACATGGTTTTTGTAACCATTTCAAAAATGGATTTTAGATTTGGGCAAGGAAAAGAAATAAGCGACAACACCTTTGAAACTTGGCCGGGTGTTACTTTATTCTTTTACGATTCAGATTCAATTAAATCAGAATTTGGTGAGCATGGCTTAATAGATGCTCAAGAAATTGATGAACCAATAAAGGATATGGGTGATAAACCCACACAAAAATTTTGGTATATAACATGCAAAAAAGAAAATAGATAAAAATGCAATTATCTATCATAGCGGCTTCATTGGGTTTGCAAAACAAAGAAGCCTTTTCATAGATAAGCTCAGCAGGGGTGTAACACAACCAGTCACTTTTTTACTTGAAAACCTTAGTTAAAAAAAAATTTAGTTTCAAAAAAATCTTTAAAATAGTATAATTGTACGCTGATATACCGTACATTTGTACAAAAATATAATTATGAAAACAAAAGTGCTAAGAGAAGATTTGGCAAGGTTTGATACACGATTACCGAAAGATCAAAAACTTTACTTTGAAAAAGCTGCTCTGCTTGGCGGTTATAGGAATTTTACGGACTTTATAATTGCCACTCTTCAAGAAAAAGCAAAAAAAATCATTCATGAGAGTGAGCTAATTATTGCTTCTCAAAAGGATAGTGAGATTTTTTTTAATGCAATAACAAACCCGGACAAACCTAATAGCAATTTGACTCAGGCGGTTAAAGAATATCAGTCGCTAACCAAATGAGTTTTTTAACGGAGCATCTTAATAGCACCCATAATAAAAAAGAGTTTTATTGTGGGAAATCTATGCTTGATGACTATCTGCAAAGGCAGGCAGGTCAGGATATTAAAAGAAAACTATCTGCCTGTTTTGTAATCAACGATAATGAAACTAATCTGATAAAAGGGTATTATACACTATCAAATAGCAGTATCTCATTAGAACTTATTCCTGAGGCTTTTGCCAAGAATTTGCCTAAATCATATAAAGTTATTCCTACAACTTTAATTGGACGATTAGCAGTGGACAACAGGTATAAAGGTATGAATGTTGGAAAATTTTTACTCATTGATTCATTGAAAAGAGCTTTTGAAATATCGAATATTATTGGCTCATTTGCGGTTATTGTAGATCCGATAGATGAGGAAGCAAAAAGTTTCTATTACAAATATGGATTTATGGAATTACCCGATAGCGGAAAGATGTTTTTACCTATGAATATTATAAAACAACTCTTTGAATAAAATACTATGCCTAACAACTAAGGCTTCATTTGATTTGCTAAACCGACAATGAAGCCTTAGTTGTTCAGCCAGTCCCGTTTTCATGGAAAAACCTTCTGTAGTTTTTTCGCATTTTTTTTTCTCTTTTGATTGAGATGAATTCTCAGATTTGAAATATAAGATCTTTCTGCTATAACTTCCCCTTCAAATACCTCCCCGTCCAACTCTCCACACATTTCACCAATCCCTCCGGCGTTCCTTCGTACAAAAGGTTACCGCCGTTTTGTCCGCCATCCGGACCAATGTCAATGACCCAATCGGCACATTTTATCACTTCCACATTGTGTTCAATAATAAGAATGGTATGGCCCTGGGCAATAAGGGCATTAAATGAAGCCAGCAATTTATTAATATCGTTGAAATGCAAACCGGTGGTAGGTTCATCAAAGATAAAAAGGATAGGGTCTGGGTTTTTGCCCATGGAAAGAAACGAGGCTAACTTAACCCGTTGGGCTTCTCCTCCGCTGAGGGTGGCACTGCTTTGGCCGAGGGTTACATAGCCTAAACCTACGTCAAATAAGGGTTTCAGTTTATTAATAATATTCGGTTTGCCATCGAAAAATGCGATGGCTTCTTCTACTGTAAGGCAAAGTATATCATAAATAGATTTGGTTTTATACGTTATTTCCAGAACTTCGTCCTTAAAACGATGTCCTTTGCACGACTCACATGTTAAATGTAAATCAGCCATAAACTGCATCTCTACCAATTCTTCTCCCTCACCTTTGCATTGCTCACAGCGGCCACCTTCCACATTAAAGGAATAATGTTGCGGTTTAAATCCTTTTTGTTTTGATTGGGGTAAATC
>CAYHCM010000183.1:0-6402 GCA_964355045.1 uncultured Chitinophaga sp. | reverse complement strand
AACCCTCAAAGGCGGCGAATTTATTATTAAAGACGAACCGGCCAATTCCGTTTTTATACCCGAAGAATTTTCGGAAGAACAAATAATGTTTAGCGATATGGCTCAGGACTTTTTAAAAAGTAAAGTTTGGCCAAATATTGTAAAAATTGACAAACACGAAGAACCTAATCTGATGGTCAGTTTGATAGAAGAGGCCGGAGAACTCGGTTTGCTGGGTGCCGGTTTACCGGAGGAATACGGCGGTATGGGTGTTGATTTTAATACCGAAACCATATTGGCTGAGCATCTCGGACCCAGTCATTCGTTTGGGGTTGCTGTGGCAGCCCATACCGGAATTGGTACCTTGCCAATTTTATATTTTGGTACCGAAGAACAAAAGAAAAAATATCTTCCCGGACTTGCCACTGGTAAAATCAAGGCCGCCTATTGCCTTACCGAACCGGGCAGCGGAAGTGATGCATTGGCAGCCAAAACCCGCGCCGACCTGAGCGAAGATGGAAAATCGTATATTATAAACGGTCAGAAAATGTGGATCACCAATGCCGGTTTTGCTGATTTATTGACGGTTTTTGCAAAAATTGATGGGGAACATTTTACCGGATTTATTATCGAAGCAATAACTCCGGGTATAACCATGGGCGATGAAGAGGAAAAGTTGGGAATTAAAGGTTCATCCACCCGTCAGATATTTTTTGATAATGTAAAAATACCGGTAGAAAATCTTTTAGGCGAAGCCGGAAAAGGTCATAAAATAGCCTTCAATGTATTGAACATCGGGCGGTATAAATTGTGCGCTATGGTAATGGGTGGAGCTAAGGAAGCCACTACCACGGCTGTAAAATATGCCAACGAGCGTGTTCAATTCGGGGTGCCTATTTCCAGTTTTGGAGCCATAAAACATAAAATCGGGGAAATGGCCGTAAGATGTTTTGCAGCCGAATCGGCCACCTATCGTACTTCTGCCTTGATAAATACAAAAATTCAGGATTTGGTGGCCGAAGGCAAAGATAAGGTTTCGGCCAAATTGGAAGCCGCCGAAGAATACGGCATTGAATGCGCCATTTTGAAAGTTCTGGGTTCGGAAGTTTTGGATTATGTGGTGGATGAAGCTGTACAGATATATGGGGGTTACGGATACAGCGAAGATTACCCGGTAGCCCGCTATTACCGCGACAGCCGCATCAACCGGATTTTTGAAGGTACCAATGAAATTAACCGGATTTTAACAGTAGGCATGATGTTGAAACGCACCATGAAAGGGCAGTTGGAATTAATGGGTCCGGCATTGGCTATAACCAAAGAATTAACGAGCATCCCTGATTTTGGACCCGAACCGGAAGGATATTTAGCAAAAGAAAAGAAAGCTTTAGCTCAATCCAAAAAAGCCATACTGATGGTAGCTGGTGCGGCTGTGCAAAAATTTATGCTGGAATTTGAAAAGGAACAGGAAATAATGATGAACCTGGCCGATATGCTCATAGATTTATATGCTGCCGAAAGTACTATTCTGCGTGTAGAAAAACTCCACAACCTGAAACCTGAAAGCTCGGTATTATTCGAAAATATTGCCAAATGCTTTATGAGCGATGCCCTTGAACGCATCAACCTAAGCGGCAAACATGCAGTAACGGCCTTTGCCGAAGGGGATGAATTGCGGATGATGCTTTTGGGATTAAAACGCTTTACCAAATACGAACCTATTAATACTACCGCTGTAAGAAGGGATGTGGCCAATTATATTATTGCGGCTGGGGGGTATAATTTGTAAGTTCAAGTAGAAAAACCTTCGAGGTTTTGTTTGTCGAAAACCTGCTGTATATAATTAATTCTGCATTTTGGTAAGAAAACCTCGAAGGTTTAATAGCGAATGAAATCTCTTTTGTGAGGTGGCTTGAGAAATGGCGAAGATCCTGTCCCGATTTTTCATCGGTAGGTTTGGGGGATGTTTTCGAGATTTAAACACTCCATTATGGAAACCACTTGTAAATTATATCTCTGTGACCAACCCTGTGCAATTTTATTTTACCCCGAAAAAACCGAAAACAAATCCGATATTTACCAATCCTTACCCGATAACAATTTTTGGAACGGGTAAGCATTTTTAGTTCCCGAATCTCACCAAGATTTTCGGCCTCTTCCATATTTTCAATGACATCAAATATATCATTTTGTACCGGTTTGTTTCTTTTAAAACCATCGAGGTCTTTATTAAAGATGGTTGTAAAAATCACTTCCATCAGCGACCCAATTTTTTCATAATAGTTTCACGGCTCACGGGCTTTAAATCTTCCGGAGTGGCTTTCATCATCATTTTTACCATATTGCGTTCCACTTTTGCTTCATATCCAGCTTCTGTTGAGTCAGATTCCAAACCACGGCTTAGTGATATGCCATGTGTAGCTAAAAATTCTTTTACCAATTTATCGGTTTTAGCATTGGGTATTTGTATGGTTAGGGTTTTCATTTTACAAAGTTATTTATTTTTGTTAAATTGTTTGTGAATTGAAATTGGAAATTGGAAATGTTGTTTCTAAAAACCTTCAAGGTTTCGGTTGTAGAAAGTATATTTTATTTTATTAATTCTGAATTCTGGTGAGAAAACCTTGAAGGTTTGATGCCGAATGAAGTTCCGCTTGTTTGGTGGATTGTGAAATGGCAAAGAGCCAGTCACGATTTTATAGAATGAGGGTTGGGGGATGGTTTTATAAAATAAAAATTAAACTATCTTAAATTTTGTAAGAAGTTTTATATTTGAAAAAGAAATAATGGAAAAAATAGTAAACTTACATATTGAGAAACTGCCTGAAGGTTTTTATCTCGCCACTTCTGATGACGTTCAGGTCTTTTAGTGCAGGGAAGAACCATATCTGAAACTATTGAAATAGCTAAGGATGTAGCTAAAAAATTAATTGAAGCACAGGAGGAATATTTTCTGAACTAAAAATATGATTATAAAAATCACAAGCACCGTTATACTAATGATTATGCCATAAGTGACATATATTTGAATAATGTTTTGTGTTTCCAAAACTTTTTGTATGATACAATTAATAAAATGAGTGATATTAAACTTCCAAACCTTTCAGAAGTTGAGATAGAAAAGTTAGACGAATTATTCAACTTTTTAAAGTCTGAGTTTATGATTAAAAATCATTCAGGATTTTTAAAAATTGGGGTATATTGTAAAGATAAATGGGGCGATGATAAAATTTTATATTATTGTTTTGCAGAAACCCTAGCAAAAAATGGCTTAACTGAAACTCAGTTCAATAATGGAGAAGAATATATTTGGAACCAAAGATTTAATATTGGTGCTGAATCATTTGACAGCTTTAAAAATGAATATCATCGACAAGAGAAATTGAAAAAGCAGGATAAATGTGATAAAATTTTAGACAGGATTATTAAAAAATTTGAAGTTGTAATTAAGCCTTTATATATTATTTTATTAATAACTTCAATCGGACTTAATTTTTTCCAATTTCGTAATTTAAATAAAAATGAAATGAGTCGAAAAAAGCTTCAAAAAACGATTGATAGCTTAGTTAATAAAATCTCTAGCAATCAAATCACAAATAAATCCGGTAATGATTTAAATACAATTCGAAAGAAAAAATAAAAATTAAATTGATAAATGGAAGATAACTTAATTGAAATAGAATATTATGAACAAGAATTCGAATCAGTAATGCTCTATGGAGCATATATTAAGCACAAGGGTTTGAATGAAATAAAAGTTGTTTGTACAAAAACAAAATCCAATGGTCGTAGTTTAGAATCTTTAATAAATGTTTGCATTTATCAATTTAAAGAAGAATATCTAAAAAAACAAGTTGAATTATTTAAGGAATTAGATACAATTTTAATACATTATTTAGAAAGTGATATTACTCTTGATTTTGAAAGCTATAAGGCTAAATCGGATTTTGATAATCCAAAACCGCAAAGTACATTAGATATTTATTTAACTCAACAATCAACTTGCTGGGACTGGGATAGAGAGTCGAAGTATTATATAGAATGTTATGAATTCAAAAAGCAAAAATATAAACAAATAGATTCTGATGCATTTAAAAAATGGGGAATTGAAAAGGCTGAATCAATTTTAAAAGAAAAAAAACACAAAGAACATTTTCAAAGAATAAAAACTGGTTATGAAAATAGAGAACTACGGACAATAAGTGAATATTGTAGTTTGGTTTTAAATCAATCCTTATATCCCGATTTTTTTCCAAAAACTTTTGAAATTGACTACAAACCAGATACAAAAATATTAATTGTAGAATATACATTGCCGGCTCTGGAAGATTTTCCAACATTAAAGGAAATAAAAAAGGTAAGTTATAAATTAAGGGAATATTATGCTTCTGAAACTCAAATGCAAAAAATATTTGAGAATACTTTGTACAACGTGACATTAAGAACGATTTACGAACTTTTTACAGCGGATAAAATAGATGCCATTGATGCCATTTCATTTAATGGCTGGGTGAATGCAATAAATAAGGCAACTGGCAAGAAAGTTAACAATTGTATTTTATCAATTCAGGTTAAAAAATCTGAGTTTTTGGATATTGACCTTCGGCATGTTGACCCTAAAATATGTTTCAAAAATCTTAAAGGAGTTGGAAGTAGTAGATTAAGTGGTATGATACCTATCCAACCTATAATGCAAATAAGCAAAAACGACAAACGGTTTACCAGTCATTATGATGTTGCCGATAATATGGATGATTCCACCAACTTGGCAGCTATGGATTGGGAAGATTTTGAACATTTAATACGGGAAGTTTTTGGTAAGGAGTTTAGCAGCAATGGTGGTGAAGTAAAAGTAACCCAAGCAAGCCGTGACGGAGGAGTAGATGCCATTGCCTTTGACCCTGACCCAATACGAGGAGGAAAAATAATTATTCAGGCTAAACGATATACTAATACGGTTGGCGTTTCCGCTGTTAGAGATTTATATGGAACAGTAATGAATGAAGGTGCCAACAAAGGAATTCTTGTAACCACAGCAGATTATGGGCCGGATGCCTATGAGTTTGTAAAAGGCAAACCATTAACTCTGATGAATGGAGCTAACTTGCTTTATTTATTAGAAAAACATGGACACAAAGCCAAAATTGATATTGCAGAAGCGAGACGACTAATGCAATAAAATCAATATCAACTTTACTTAGAAACCAAAATTTAGCATATAATAATTACTTATAATTGCATACAAATAAAAGAACCTTCGAGTTAATAGGCGAGTTATCAGTAGAGTTTAATAATCTTGAATTTTTTTCAGCCTATTTATTTAATTCCTTTGGCATATCTTCTAAATCCGGATTTCAGATTTTACAGGAGAAGAATATTAAAAAGTTAATAGATAAAATCATTGCCTATACTAAAGAAAAAATAAAAGACGAGGATAGTCAATTTCAAACTATAGAATTTTGCAATTCTATTCATGAAGTCAGAGAAAAACGAAATGATATAATGCACTCAATTATTAATGACGTGAATGGAATTCAAGAAATAATATCTTTATCAGAATCTTATAAAATGCAGAAGTTTATTGGACATGAAATAATTCATTCAGATATAGAGGAAACTATAAAAACTATTGAGGAGTTAAACATAAAAGTAATATACATTATAATGAATATTCGAAAATTAATAAAGGAAGGAAATTAAAGTGCTCCTCCCCCCGGTTAGTCCGAGTTTGCCCTTAGGGCTGGTTCGAGTTTTTAACTCGGACCGTCAACAAATTAACATATATCTCCTCCGCCCTGATTCACGAATAGGAAATTTTTTTTTTCGGTTGGTATCCCACCAAACGAAAACTTAAATTTGTTTCTGCTGGTGCTACACAGCCTGATAAGTGTATCCTTTTATTAGCAATTAACTGCCGCCCAATCGTATAAATCCTTTAGTGTACAGCCCATTGTTTTACAATTCGTTTTTAAATGTAATCCCGGAATGTCTTTATCAGCCCCTTGAAAAGTTATAGTTCGATATATACCTTTTTTAATCCAGTGTTCATGACTTGCTACTGTTCTTGCATAGCTATACCCCATAGTTTTTAAAAAGGCTCGGAAATACCCATTAGACGTTTTCATACCAACTACTCCTGAAATATGGGTATTCCATATGACCGATGACTAAAAAATAAAAATAAATTACATATGAAACATTTTGTTGATATTGGTCTAAAATTACCCCATTTAAAACCAACTCTTCTTCCAATTCAATCCTACTAATCTTAACAGTATTTTCTTCTGCATTAAAATTATTCGGATTTCCTTTTTCGTCAACATACGCATTAGAGAATTGTTTATGCTGAAACTTATCTTGTTCCCAACCTAAAGAAACTAACTCTGCTTTCATCTTCTTTGGAGAGAGTTTTAGAAGATACTT
>CAYHCM010000182.1:0-6443 GCA_964355045.1 uncultured Chitinophaga sp. | reverse complement strand
AAATCGGTTTTGCGATAGAGAATATGTTCCTTTACATCCTTGCTGCTGCTGGGAACAAAATGCAATTCAATTTGCGTTTCGCTTACAATTACATTATTAAAAACAGGGGTGACCGGTGGTATAGTATCAGGGCGTATGACGGCCATAATATCCGAAAATACAGATTGATTATAATTGTAATCCAAAGCCTTAATGCGGTAATAAATTTTAGGCGTTAAGGAGAGCAAAGTATTGGTATCTTTGAAAATCAGTTTAATTCGTGAGGTATCGTCACGGTCATTTTTATAGGCTTCTTCAATCACCGAAAATTCATGGTCAGGGCTATTGGCCTTGAATAATTTATATCCTTTCAGGTCATTTTCTTTTCCTCTTTTAACTGTTAAAGTAACCACTCCTAATGAATCAATATTGGCAGAAACAATTTGGGGTTTGGCCGGAGGCGTGCTGTCAACAAGGGCAACATAAGCCGGATAAGATGAACTGATATTTCCGGCAGTATCCATGGCATACACGATATAGTAGTTAATTCCGCCTGAATTAAAGGTGGTATCAATAAAACTTCTGGTTTTGGAAGGAAGCAATGACTTATGCAAAATTTTAAAAACTCCCGTGTCCTTATCCGAACGGGAAACGATGAAGCCTCTCAGATCACTATGGTCGCCATAAATATCCCAACCAATAAATACCTCCTTTGGTTTTAAATGTTTGGGTTGTTTTATAATCGGATTATCAGGAGGGGTAAGGTCCCGCGGCATTCCTTTTACTTCGGCAAAAAGCACTTTTTCGCCAAAGGCCGTCATACCATAAAAACGGTAGCGATAGGTTTTGTAATTGGTTAAGGAGTCATCCATAAACGAACCGTTCGTAGGCCCGTCGAATCCGGAACCTTGCGAAGCGTAAAAAGGCGTTGTATTTAGAGGTTTAAAAACGGTTTCTCCTTCGGCGGCTCTTTCGGCAAAATAGCCGGCCAGTTCCGGTTTTGAAGCCCATCCAAACGACAATTGTTTATCACCGGGATATACAAAAACTTCATTTTTATATTTGTCGGGGTTAATGCTTGCCTTAATAGTAACCGTTCCATCTTCAATTTCATAAATAGAGGATTTGCCGATTAATTTAATTCGATAGGTATATGTTTTTCCCTCAACTACCGTATTATCAATAAATCCCAAACCCAGTGCCATAGCTACTTTGGCATCCTTAATAGCTGTTAAAACAAATACGGCATAAATCATATCTTCCCTGCTTTTGCGCTCATTTAATTCGGCAATTCCTTCATCCAAACTTATATTTTTTTGAATCGCATTTTTATCAGTAAATAAAAAATCTTCAGCTAATTCAAGGTTAATTTTAGTGTCCTTGTTTTTTTCGTTGTCAATAAGCGAATCCCACTTTTGACGTGAATACGTTTTAATGTAGGCAATGGTTATAAATTTTTTAGTTCCAAAGTCACTTCGTTCAATGGTAT
The DNA here is from genome assembly GCA_964355045.1 of uncultured Chitinophaga sp. GTDB lineage: Bacteria > Bacteroidota > Bacteroidia > NS11-12g > UBA9320 > JABWCE01. Next base: position 4,975 of record CAYHCM010000182.1, on the reverse strand, counting down.
AGGTTTTCTCAAACCCTAAACGCAAAATGGTTTTATGATCCGGAATCCAGCGCAGTTCGGCACCGGCAGTGGTGTATCGGCCAACTGCAGCAATTTTACATTTTGCCATTTTGGATTGCCCAAAAGAAATTAGTGGAAAAAATAGAAGTGAAATTAAACCATATAAAAATATATTTTTTTTCATGTGCATTGGCTCGTTTAAGAATAATACTGATTTCATTTTTTTAAACTTTTATTTTTGTTTTGGAACCACATTATTCACTTGCACGGCCGGCATGGCTCCGGTTCTGAAAAGAATTGTTTTGGTCTCAGTAACCGCTGCACCTGTTCTTGTCACGGCATTTACCCAGGTATTTCCGTTCAATTCCTTTAAGGTAGCAGTTACCACAAAACGGTATTCCATATTGGCAACAAGAGAATTAACCGGACTTGGAACCGGATTTGGATAATTTGGCGGTGGAGGAGGAGGCACGGGGTTATCAATTTTATCATTTTTAAAATTTCCGTTCGTTGAAAGCAGAGTATTGCCATTGTTGGTGTTTAGTGTTGTAAAATTGGTTTGAGAAACCTGACTGTTTCCTTGAGTGACATTTGTATTTAAGGGAGGTTTAATGTAATACTGGTATTCGCCGGTAATATTTAATTTAGACTGTAAAGTTTTTAAAGTCCATGAACCGTCGGTATTTTGAACTTCAAGCGATTTGGTGATGACCATTTTGAAGGTTCTGTTTTTAATCGTTCCGTCCCCCTGATTCTCAGCCACATCAAAAACCTGATCGGGAACCAAAGCATATTTTACATTTATGGGTGAGGTGATGGGAAAATTATACCGTGAATTGGGCGCCACATATTGTATCAATTTATTTTTCAGATCTCCTGCCTTGTCTTCCTGTGCGGCATTGGCCGTTACCACCTGAGTTCCGTTGCAGTTAGTGCCTTTTTCAAACGATTGATTATAGGATAAATTAACCAAACCTTCCAAGAGCGAAAGGCTGGCAGTAATACTTCCGGCAATATATTCAGGATTTGGAAATTTCCCTTCGAGCCAGGCACCCACGTAAATTTTAAAAAGATTTATTTGTTCCACCCCGCAATTCCAGGGCGAGCCCGTATGCTGCGTAGGGGTTCCGATTATCCGAGCATTTACACTGGCATAAAGCCCCAAATTGCCCGAAGCCCTGTAGCCATTAATCCCAACACATCCTATCTGGTCCATTAAGGCCAGGTTAATTTCAGCACCGGCCATTATATGACCGCCTATAGTCCAGCTTCGTTTACAGCAACAAATTCCGGTAAAAAAATACTGATCCACATCTTTTTCAAATTCAATTCCAATGCCGGTGGCAATTCCTTTTCCGGTGGTGGTGCTATTTCCAACTCCGCCGCTTCCAACATTCGAATTATTAGGATTGCTGCCGGTAGCAGATAAATAATGACTGCAAAATCTGGGGGTAAATCCATTCGGCGTGGGAATATCATTTCCAAACATGAGATAGGAATACAAACTAATTCCAAACACATTCACCGTATTAGTGGCTGTAGGGATACCGCACTTATAATACCATTTATTAGTTCGTCCATTAATATTCATAACAAACCCAATGGGCGCCGGAGTAGTAATAGCCGGAGGCACATTTATTGTTAATAAAGCCTGCATATTAAAAATTTTATCCGGGAAATTATAACTTACCGCTACGCCTCCTTTCACTTTGGCATTAGGCCTGTCCGTTAGTTTTACAGCCAGCCAAAAATCACCCGTAAACGCAATTAATTCCAAGCCGTTGGAACTGCTGAATTGCGCCAAAAGTGAAACATCGGCATTAAAGGTTTCCACCTTAGGCATAGTGCCGATTGTTGCTTTTACCATAAAACCCATGGTGCTTTTTTTAGGGGTAAAAACATATTTAAAACCAACGTCGGGCAAGGCTCTTTGAACAATTTTAGATTCCATATTATAAAATGCCCCACCACCAAATCCATAAAAACCAACGCCGGTTAAAAACGGAATTCCAACCGGTAAAATCACATCAGCTTCAGCCCGCCAATAGCGGTAATACTGATTGCTATTGAGATAGGTTGTATTTCCAAATTGAACCAGGGCATTTATTTGAAGCGAAACCGCAGTGAAGGTTACGCCTAAAGTTGCTGAAAATCCATCTCCAAAAATAGGGTCGCTGTTATACATTACAAGCGAACCGTCAATTTTTACAGCCGATAAATCGGCATGAACTTCAATTTTTTCAATAAAAACACCCTTAAATTGGGGTTTAAATTTAATATCAGCTTTATTAAAAACAATGGCAAAAGCAGCACCCATGGTGGTGCTTCCACCAATATCATCGGTAAGATTGGCTACAATATCAATCATTAAAGCCCCTCGTAAAAGTTCCATATCCGAACCCGAAGCGGGCTGTGTTGTTAAGGATTTATAATATACTTTTTTGATGGTAACCGGAAAATTGGCCAGCCGTTTTTGCGGACTGGCAAAACTCCATGCTCCATAATTAAAGGTAAGGGTGTTGGATTCCGGACTTTTTATATGCTTATAATTTAAACTCACATTTTCAAACGCCATTTCGATTTTTACATTTTTTATACCACCCGGCATGGTAGGAGAACTGCTTCCGGTATTGGTGATGGTGGTAGTTGAAAAATCAGGGCTGTTCCAGTCAAAAGTGCCATTAAGAGTTACAGACACCGCCAATGAACCTTTGGACATTGTGGCTGTAATATTTGAGGTTGGTTCCAAGGTCATTTTGCCTTTTAATACGTTGGCATTTATGGCCTGATAGGGAACAATCACTACCTGAAGCGTATTTATGCTGTCAACCTGCGCAAAGGTTGTGGTATATTTTAAAGTATTGGCCAATGTATTCTCGCTGATTGGTAATACTACCAACCCTTTGGCAGAGCCACTTACCAGGGAACTGCTGACCAATTCTATTTCTACCGTATCTAAACTCGCGCTTAAATTGGCAACTTTTCCCGAAGTCAGCGTGAATATATTTAAAGCTTTTATTTTAGTAGTAAGCCCCAAATCATCAATGATAACATTGGATGCAGCAATGCTTGGCGGGTAGGTGGAGGTGCTTGTTTTCCAATGTTCGGGTAAGGTAATTCCAAAATTTTTCATATAAAAACCTTGCCATTCATCGCCACTTGAATCCGCATAGTTTTCAGGAAATACAATATTGGAAGGGTTTCTTATATCTGAAAAATCAAGAGTAATGGAGTCTGCTAATATTTTCAAACCATTAGTTCCCACTATTTCACAATTGGGTAAATTGCCGGTTAAAATAATATCCTTCATACTGCTTCCGTTTCCGGCAATGCTTGCTATTACACGGCTACTGGTGGTTGCTGAAGGAACCGGAATAAGCCATTCCCGTGTAAAACTTACTTCCAGCCCAAGGCCAACATCTGTAATTCCCGTATCGGCCCATGCGATATAACAACCTATGTTTACACCCCCTTTTTTAAACGTAAAAAGCATTTTGGGATCAATGGCGGTATTGGGTATAGTAAAATCTTCGGCCAATTCCACCCGGCCGGTCGCAAATTCAATTTTCTTAGGATGCATAATAAAATACTTCCCGGCAAATCCCAGCTTATACTCCGTGCCTGATTTTGTAAATTCTTCCTGAGCCAAGAAATTAATTTTAGATTCATTGGGTTTAAAAATCATTTCGGTAATTACCAATTGCTGATCGCCATTATTAAATTGAAGTCCGAACGGCATCTTGAGACAATTATCAGGAATAACGGGCGTTGCAATGGTATCGTTATAATTTATTTTTGGTTGACCAACACTCACATTATTATCCACCCAGTCGGACAGATTGGTGACTTTATCATTGGTCCAGGCCATTACATTGTCCACCACATTGGCTACTCCAGGCCCTGAGAGTAAACTCATGGCCCACGCCTTTGGGTAGGCCTGATACGATGTGCTGGAGCTACCGCTTTCTGTGCTTACTATTCCACCACTTGTCAATCTTTTGGTGCTGTCAATCCGTATTTTTTTAAACTCAACTGCAATATAAGTTGCCAGCCATTTAATACGAACTTTACCTTTTCCGGTTAATGACCCGTCGGTTTCTGTGGCTATTTCCGTAACGATTACATTAAATTCACCATTAAGTCCGGCACGTATCGTATCGCCTGTTATGGCAGTTCCTGAATCAGTAGCCACAATAATACTATCCGTTGGATTCGTTGTTTTTGCGGTTCTTTGGTTATCATTATTCGGAACACTAAATGCAAAAGGCTGCGCAAAACCAATACCATCCACTACTTTTCTGTTTTGGTCATCAAGGGGAGTTATAGTCCAAACGTAATTTTTCCCTACTTCAGGCAAAGCAAATTCTAAGGGCCAGGAAGTTTGAAGTGAGCCTTTAACGTCTTTTTCAACTATGGGTTGACTGGTTTTAAGCACCGTCATATTATCCATTCCTTCCAAAACTTCATAAACCTGTAAACGATAAGTAACAATCATATTTGGGGATGGGGTTACAGGCGTCCAGCGAAAAACAATTCCTTTAGTTCCGGCCTCCTGAAAAATTTCATTATTTTTCGGATTTAACAAAACCGGAACCTGATAAGCCACAATAATAAATGTTTTACAAACGGTGCCCGATGTACCCACTTGGGCACCGGTTTCAGGATTGGTAATAGATACACAAATTTTATAATTATCATCGGGTATCCGGCCTGTTTTTAAGATTGTATTTCCAAAATTCCCTTTATAATTTACAGCATAAATCGGAAAAATATCCTCCGCATTATATTGGTTAACCCCCGGTGATACGGATAGTACAGGCATTTTGGAAGCATCCGTAGCAGCCACCAATTTTCCTTTTCCATCATACAATTCGGTTTTTATTTTTACTAAAATATTAGTGCCCCCTGTATTGCTAATAATAAAAGAAGCCGTTTCGGTTTTTTCCCTCCAATCTGCAATATAGGGCGATGGATT
>CAYHCM010000181.1:0-6627 GCA_964355045.1 uncultured Chitinophaga sp. | reverse complement strand
CTGAGCAATATCATGATATTTCAAAAGGCTTTTATCTGTTCCCATTCGGGTGCTTTGTCCGCCACAAACTACCAAGCCGTATAGGTTTTCCATCGGGTAAATTATATTTTACAAACAATAAAAGGCAAAAAATAGTTTACAACCAAATTTTAAATGAAATAAGTGAAAAGTAGCTTTCAGAATATTAATTTGAAAACAAATGACTTTTATACTCTGCAATCATAGACACAGATTCACTGATTAATTATTATTTCAGATTAAATCAGATAAAAAATAGTTCCTATTTTTTTTGTTGCCATCTTATTATTTGGCAAGACAAATTTCGATTTGTCAATCTGATTTAATCCATAACTAAATTTTAAAATCTATTTATCTGTGGCGGTTAAAATAAATTTAAAACAACCTGTCAATCGCCTTTCCATAATCTATTTCAGGCTCAAAACATTCAAAATCGCGACAAATATAAAACCCTTCATTGGCTCCAAGTTTACTTGATGATAACGGAATTGAGGCCGAAGGTTTTGTTAAAATGGTATTCGGCAAATAATTTCCATCCAGATTAGTTTCCTGCTTTCCAGCTATGGTCAATTGATTAATTCCTGAATGAAAAAGCATAGCAGCACTTAGCCAGTTGCTATACCAAGCCGGGCCTTGCAACACCTGACTGCGAATATTTTGCAGCATACTTAAAGCAATTTCCCGCCATTCGGGTTTTTCAAAATAGAAACTGTGTTTTAATAATAATTCGCACAAAACCGAATTGGCACTGGGGATGACATCATCGCCCAAATCTGTTTTTTTAACAAATAATTCTCCGTCCGGGTCGGGATTGAAAATATAAAACGGGCTATCTGCTTGCCCAAAATTTTGAAGTACATGGGTCAGTATATTTTTCGCTTTTAATAAATAATTATCCTTAAATGTTAGCTGGTAAGCCAATGTTAAAGCCTCTGCCAGTAAAACATAATCTTCGAGAAAAGCCGGAATGGTAGCTTTATTGTTTTTATAATTTCGATAGAGCTCACCATCTTTCCATAAATTATCTTCAATAAAATTTAAAATTTTTTCTGCCGTTTCCAAATAATTAATATTACCTGTAGCCTGAAAAGATTTTAATAAACCTGTTGCGGCCATAGCATTCCATGAAGTTAAAATTTTATCATCCAGGCCTGGTTTTATTCTGGTTAGCCTTTCTTTTTTTAAAGTTTTTAAAAATTCCGCTATCTCCTTCTCAAATTTTAAAAATTCTATGTGATGCGTTTTTGCAAAGTCTTGTGGCGTTTGGGTGGCAAATAAAATATTTTTTCCATGTTCCCAATTTCCATTTTTTGTCAGGTTAAAATATTTTAAAACATACTCATTCGGCAGGCCAATTCTAACCAAATCATCCCATGTATAACAATAATATTTTCCTTCCTCCCCTTCACTGTCGGCATCTAAGGCGCTATATATTCCTCCTTCAGGGTTTTGCAATTCGTCTAAAATAAACTGATGGGTTTCTTCAATTTTAATTTTTAAAAATTCATCATGGGTTACCATATACGTTTCGGCAAGCAGGGACAAAAGCTGGGCATTGTCGTACAGCATTTTTTCGAAATGAGGGGCATGCCATCGGGCATCCACCGAATAGCGTGAATAGCCACCGCCAACCGTATCATACAATCCGCCAAGGCTCATGCGTTTTATACTCAACATCAGCCATTCAAATACTTCGGGGTCGTGATAGAGATGGAAATAATGCAGGGCAAATTTATAAACTACAGGAAGTGGAAACTTGGGAGCCCTGTTAAAACCGCCATATTCCATATCCCATGTAGCTTTGAACTGATGAATGGAATAATGAAAATCGTTTTCTGTCCAGTCGGTTTTTTTATAAGATGGGGAGTTGCTGATTTTAATTCCCTCCGTTAATTTTGTGGCGTATTCATAAATGGTTTCGGGCTTTGTTTGCCACAATTCAGCCAATTGATTTAAAATTATATCCCAATCTTTTTTGGGAAAATAAGTTCCCCCATGAAACGGTCTTCCATCGGGCAAAGCAAAAATATTCAAAGGCCAACCTCCCCGTCCCGTCAGCATTTGAATGGCATCCATATACACCTGATCAATATCGGGTCGTTCTTCCCGGTCAATTTTTATATTGACAAAGTATTGATTCATTATGGCGGCAGATTCTTCATTTTCAAAAACCTCATGCGCCATCACATGGCACCAATGACAGGCACTGTAGCCGATGCTTATTAATAGTGGTTTGTTCTCGGATTTTGCTTTTTCCAAAGCTGTGGTTCCCCATTCATACCATTGTACCGGATTATGGGCATGTTGTTGTAAATATGGGCTTGAGGCTTTGGCCAGATTGTTTATAGGAAATGTTTTTTTAGAAGTCATGGTATAGAAAGTACAAAATTCAATTAATAAATTACAAATAAGCAAGGTTTTCAAAATAACTTCGGCATAATAATATAACTCCGCTTTGAAAAGCGGAGTTATTAAATCATACACATTACAAGTAGAATTGCTATTCCCTTCCAAATCGTGCAACTTTGCAACCTTGCAATCCAGGTATCCCCTTTTAGAAACGATTAATTATCCGGCTGATTTACGAAAACTTTCGCTTAATCAACTGCCGCAGGTATGTGATGAATTAAGAAAATTTATAATAGAATCGGTTTTAACTCATGGTGGTCATTTTGCTGCCAACCTTGGGGTGGTTGAATTAACTGTTGCCTTGCATTATGTTTTTAATACTCCCCACGACCGGCTGGTTTGGGATGTAGGCCATCAGGCATATGGTCATAAAATATTGACAGGACGACGGGAAAGTTTTCATACAAATAGAAAAATGGGTGGCCTTAGCGGATTTCCTAAAATGGATGAAAGCGAATACGATGCCTTTGGAACCGGACATTCTTCTACAGCTATTTCGGCAATATTAGGAATGGCCATGGCCGCCAAATTAGATGGAAATACAAGCAGGCAACACATTGCAGTAGTAGGTGATGGTGCGCTTACAGCAGGGCAGGCTTTTGAAGGATTGAATAATCTTTCGGTTTCAGCAACCAATACCCTTTTAATATTAAATGATAATAATATTGGTATTGATGCGCATACCGGAGCCATCAACAGACATTTTAATTTTATTAACCCTAAAAATAATTTATTTACAAATCTTGGCTTAAAATACTTCGGTCCAACAGACGGACATGATATATTGGGTTTGGTAAAACAATTGGAATTATTAAAAACGGAAACTTCGCCTCGCGTTTTACATATCAAAACCCTTAAAGGCAAAGGATTTGCGGAAGCCGAAAAAGAACAAACCAAATGGCACAGCACCGCCAAGTATATAAAAATAGAAAATCCGGGTACTCAAATTCCAAGAGAACAAAAAACAAAAATCAATACCCTGAAATATCAGGATGTTTTTGGATTGACTTTAAAAGAATTGGCTGACACCAATAAAAAAATAGCAGGAGTTACTCCGGCAATGCCAACAGGCAGCGGAATGCTGAAAGCAATGGAAGCATATCCCGACCGTTTTTTTGATGTGGGAATTGCCGAACAACATGCTGTAACATTTGCCGCTGGTTTGGCTCGAGAAGGCTATGTTGTTTTTTGTAGTATTTACAGCACTTTTCTTCAACGTGCGATGGACCAGGTAATTCATGATGTATGTATTCAAAATTTACCGGTAATATTTTGCATTGACCGCGCCGGAAATGTAGGAGACGATGGCCCCACTCATCACGGAATGTTTGATATTTCCATGTTGCGTCCATTACCCGATATTACCATTGTGGCTCCATCCACCGGAAATGAATTGAGAAAAATGATGCACTATTATGCCAAACATGCCACCGGCCCGGTAGCCATAAGGTATCCAAAGGGGTTTATGGATGGCAAGGAAATTAACTGGGCTATGCCTCCTGCAAAAGTAAAAGAACCTGAAATTCGGTTGGTTTCGGAAGGTGAAGATTTGGCAATTCTTTCTTTTGGCACCATGTTGCGAAATTGCAAGGAGGCTTTAAAATTATTAAAGAAAGAAAAAATTAAGCCGGCATTGTATGATATGAACATGGTCAAACCTATGGATTACGGGGTATTGAATGATTTATTTGAAACCTATGCCGGTTTTATAACGGTGGAAGATGGCTCGGTAATCGGAGGTTTTGGAAGCGCCATAAATGACTATAATAATGAAAGCGGCGCCATGGCAATTATTGAAAATCTTGGATTTCCGGATGAGGTGATAGAACATGGAACTACAGATGAATTGTTTGCTAAATTCGGTTTGGATGCCAAAGGAATAACCGAAGCCGTGATCAGAAATTTGCAGGAATAAATTTTCAAATTCCGGATTTCCAATTTCAAATTAGGGTTGAGCACATGCGTTTGAATGAACAGAAGATGAAGCGTTTCTTACCAGCCGAATCTCATTTGAAAGGACTTGTGAGGCGAAAAATGGACTCGGCAGAGGTTCATTTGGCTGTCATATCCCCGCAGCGCAAGGCCTTATGCGATTGGAAGACCGGCTGGGAATCAAACTTAGATTAGCTGGGGGGATTTTATTGTTTAATAATTTTATAAACACTTTGTCCTTTGTCGTAAAATAATTTTAAAAAGTAAATTCCTTTTAATTCATTACCTATATCCATTGAAAGGTAATTATTATTTACTTCCTTTATTAATACAATCTGGCCTTGTAAATCGGTTAGCTCTATACTATGAATAAAAGTGCCTTTAACAATTATTATATCTCCGGTAGGATTTGGGAATACACTTATATTATTTTTCGTATAATTTTCAACACCAACAACTTCAACATTACAAGAGCTACCTTTATTGACTGTATATAATAATTCGTTTTGTAAGTTACAACACTGCAACCCGAAGCTGACATTTGGCAATATATATTTATAATATCCTGTAAAAATTAAACCACAATTGCTTCCAATTCCTTCAATCCAATATTCAAGAGGGTAGCGTATATCTTTTTTAAAAATTAGTCGCTTACTTTTTGTCCCGTTTTCAAGTTTTCAGAGTCAACAGAATCTACTATTAAATTGTAAACTTCTTCAGAAGGACCAAAGCCGGTAAATGTGTCATTTTTAAGAAGATTAAAATCATATATCAGACGTTCTTTATTACCATCCTTATAATATACTTTTTTGGTAGAATCCATACGGATAAAACCTTCAACTCTTGAGAAAATAATTGATGAATATTGTTTTGACTTTACAACTTTATATTGCAATGAATTGATAAGAGTATCTCCTATTATTTTGTAAACATTTGTGGAATAGTGAAATTCCCCATTCGGCGCCACACCTTTTACAATACTCCAGTTTTTTCCTTCTTCTATTAATGATTGTGAAAAGGAATAGTTATATAGAAAGAATGCAAAATGGATGATGGTTAGTTTTAAAATTGTTTTCATATTCATTTGTTTTGTAAGGAGTTTGATGACCAAAATAATAATCTCCAACTTCAAAGCTTTTAACCAAATGAAAACTACTTTGATCATCACAAATGTAATATATATCCTACCTATGTTTACTCTGTACCACAAAAAAATATTACCGACAAACATAGTACACCCTCCTATCTTGCTATTACCAAAATAAAAGATGAGACTTTACTGGAAAAATATAAACTATCACCCGCTGTTTTTTTGTCTTAATTTTTTTCTAAAAACCCAAGCCTAAAATAACCTAATTTTGAGGGTTTATACCTTTCCAAAAATTAAATGCAACTTTCCGAAAAGGCAACTATCGCTTTTGTGTATTCCGTGGTAAAGCATCCGCATCTCGGGCTTATTATCGAGCCGTTTTTGGTGGAGGAAACCGATGCCGGAAATTTTTCATTATCCCATCAAAGGCTGATGGTTTCTAATGCTAACCTATATAGCTATCTTTTGGATGACAATGATTTTAAGGCTATAAAAATATTGGAGGAAATAACGCCGGAGCGATTGGTAAAAAAATTTTACCGCAAAGGAACCATACGACCCAAAGAGTTTTTTGAAAAGAAATGCGATGAAAATTTGTTTAAACTAACCATTCGACCATTTATTGAACGCCGCATTACCGAAGCTCTGGAATTAATAGATGAAGAAAAATTATACTATGCCGGCGAAACCAAAAACCCGACATGGAAGCACCTTAAAGTTTGTTCTGAAAAGGTGAGTGTACTCTTTCATTTTAACCGAAACGAAATTGAAACCCGCTATTATGCCACTATAAAATACAACGACGAACGCTTGAAGCTTTTAGGCAATGGTTCTATTTTAACCTATAACCCGGCGTATATAATTGTTGAGGATAAGCTTTTGGTATTAAAGGATGTGGATGGCAAAAAAATAGAACCTTTTTTATCCAAATATTATATTTCGGTACTTCACCGGTCGGAAGAAATATTCTTTAAAAAATTCGGTTTGGAATTAATTGAAAAATTTAATGTGCGGGCCGAAGGGTTTGAAATAGTGCAGGAAACACATAAAGCCTCTGCCATATTAAAATTGGAAAAAGTACTGAGCAATGATTATGGGTTTATTATTTCGTTTAAATACGATGGGCAGATATTCCCCTATCATTCCAAAAAAATGGCACATGCGGTGTATGAAAAAAA
>CAYHCM010000180.1:0-6739 GCA_964355045.1 uncultured Chitinophaga sp. | reverse complement strand
TTAAAAAATTAGAAATGAAACTAAAAAACGGATTAATGTTAATTGCTATGGCTGCTATTGTTTTTGCAGCGTGTAAAAAAGAGGATGACGACAACACTCCTGGAACCAACAAAACAAAAACTGAAATGATTACTACCGGTTCGTGGATTACGTATGACATGTTATTAAATGGAGTAAGCTTTTGGGGGTTGACTGACCCATGTAGCAAAGATGATTTTTTGATTTTTAAAACCGGGGGAGTCGTTGTTACTGATGAGGGACCTACCAAATGTGATCCCGGCGACCCACAAACCACAAATGGCACTTGGTCGTTGAGCAGTGATGAAAAGAAAATTACACTTGACGGTGATGTTGCCGACATTACGGATTTAACAGATGTTAATATGGTAATTTCTATGCAAGATTCAACGGATTTTTATGTAATTAAAATGAAGAAAAAATAATAAATCCCTGATTTATTTTATTTAAAAAAGCCGGAGCAAAAGTTCCGGCTTTTTTAATAATTTAATTTTAATTTTTAGCAACCCTTACTCTCGAAACTTTTCCCTTCTCACTAATTTCAATAAAGTAAATTCCATTTGCTTGTTCAGCAAGATTAAGTATAAATTTATTTCCTGAAAGGTTTGATTTTATTAATAACGTTTGACCTGTAATACTTATAAGTTTTAGGGTTCCATTATTAATACCATTGCCTAAAACCAAATTTATTTCTCCTGCAGTTGGGTTTGGGTAAATCTCAATGTCGGTTGATATATAATTTTCAACTTTACCAACTTTAAAATTATAACAGGAAGACGTATCGGTGCAATTATTCAGGGTAACTTTTACTGCATAATCACCTGTTACTTTTGGGGTAAAATCCTGATAATATGCCCCGGGAACGGGTGTCATTCCTTTATTACAATCGAGCCACTGATAGGCAGCATCGTTGGCATCCGCTATAAGCCTTCCACCAAAAAGGGTTACCGTAGTAATTACTTTATTTACGGTTAAGTTTAGAGTTACACTACTATCACAGCCTTTTGCATTGGGAATTATTTGTGTGTAAACTCCGCTTGCAGTATAGGTTTGGCCATGATAAAGATAACTTTGACATGCAGTAGCGGTAAGTGTGCCAGCCGAATTGGTTATTAGTAAATTTAATGTTATCACACTATCACATCCTTTTTTGTTAAGGAGCGTTTGTTGGTATGCTCCGCTTTTGGTATAAGTTTGCGCATTTAGGGTAAAACTTGAACACGCTTCTTTGTTCAAAGTTTCAGAGGTGCTTTGGTTAATTGTTAAATTTAGGGTGATTACACTATCGCAATCCACATAATTTTTAATTGTTTGAATATAAACACCGCTTTTTGTATAAGTTTTGGTTTGTAACGTATAACTATTGCACGCTGTAATATTAACCGAACTGCTTGTACTTTTTTTAATGGTAAGTTTTAAGGTTATTACACTATCACACCCTGCTTTGTTTTGAATGGTTTGGGTATAGGTTCCGGAGGTAAAATAGGTATTGGCATTAAGGGTATAGGTATTACATCCAATTGCTGTTATTGTACTTTTGGATTCACCAAACGATAATTCCAAAACCAGAATACTGTCGCATCCTGCGCTATTGGTTAAGGTTTGATTATATGTTCCCGGGCTTGTATAGGTGGTTCCGTTTAGCGTATAACTTTTGCAGGCCAATACCGTAAGATTACCGATTGTGGTGGTATTAATGGTTATGTTTAGGGTAATATTGCTATCGCAACCGGCTTTATTTACGAGGGTTTGATAGTACATGCCGCTTGTGGTAAAGGTTTCTCCGTTAATGGTTATACTGTAACAATTTGAAGCTTTAATAGTGAATGATGAACTTGAACAAATCGCCATTTTTTGAACAAAAATATCTAAGGAACCATTCGAGGTTATATTGAACGAATCCTTTGAAGGATCAAAATCACTTCGCAAAGAATAATTACCGGTGGTATATACATTTTTTGAGGTATTGACAAAAATGCCATAGCCCATATCATTTTGACCTCCGCCTATATTTCTGGCCCAAAGAAATGTACCTGAAGAACTTAACTTCGACATAAACACATCATCACCACCTGCTGATGTGAGGGTATAAGAAGTACTTCCCGGATCAAAATCTGTAGTAGCCTGAAAACCACCTGATGTATATATACTTGAATTGGCATCGGTTGCTATTGATAATCCTGCATCTGTGCCTGTACTGCCTATTTGCTTAGCCCAAATATATACACCTGCCGTGGTAAGTTTTGAAATAAAAATATCTGAATTTCCATTGGAAGTGAGATTTACAGCGGCAGTTCCCGGGTCAAAATCGGCAGCCCCGGTAAAATAACCGGTAGTAATTACATTAACGGAAGCATCAATGATTATCCCATTTCCTACATCTTTTGTTTTACCTCCTAATTGCTTTGCCCAAACATAATTGCCGTTTACATCTAATTTGGATACAAAAATATCGGCATCACCAAAAGACGTGAGATTGAACGTAGCCGTGCCCGGATTAAAATCTACCAAACCAAGAAAATAACCCGTTGTATAAACAATTTCAGATTTGTCAACTGTTATTGAATTACCGGCCTCGTTACTCGTTCCACTCATAGCTTTCATCCAAACAAAAGTTCCATTGGTATCTATTTTGATAACAAATATATCTGTTCCTCCTCTTGCAACAAAGCGGGTAATACTCATACCTGTATTAAATAAAACCGTATCGCTAAAATATCCCGTAGCATATATTTTGCCCGAGATTGCCGTAGCTACAGAATTAGCCTGATCATCACTTTTCCCTCCCAGTTGTTTGGCCCATTTGAATATCCCATTTGATTTAAATTTAGCTACAAAAGCATCTGTTCGTCCCAATGAATTAAGAAACTTACGGGTAGTATCGGGGTTAAAATCCACTCTTCCCTGAAAAGAACCGGTAATGATAATATTGCCGGCGGTATCTAAACAAATGGAATTGCCCAAATCGTCAGCCGAACCTCCAATGGTTTTGGCCCACACAAAATCACCATTTGCATCTAATTTTAAAATAAAAATATCAAATCCTCCATTGGAGGCTAAATAAAAGCTATCGCTTCCGGAATCAAAATCCAATCTTCCCGAAAAATATCCCGTTGTATAAACATTGCCTGATTTATCCACCGCTACAGAATTTCCCTGATCATCTGCGGTTGAACCCAATGCTTTGGCCCATTCGAAATGTACAGGCTGAGCCTTTAGAAAATTACAAATTATGCTTGCAAATAAAATAAGTATTGTTTTTTTCATGGCATATAAAAAGTTAAAATCTTAAACAAATCAACTGAAAATTAAGTTGAAAACCTAATGGTTAAATTATTAAGTTTTACTTTCAACTTGACCGGGTATAACATAAAAAAAGCCGAAGCATCAGCTCCGGCTTTTCTATTTTTTTTAAAAAAATTAATTTTTAACCAGCTTCACCCTTGAAACCTTACCATCCTCACTTATTTCAATAAAATAAATTCCTTTGGCCTGTTCGGTAAGATTGATGCTAAATTTATTTCCACTTAGGTTTGTTAATTCCTGAAGCGTTTGTCCGGTAAAACTTATTAATTTAAGGGTTCCATTATTTAAGCTGTTTCCCAAAATCAAATAGGTTTCACCATTCGTTGGGTTAGGGAATACCTGTAAATTGTTTGCTAAAGTATTTTCGATTTTACCAACTTTTACATTTATACAATTCGAATTGTCGGTACAGTTATTTTTTGTAACTTTTACAGTATAATCGCCTGTTTTTGTTGGGGTAAAGCTTTGATAAATCTCGCCGGGAATATCCATATTTCCTTTATTGCAATCCTGCCATTGGTAGGTGGCGCCTATGGCATCCGATGTAAGTGTACCCCCTATATTGGTAACCGTATTTATAACATTATTTATGGTAAGGTTTAAAGTAATTGTGCTGTCGCAGCCTTTCGCATTTGGGATTATTTGAGTATAAACTCCGCTTGTCGTATAGGTTTTAGCAGCCAATGTAAAACTTTTACAAGCGGTAGTTGTAAGTTCTCCTACCGTATTGTTAATGCTTAAATTCAACGTTATCAAACTATCGCATCCTTTTTTATTAGGAATGGTTTGCTTATACGTTCCGCTCAGGGTATAGGTTTGGGTGTTTAATGTATAACTGCTGCAAGCGATGGCATCAATTGTATTGCTGGTAGTGTTATTTATGGTTAATTTTAAGGTAATAACGCTATCGCAATCCGCATTATTTCTGATAGTTTGTATGTAGGTGCCGCTTGTGGTATAGGTTTGCGTTTCTAAGGTATAGCTATTGCATGCCGTAATAGCCACCGTACTTGAGGTGCTTTTTAAAATGGTTAATTTTAAAGTTATCACACTATCACAACCTGCTTTGTTTTTAATGGTTTGGGTGTAAGTGCCGCTGGTAGTATATGTTTGGCTGTTTAATATATAACTATTGCAAGCCTTTGCCGAAATGGAGCTGGCATTATTGGCAAAGGTTAAATTAAGTACTAAAAAACTATCACATCCATAATAATTGGTAAGCGTTTGGGTGTATGAACCGGCTGTGGTGTAGGTTTGCCCGTTTAGGGTATAACTCTTGCACGCAGTAATATCCAAATTGCCAATGGTTGAAGTATTTATCTTTAATTTCAAGGTTACCACGCTATCGCATCCAATCGAATTTTTTAATATTTTTTGATAATCTCCGCTTTGGTAATAGGTGTTTCCATTATAATAATAACTGTTGCACGCCGCTGCATTAATGGTTGAAGCGCTGGCCCGGCAAATACTCAATTTAAGAATAAATGCGTCCGCATCTCCGACCGAGGTTAACGTATCTTTACCCGATCCGGGATTGAAGTCAACGGTAGAAAAATACATTCCGGTAGTATAAACGCTTTTAGCTTTATCTACAGCTATTGATATGCCCATATCTCCATCAGCATTTCCAACACGCAACGCCCAATCGTAATTACCCGAACCATCTAATTTGGAAATAAAAATATCATAATCTCCCGCGGAGGTAAGGGTATTGGAAGATGACCCGGGATCAAAATCGGCAACATCTGAAAAAACACCTGTGGTATATATATTTTTAGCATTATCTATTGCAATGGATAAGCCCATATCAAAATCACCACCACCCATAGTTTTTGCCCATGCAAAATTTCCGCCGGCATCCAATTTCCATACAAAAATATCATAATCTCCGTTGGATGTTAAGTTAAATACCTGTCCTTTGCCGGTACCCGGATCAAAATCAGGAGCGCCATAATACAACCCCGTCGTATAATTATTTCCAAAAGCATCTACAGCAATGGAAGTACCTGCATCAAAAGCCTTATCGCCTGCAGGATGCGCCCATGTATATACCCCTTTAATATCCACTTTTGAAACAAAAATATCGGCATCGCCAACGGAATTAAGATATACGGATGACTTAGAACTTGGATCAAAATCACCCTGCCCAATGAAATAGCCTGTTGTAAATACATAGCCCAATGAATCCAAGGCTATACCGGTGCCCTGATCTTCGTCGGCTCCTCCCATTTGACCTGCCCAAAGGAAAGCGCCCTTATTATCCAAAGCTGAAATATATATATCTGAAGCTCCAAACGAAATTTGGTTAAATGCTGCGGTTGAACTCGGATTAAAATCGGCTGTATCATTAAAATAACCTGTAGTATATACATTTCCGCTTGCATCCAAATCTATTCCATTGCCTGCATCAAATCCTTTTCCTCCCATTTTGCTTGCCCACACATATTTACCGGCATCATCAAATTTACATACAAAAATATCGGCATCACCTGATGATGTTATAAAAGCGGTTCCTGATCCCGGATCAAAGTCCACTTTATCCATAAAATATCCGGTTACATAAATATTTCCCGATTTGTCAAGGTTTATCGAATTTCCGGCATCATCATAGGCATCGCCTATTTTTACAGCCCACACAAATTTACCATTGGCATCTAATTTTGAAATATAAATGTCATACCCTCCGTTAGAGGTAAGATACGCCGTATCTTTTCCGGGGTCAAAATCGGTTTTACCACTAAAAAAACCTGTGGTGTAAACATTTCCCGACTTATCTGTTATTACCGAATTACCCTGATCTGTTTTGGAGGCACCAATAGATTTGGCCCATTCATAATTTAGTGTTTGAGCCTTTAAAAAAATGCCAGAGGCTAAGGCAAAAAGAATAAGAACGATTTTTTTCATAATTGTAAAAATTTAAAAAGATGGAACAAAGCAACGGAAAAATTTATTATAAAACTAATAATTGTTGTTGGTTGTAAATGTGAAAATGGGGATTGGTTGGATTGGTTAAAATGGGGATTGGTTAGCCGGGTGCATCCAAAATTGTCGCTAAAATGTTTAAATGAAGAAAAAATTGAACCACATAGGAAGAGTATAGTAACATAGAAAACCACATAGTGAATAACCTATGTAATTTCTTAAATGTCTATGTACCTATGTGTTTCAAGTGAAGCGACAATTCGGAGAGTATAATCCATTTTAACTATTTTAACTTTTACAACTCTTTAGAAATACTCACCTTTTGATTATATGCCCTTCCTCCATTTGTCACTTTTACCAGATAAATGCCATTGGCTACATTCAAGGCCAATGAGTAAGAAGATTTTGAAGCAGTTGTTTCAACAGTTTTTATTAGCTTTCCTAATAAATCATAAACCTCAATGGATATATCTTTTTCAGGATTTTCAATTTC
>CAYHCM010000179.1:0-6763 GCA_964355045.1 uncultured Chitinophaga sp. | reverse complement strand
CTTGAATATTTAAATATAATAATTACTTTTGCAGCCCTTAATTAAAAAATGGCAAACCATAAATCATCTTTAAAAAGAATACGATCAAACAACGCAAAACGTTTGAGAAACAGATACCAGCATAAGTCAACCCGAACTGTTATCAAAGCAATTCGTAAGTCAACAAACAAAAGCGAAGCAAGCTCATTAATACCAAAAATATTTTCGATGCTTGATAAATTAGTGAAGAAAAATATTATACACCGAAACAAGGCAGCTAATCAAAAAAGTAAATTGAGCAGGCTTGTTAATACTTTAAATTAATCAATGATAACAAAATAGTGAGAAAAAATCTGCCTTGAGGCAGATTTTTTTTTGTCCGCTGGTAAAAAAAATCATCCCGTTGGTTTGTTCAATACACTTGAAATTCTGATAGTTGCGTTTGTTCAATAAAAACTTGGGAAACAAAAATAAAATTATTAACGTTTTAATAATTGTATGCTTGAGGATAAATTATATTTTTGCCCTCCGATAATAAAAAAATTAAAAAAAATTTATAAATTTAAAAAACATGAGTAATCAAAAAGAGTCATCTAATTTAAGCAGATTTTTTTCCGGAATTGTAATAATTCTTGCACTGGGTTTAGGTATTTTTATCTACCTGGTAATATTAGGAGCTAAAAGCAATTTTGATGCGGAAGAACATCCGAAAAATGTATTGGGTATAATGTATAAAGGTGGATTTATAGTTCCGATTCTATTAGGATTGTTAATCACGGTAATCACCATTAGCATTGAGCGTTTTATCACTATTATGCGTGCCAAGGGAAAAGGGTCAATCGAAGTTTTTGTTCGAAAAATTAAAGGCATGCTGGCCTCTGACCAAATTGATAATGCCATAAGCGAGTGTGATAAACAACAAGGTTCATTAGCCAATGTGATGCGTTGCGGTTTGGAACGATATAAGATGGTGAACAGCGACCCCACCATGCTAAAAGAAGCTAAAGAGGCATCTATCCTTAAGGAGTTGGAAGAAGCAACTGCTTTGGAATTGCCAATGCTTAGTAAAAATTTGCCAATATTATCAACCGCTGCGTCTATCGGAACTTTGATAGGTTTGATAGGTACGGTTTTTGGTATGATTAGAGCGTTTGCTGCTTTGGCCACTGCCGGTCAGCCTGATACTTCAGCTTTGGCCACCGGTATTTCTGAAGCGCTTGTTAATACGGCTGTTGGTATTGTTGCATCTACTTTTGCCATTATTTTTTATAATGTTTTTTCAACCCGTATTGATGCACTTACATATAGCATGGATGAAGCCGGATTTAGCATTATGCAAACCTTGAAATCACATAAATAAATAAGGCCGTTTACTTTTCAATTTGTAAACAGAATTAAAATTAACTTTATAAAATAAAAAAAGAAGATGCCAAAAATAAAAATGCCACGATCAAGCCCGTCATTGGACATGACTCCGATGGTGGATCTTGCTTTTCTGTTGGTTACATTCTTTATTTTAACAGCTTCATTTCGCAGTCCTGAACCGGTTCAGGTACTTACACCAAGTTCTACATCCGATAAAATGATGCCTGAAAATTCAGTACTCATCACTATTTCAGATTCAGGAAGAGTTTTCTATACTGTTTCGGGTACGGAGGTTAGAATAAAAGTGCTAAAACGAATGGCTAAGAAATACAAAATTAAATTTACCGAAAGAGAAGCCATTGAGTTTTCGAAAATGTCAAGTTTCGGGGTTTCAATGCAAAACCTAAGTAAATTTATAAATGTTGACCCGCAGCAAAGAGATAAATTTAAATCCAGAGGAATTCCAATGGATTCGATGAATAATCAATTGAAGGATTGGATACATTATGGCTGGATTGAAGGGATGACAAAATATAAGGAGCTTAAAGAAGAGGCTGAAGCAGCAGGCCGTACCGTGAAGATTGAACCCTTGCGATTTGCAATAAAAGCTGACGGACAGGCAAATTATATTGTGGTAAAGGAAGTTATTAAAACCTTTACAGATTTGAAAATCTACAGGTTCAACCTGTTGACTAATTATGAAAAAGGAGCAGACGAATAATACGATAATACAATGGCAGAATTAAATCAGGGCTCAGGCGGAAGTCATAAAAAAGACGGGAAAGTAAAAGCTAAAAAGCACAACACCAAAGTGGATATGACCCCTATGGTGGATCTTGCTTTTTTATTACTTACTTTTTTTGTATTAACTTCTACCTTTAGCAAACCAAAAACTATGGAGATAACCTTTCCGGTACCTCCTCCGCCGGGCCCTCCAATTGTAATGCCTGTAAATGGATATACGGTTTTGTTAACCAAAGATAACAGAGTTTTTTGGTATCAGGGCGCTTTTAAAGATAAACCTGTTAATGGGTTACCGGCTACCAAATTAGAGGAAGTAAAATTTGGAGAAGACCTCAATAAATTTCTTTTGGACAAAAACGATATGGTTGTAAAAGAGATAAAAGAACTGAAAAAACAAAGACTCAAAAAGGAAATTAATGATTCAGTTTATAAAGTAAAGTCAATTAAATCCAAAAGCGATAATAAGGCACCATTTATGGTGATAAAAGCCGACGATAAGGCGGTTTATAGAAACCTTATTGATTTGATAGATGAATTTAATATTTGTAATGTGGGAAAATATGCCGTTACAGATATTACAATGAGTGAATTAACGTTATTAAATAAAGCAACTCAATAATTAAGGTATGACAGCGGTTTTTAATAAAATGTTTAACGGTTGGATTAATGTTACATCCGATTTCAGGAATGAATTGGTATTTGAAGGACGCAACAAAGATTATGGTGCCTACCAGTTGCGTAAAAGCTATAACCGTTTTTATTCAATAGCATTATTAATTACGATAGGAATTACAATAATTGGGTTTGGCCTCCCAAAACTCATATCTGCTTTTAAAGCACAATTGGAAAAAATTCAAAACGTTGATATACAATTAAGCGATTTGGAAC
Source organism: uncultured Chitinophaga sp. (assembly GCA_964355045.1). Classification (GTDB taxonomy): domain Bacteria; phylum Bacteroidota; class Bacteroidia; order NS11-12g; family UBA9320; genus JABWCE01. Next base: position 3,787 of record CAYHCM010000179.1, on the reverse strand, counting down.
CACCACCCATTGATAAAAATGAACCACCGCCGCCGCCGCCGCCACCACCACCACCACCACCTGCTCAGGAAATGGTAATATTTGTTCCACCTACCGTAGTGGATGAACCGATTGTGGAAGAAGTAGTAACACAGGAAGAATTAAAAGTAACCGATGCCGGCGAAAAAACTCAGGAAGGCACGGGCGAAGAAGTTATTATTATTCCTGACGACGGTCCGGGAGAACAGGTTATTGAAAACACAGAACCTGAAACTTTCAGAACAGTACAGCAAATGCCAGAATTTCCGGGCGGTGAAGCTGCAATGATGAAGTTTATATCCGAAAATTTGGAGTATCCTCAGATTGCAAAAGACAATGATATTCAGGGAAGGGTTCACCTGCAATTTAAAGTGGCTGCCGATGGCAGTATCAAAGAAGTTGAATTATTAAGTAAAGATAATAAACTTGGATATGGATGCGAAGAAGCTGCCATGGCTGTAATTAAAAAAATGCCTAAATGGAATCCCGGACGACAAAACGGACGACCTGTTCAGGTTTACTTTAATATTCCAATCCGGTTTAGATTATTTTAATAAGAGGCATTATGCCACCCATTGAAAAACGCCCCGCAAAGTTGAATTTAAAATCTATAATACAACTTGTAGCAGGTTCCATTTTTTTAGTTCTCGGCCTTTTTATTATCCTTACAAAATTTGAAGAAAATAATATATTGATAGGGCCAACTAAATTTTTGTACGGAGGTATCCTTTGTTTATATGGAATAGTGCGGCTTGCAAGAATATATTTAAACTGGAAAACACAAAAAGATTTTTATTATGAAGACACTGATTAATAGCATTTTTTTTATTTCATTAATTTTTCTGGTTTCATGCAAGGGATGCAAAACAGATAAACCGAAAGATACAATCACATCGGGTGAAACAAAAATTGCCATGGATGATTCATACACCTTTTTATTTGAAACGCTAATCCGGGTTTTTGAGGATGAAAACCCCGATGCTCATATTACTTCATTGGTAAAAAATGAATCAAATGCCATTGAGGCTTTATTAAATGATTCGTGCAAAGTGATAGTGCTTAACCGTGAATTAACCAAAAATGAACTTAAGGTTTTTGAAAGTAAAAATTTATTTCCTAAATCAATCCGTTTTGCCTACGATGCTGTAGCTTTAATAGTACATCCTGAAAATCCTGATTCGAATATAGATGTTGAAGATTTAAAAAATCTTTTGACCGGAAAAATTACGAAATGGGATGAGATTGGAGGCAATAGCAAAAATGAGGTTGTGGTTGTTTTTGACAAACCAAATTCCGCAAATTTTCGTTATATGAAAGATACATTGCTTAAAGGACAAAGCCTTCAAAAAAATTGTTTTGGGGTAAACAGCAATCAGGAAGTGATAGAATATGTAAGGAAAAATAAGCATGCCATCGGAATAATTAGTGCCGGCTGGATTACCGATGATTACAGCAATGCGGCCAGAGCGTTTTTAAAAAGCGTAAAAGTAATAGGTGTGGGTCATAAAAGCAGCGGCAATTATTACAAACCTTACCAATATTATATTGCCGAAAATAATTATCCGTTTATACGAAGTGTTTACCTTGTAAACAGGCAAACACGTATGGGACTTGGAACGGGATTTGTGAATTTCATTTGCAAAGCCGATAAAGGACAATTAATAATAACGAAAGCAGGTTTGGTACCGGTTTATTTATTTATCAGAGATATAAAAGCAAACGTAGAATAACAATGATTAAGAATAACAAAAAAGGAACTATGAGAAACGGAATATTGTCAATGAGTATTATTTTAATGAGTATGGCAGCCAAAGGCCAGACCTTAAAAGAAACTATGAGAATGGCCGAAAATCAACGCTATGAAAGTGCCAAAGCATCATTCCGAAAATTAATTATATCAGAACCTGCCAATGGAACCGTATATTATTATTTTGGTGAAACGTATTTTAATCAATATTCAACAGATACCTTATATCTGGATTCGGCCAATATGATGTACAAAAAAGGCTCTGAGGTGGACCCTGCCAATCCCTTAAATTTTGTAGGTTTAGGCAAAATATTATGGAATAAAAATTTTCAAAATCAGGCAGAAGCTTTATTTAATCAGGCATTAGGCATGACCAAAAATAAAAATGCCACGGTTATGATGAAAATTGCAGAAGCCTATCTTACAGCAAATTTTAAGATTATTAAAAGCAAAAATCTTGATGTTGCCAACGATCTTTTGAATAAGGCCTTGAAATTGGAACCCAAAAATCCGGAGATACATATCCTTATTGGTGATGCCATGTTGGAGAAAGATCCCATGGATGCCTCGGGACCTGTAAAAAAATACAACGAAGCTGCCGAATTGGATAAAACAAGCGCCAAACCTATATTGAGAATAGGTAAAATATATTTCGGTGCCAAAAATGCTCCGGAGGCTCTTAGATGGTATAAAGATGCCATAAAAATAGATTCAACATTTGCGCCGGCTTATATTGAAATGGGGGAGTTGTATTTATTATCAGGCTATAACAAGCTGGCTTTAGAGCAATATAAAAAATATCTGAAATTAAATAATGATTTGGAAGCCCGCGACAGGTTTGCTCAAGTACTATGGGTAAATAAATTATTTGAAGATGTAATAAACGAAGTTTCCGTTATTCAAAAAAGTGATAGCAGTAGTTTTTATTTATATCGGGTTTTAGGATATAGTTATAATGAAGTAGGAGATAAGTTTCCCCCTGACGGATATAAAAAGGGATTATATGCCATTACTAAATTTTTTGAACTATCAGCTTCCAAAAAAGGGTTCAAATATCTTGCAAGCGACTATTCAACTAAAGGAAAATTGTTGGCAAAAACCGGTCAGGATTCATTGGGAATGATAGAAATTAAAAGAGCTTTGGAAATAGATACAACCATTACTGACCTGTTTAGCGATATTGCTTTTGCCTATTATAAAACCAAAAAATATAACGATGCCATTGTTTATTATTTAAAAAAAATAGCAGCCGGTAAACCTATTGTGAACGATTATATTTATTTGGGTATATCCTATTATCAAACCAAACAGTTTGCCATGGCCGACAGTACGTTTAAGGTAGTAACCTCACTTGATTCAAGCAAGATACTTGCTCAAAATTTTATACTTGCCAATAAATGGCGTGCCAAGTGCAATGTGCAACTTGACCCCGATTCTAAATTGGGACTTGCCAAACCCTATTATGAAAAAGTGGTAGCACTTATAGTGGCAAAACCCGAAACCCTTGAAAAAAACAAAAAGGATTTGATTGAAGCCTATCAATACTTAGGGTCCTATTCATTAAATATTATTAAAGATATGACTCTGGCATTGGATTATTATTTAAAAATAAGGACTCACTTTGAAAAGTTAGCTGAATTGATTTTATCAAAACCCGAAAACCTTGAAAAAAACAAAAAGGAATTGATTGACGCCTATGAAAATATTGCCAATTATTATATTTTGGTTAAGGACATTACGATAGCCAAAGATTATTTTAATAAAATAAAAACCTTAGACCCTAAAAATAAAAAGGCCGAAGCATTTTTTAATAGTCCTGAAGGAAAAAAAGGGTAATAAAATATAAGAAAAAAGTTGCTCTATATAATTTAGTGGGTAAATTATAATTCATTGCTCTTTTAAGACTTCGACAAATATTCAATTTTCAATACACAATTTTCAATACCTAACGGCTGCCTTTATTGATTGCTAAGCCAAATGAACATTGAACATTGAACATTGATTATTGATAATTTATTTTAA
>CAYHCM010000178.1:0-6769 GCA_964355045.1 uncultured Chitinophaga sp. | reverse complement strand
GGAGCAATAAGGATGGGATTAATATCAGGCTTTTTTATTTCAGGCAATTCACGTCCATTATCAAATTTACTCAGACCTGAAAACAGATTTAAATCCCGTCCTCTGATACCATTCAGATTTGTTATCAAATCAATTTTCATTTCCTTTAATTTATCCTGTGTCATAGTATCTTTTTCCGAAGGTTTTACATCGCCAATATTTATAGTGGGATTAATGGCTTGTTCTATAAGTTTTTTAATAATGTCCTTTGGTTTTTCGGTAGTTTCAGGTATTTCTTCTGGAACAGGAGGAGGATATGGACTATCAAAAATGGTTGTATCTTGAAGAATTGCAGGAACCGTGTTGATTGCAAAAATCTGACTCACTTTAGGAATCATAAATAAGCTAATTATTATAAATGCAGAAAAAACCAAAGACCTTATCAACGTAAAGTTATAATTGGTTCGGATGGCATAGGCTCCGTAGGCTTTGTTTCTAAATTCAAATACCAACTCGTTTCGGTCATAATCGGTTGGGTTGCTCCAGGGGTTTTGGCTTAATATATACATAACTTCGTAATTTGTAATACAAAGTTAGTGCATGATGAAGCCTTGAAAACGAATTGCTTAGGCCGTTGGTAAAGCGGGGATATTTAGTGGTAAAGCGGGATGGAACATTTAATTTTCCCGATTAAAATTCCTTAACTTCCAATATTTTTTCATCATCCATGTTAGGATTGTATTCTCCTTCCCACTTGGCAACTACTATTGAAGCAAGGCAATTTCCAATTACATTTACGGCCGTGCGGCCCATATCCATCAATACGTCCACCGCCATTATTAAATAAACCGGCCACATGGGCATATTAAACTGACTGACGGTAGCGGCTAAAATAACCATGCTGGCACGGGCTACTCCGGCCACACCTTTGCTGGTAAGCATAAGTGTGAGGCAAATTAAAACTTGCTCCCAAATGGTAAGTTCAATACCGGCAACTTGTGCCACAAAAATACTGGCCAACGAAAGATAAAGAGTGGTACCATCCAGATTGAAACTATAGCCTGTGGGCAATACAAAACCGACTATTTTTGGAGGAACCCCTATGCGTTCCATTTCTTCCATGGCCCGTGGCAATGCCGATTCGGAACTTGCGGTGGCAAAGGCTATACTTACCGGTTCTGAAATGGCTTTCGCAAATTTTACAATTGGAACTTTTACAATTAAAGCAATGGGTAATAAAACCCCGAACACAAAAATGAGCAACCCGAGATATAAAGAACCAACTAATTTGGCCAGAGGCAAAAACATGTCCATGCCCATGGTACTAACCGTGTAGGCAATGGCGCCACCTACAGCAAACGGGGCAAACAGCATGACGATATTGGTAAATTTAAACATCACTTCACTCAGGCTTTCACAAAATGAAATCATGGGTTTGCGTTTGACTTCGGCTACCATGGCCAGACCAATTCCAAACAAAATACTAAAAATAACTACCTGAAGAATGGCACCATCTGCCACCGATTTGGCAAAATTTTCAGGAAAAATTTCAATGATATGATCTTGCCAGGTTTTAGGACTAACAGGAATTACTACTTCATTAATAGTATCAGGCTTTATAAATCCTGCGCCGGGTTTTGTAATATTAACAACTACCAAACCGATGAATAAGGCCACGGTGGTAACGAGTTCAAAATAGATTAAGGCTTTCAATCCCATGCGACCAACCTGCTTTAAATCGGAATGTCCGGCAATACCAACCACCAAAGTAGCGAATAATAAGGGGGCAATAATAGTTTTAATACACCTTAAAAATATTTTTCCAAGCATGTTTCCACTGGCAGCAATATTTGGAAAGTCAATGCCTATCTCTTTAAATTTAGCAACAATAAATTTGGAATACAGACCAATTTCAGCACCGAAAAACATGCTTGTAAAAATCCAAATTGTAAGATTGTTGCGCTTGATAGCATAAATCAACAGAAGGATTTCGCCAACCCAACGAATGACATCCAAATAAAAACCCGGGCTTATCCATCCAGCCACCGTGGACATATACCACAAAATAAAATAAACGGAAAGAATACCTATGGAGGAAGGAAGAAGATAGCGGAAAAGTTTTTTCATGATTAAATAAAGGAGGGCAAATTAAGGGAATTAATTGGTAAATGAGAATGCGGCAAAAAATGAAAAACAGTACTTATAAATTCTATTCCGGAATTTGTTTTAAAAGGTTTTCAAGTTCATCATCTGATAAATCATCTTTTTCTGATTTATCATAAATAGTTAGTAAGTAAACTCTTTTTTTATAAATCACAGTATTTGTGATTATCCTACCTCCACCTCTTTTTCCTTTTCCCTTTGAGGCAATTGCTATTCTAATCTTATAACAATTTTTTCCAATGGCTACACCAAGAGTTGGATTATGTTTAAGTTCCTGAATTAATACTAAAAGTTCATTTTTTAAAGAAGCGTATTTTTTAATCAGTTTTTTCGACTGTCTTTCAAATACCTCAATTGTTTTAACATTATAATCCATTCAGAAATTCTTCAGCATCTCTGCCTTCTTTCTTTCCAGCTTTTATCAATTTCATTTCCTCAACCGCTTCCTTAATATCAGCCATCAATTCCGCTTTAGAATCAACAAGGGTGGTAGTTTTTAAATATTTTATACTTTTAAGCACATCCATCAATGAGGCTGCTTTATTATCGGGTATGTCTAACAATACTTTCATAGTAGCAAATTTAGTAAAATCAAACTCAATTTTTTAAAAAAGTAAATAGATTGTATTCAATCATTATTCAACTCTTATCAATTTCAACGCATTTTTACCTTTTAATTTTTTGCCGCAAAATTTATCCAGTTTTTCTTCATTCATTTCATAAAGATCTTCAAAACCGGCAATAGGGGTAAAATATTTTTTGATGGATTTTTTATAATAATCGGCATCCAGAGCAAATAAATAGAGTTTTTTGCCCGAAATTTTTAAGGGATAAACATCCCAAACAAACTTATTTTTAAGGCTGTCTCCAAGACATAAATAATAATAACTTTTTCCTTTGGCCAACTTTATAGAGTCTGACAACCCACCGCCTCGTAAGCTTTTACTCTCTGAAAATAATATGGTTTTAGAAGTGATTTCTAAAAAAGTGCTATCCGCTTCTTTAATGTTTTTAAATAAATATTTACCACACAATTCTTTTGGAAATTCGATGAGGGTATTTTTTGGAACCCTGTCGAATCGAATAGTGCATGACCCTAATAAAATTAAGAAAGTTAAATAAAAATATATCGATTTCATTGAGACAAATTTACGAATACAATTTAAATTTATCTTTTTTTCATATCCTTTGCCCAGGCATCTTTCAATGTAACCGTTCTGTTGAACACTATTTTTTCCGAGGTAGAGCTAAGGTCCAAACAAAAATATCCTTTGCGCAAAAACTGATACCTTTCATCGGGATTGGCGTTTATGATTTCGGGCTCTGCATATGCTTTTGGAATTACCGTTAAACTACTTTCATTGATGTAATCTTTAAAATCCCCTTCCTCATTTGCAGGATTCTCAACTTTAAACAGGCGGTCATATTCCAGAATTTCAATAGGAATGGCATCCTTAATATTTACCCAATGCAAGGTACCCTGAACTTTTATACCCGATTTATCACTACCGCTGCGACTTTCAGGAACATAAGTACATCGCAGTTCGGTGACCTCTCCGTTTTCATCTTTTATGGCTTCGTTGCCGGTGATGATGTAAGCGTGCTTTAAACGCACCTGTTTACCAATTCCCAATCTAAAAAAATTCTTTGGCGGATTTTCCATGTAATCTTCCTTCTCTATATAAATCTCTCGGCTGAATGGAAGGTTGCGGGACCCTTGGCTTTGTTGCTCGGGATTATTTTCGCCGTGCAAAATTTCGGAATGTCCTTCAGGATAATTAGTGATTACAATTTTCAATGGGTCAAAAACAACCATTCTTCGTTGAGCAATGTGGTTCAAATCTTCGCGTACAAAAAATTCAAGAAGTGAAATATCAATCAGATTTTCACGCCTTGCAACACCCACACGTTCTGCAAAATCACGAATGGCTTTTGGGGTATATCCTCTTCTGCGCATACCTGAAAGAGTAGGCATACGGGGGTCATCCCAACCGTTAACATGCTTATCGTTCACTAATTGCAGTAGTTTGCGTTTGCTCATTATCGTGTAATTTAAATTGAGTCGGGCAAACTCATATTGTTTAGATGGATAAATTTCGAGTTTTTCTATACACCAGTTGTATAGATCGCGATGAGGAATAAACTCCAGGGTGCAAATGCTATGGGTTATGTTTTCAATTGAATCGCTTTGGCCGTGTGCAAAATCATACATCGGGTAAATGCACCATTGGCTTCCCGTGCGGTGATGATGCGCAAACTTGATGCGATATATAACAGGGTCCCGCATAAGCATGTTGTTCGATGCCATATCAATTTTTGCACGTAATGTCTTTGAACCTTCAGGGAACTCCTCGTTTTTCATTTTAATAAAAAGCTCTTCGTTTTCCTGAGGTGAACGGTCACGGTAAGGACTATTTTTCCCCGCCTCTGTCGGTGTTCCCTTCATCGAAGCTATTTCTTCGGAGGTAGAATCATCCACATAAGCCAAACCTTTACGTATTAATTTCAATGCAAATTCATAAAGTTGCGGAAAATAATCACTGGCATAAAATTCATTGGCCCATTCAAATCCTAACCATTTGATGTCGGCTTTAATGCTGTCAACATATTCTACATCTTCGGTTGTTGGATTGGTATCGTCAAAACGCAGATTGGTTTCACCTCCGTATTTTTTTGCCAGGCCAAAATTGATGCAAATGGATTTGCTGTGCCCGATATGCAGGTATCCGTTAGGTTCAGGCGGAAAACGGGTAAGAATATTTTTATATTTTCCCGATTTTAAATCAGCATCAACAATTTCTTCCAGGAAATTAAGTGATTTTTCTTCGTCCTTTTTATGTTCTATCATTCTGTTTTATCATATAATTTTAAAATTCTATTCTACCTTTAATTGGAATATTCTCTCTATTCCCAATCACACTTATCTTTTTACAGCGAAACTATACGGTTAGCAAGTGAATACGTCTTATAACTTCTTTTCGGCCAAGAATTTTACAAACTTCGTACAAACTTGGGCTCGAGCTTTTGCCTGTTATGGCAATACGCAGAATATCTGTGACATCTTTTATGGTGCCAACATAACGATCGGGATCCTCCTTATATTCCTTATTATTCAATGCAAAATTTGACGACACGGCAATCTTTTTAATATTCTCGAACCATTCTGAATTATCATTGCCTTCCTCATAGTTATTTTGGAATTCCTTTAAAAATTTACGGATAACTTCATTTGGATAGTTTGCCAATCTTTCATCATCGGGGCTTGAAATTACCTGGAAAAGTTCATTAAAAAAGAAACCATACAATGATCTGAAATCGCTCCATCGGTATAGGTCTTTCCGTATTCTTCCTGAATTAAATCGGTCGGCATCTATCACTATATTGGCATAATCCCAATTATTTTTAATTAAATCAGATAACTCTGTGTCATATTCCTGTGCCCAGGCAATGATTGCATCCTGTATTTCGGGAGCGCTCAGTGTCGCCACATAATTGGAGGAAACATCTTTTAACTTATCCATATCCATTAAGGCCCCGGATATTTGCATCTCATTTAATTTAATAGGTTCAGATAGGCAGTTTTCAAGAGAACCCTCTGCCAATCTTGAATTAGCAAGTCCTGTAAGATAGATAATAAGAGAATTAGCCGGGTATCCTTGTTCTAAATAATAAACAACCGATGCTTCAGGGTCTTTCCTTTTTGATAATTTCCGTCTCGAGTTTCCATCTAATTTCATCAAAGGAGAAATATGTGCATATGGAATTCTTTCAAAACCGAGGGCATCAAAAAGTTGAAAATGCAGTGGAACTGAAGGTAACCACTCATCGGAGCGAAGAACAAGATTCACTCTCATCAAATGATCATCCACAGCATGAGCAAGATGGTAGGTTGGTAGTGGTAAGGAATTTGAGGAAGATTTTAAAATAACAACATCATTTATATTATCCTTTGCTTTTATCTTTCCACGAATCAAATCATCAAATACAATGCCACCGCTACCGTTTGCCTTAAAGCGAATGACATACGATTCGCCCGACCGGATGCGGTTCTCCACTTCATCCGCATGCATATTCCTGCATGAGGCCCACGGACCATAATAGCCAATATCAACTTTTTCTTCACGCTGCTTATTGCTTTGTTCTTCAAGGGTTTCTTTGGTACAAAAACATGGATAAGCCAGGTTCTTTTCTACCAAAGATTTTACATACGACAAATAAAAATCCGAACGTTCGGATTGCGTATAGGGTCCCCAATCAGAATTCTCATCATTTTCATCCGACGTAATATTAAAATATTCAAAAGTTTTATCAAAATGAGTTTGAAAATCGTCCACCTTCCGGTTTTGGTCGGTATCTTCAATCCTGATAAAATATACGCCTTGTGAATGGCGGGCAAGATTCTTCCCGATCATGGCGATATAAATTCCTCCAATATGTATAAACCCGGTTGGGCTGGGGGCAAAACGCGTTACAATGGCCCCATCCGGCAACTGTCTTTTGGGAAATTTTGCTTCCAACTCATCAGGAGTTGGAAGTGTTTTGGGAAATATAAGAGAAATCAGTTCGTTAGAGTAATTCATGGTATTAATACATTCATTTTATTGGTGAACAAATAAGTATAAAGGGC
>CAYHCM010000177.1:1236-6770 GCA_964355045.1 uncultured Chitinophaga sp. | reverse complement strand
GCATAATCAATTCCGGCTTTTGAAACCCCGTAACCTTCTTTGTACCTATCGGGAATATAATATTCAATGGCTTTTGTAAACCCGCTTAAAAAAGAATAAACGATGGCTACCGAAGTGGTTCCGTCCACATCATAATCGCCATACACCAGTATTTTTTGTCCGCTGTCAATAGCCTTTTCTATTCTATGAACCGCCTTTTTCATATCCTTAAATAAAAAGGGGTCATGAAGTTGGGATAATGTAGGACGGAAAAAGTTTTTGGCTGTTTCAAAATCCTTAATCCCCCGCTGGCAAAGCAATGTAGCAATTATTCTATTTACATTTATGCTTTCTTTTAATCCTGAAATTTCGTTTTCTGCAGGCGATTCGGCACCTTTCCATTTATATTCAATCATTTTTATTTGGATTTAATAATTTAACAATTTCTTAACATTGAATCAAAAATTCCTTGCACCTTTGCTCCATAAAATAACATCTGCAAAATATGAGTAATTTATTAAGTTTTTTTATCCCGAAAGAAAGAAAATTCTTTACAATGTTTGAACAAGCCACAAGCAATTTGGTTGAAATTTCAAAGTTATTAGTTGAGATGGTAAAAGCCACCTCTGCTGAAGAAAGAAAAAGGCTTCGCAATGAAATTGAAAATCTTGAACATGTAGGCGATAATGTAACCCATGATATATTAAACCAATTGAGTTTAAGTTTCATAACTCCTTTTGATAGGGAAGATATCCATCAACTGGCGGTTGTGTTGGATGATATAGCCGATTATATCAATGGCGTTTCGAGCCGTATTATCATTTATAAAATTGAACCAACCGACATTACGCCCGAGGTAATAAAGTTGGCTGAACTTATTCAACGATGTGCCGAAGAATTGCATATTGCAGTTGGGCAGCTCAGAAATTTAAAACATGTTGAAAAAATTAACGAGGCATATGTTCGTATCAATAGCATCGAAAATCATGCCGATGATATTTTTGATATGGCTATTGGGCAACTTTTTGAAGAAGAAAAAGACCCGATTAAATTAATAAAAATGAAGGAACTGTATGCCACGCTCGAAACAGCTACCGATAAGGCCGAAGATGCGGCAGACATTATAAAATCCATTCAGGTAAAAAACGCCTGATAATTAATTGCCCCTAAAAAAAATGGAACTCATACTTATAGTAATTGCCCTTGCACTTATTTTTGATTTTATAAATGGGTTTCACGATGCAGCAAATTCCATAGCTACCATTGTTTCCACCAAAGTATTGTCGCCTTTGCAAGCAGTACTTTGGGCAGCTTTTTTCAACTTTGTGGCTTTTCTTATTTTTAAGGATCATGCTGTGGCCAATACCATAGGCAAAACGGTGTATTCCGATTTTATAACTCTTCCTGTAATTTTAAGTGGATTAATAGCCGCCATATTTTGGAATTTACTTACCTGGTGGTATGGTATTCCTTCTTCTTCTTCGCATACTTTAATTGGCGGATTTGCAGGTGCTGCTATTTGCCATGCCTTTATTTCGAAAGGGATGATGCCGGTAAATGAAATAATAGATGGCGACAAAATTGGTAAAACCGCGATGTTTATTTTTCTGGCACCCATTGTAGGTATGATTATTTCTATACTTTTCACTCTTATTTTTATACAACACCGCACCTGGCTTAAGGTTGGAATATTAATGGGTGCAGCAGCCATCTTATTTTATGTGTTTATAGGGTTTCAGGAAAATAAGCTGAATGAAAATATGAAAAAGTTTTTTAAGGTGGACAAATACACATATGAAGTATATATCAAACATGATTCAACCAAACTTGAAAAACTTAAAATTGCCAAAGCAAGTGCAAAGGATTGTGCGCCTTATTTAACGCTATATGAAAGCGAAGGGGTGGACAAAGTGGTGGAAGGAATTGTGAATAATGTAAATTTAAAGGCTATAACCATTAGCAGAATTGGCGATAAAATAAGTTCGTATTTTAAAATTGAACAATTAAAAAACAAGGCAAAACAGGATACGGCCTATAAATCAGAATACCAAGCTACATTAGCAATAGTAGATAGTTTAAAACCATTATCAAAAAAGTATTTTGATATTGGTTTTGATGCCATGATAGCCGGGATGAGTAACAAATACCCAATGAATCCAGACGAAATTAAAAAATTTAAAAAAGCCATAAAAATTGATATTCAGTCCGATTTGAAAAAAGAATTGGTAAAAGCCGATAATAAAATTTTGCGTTGGTCATTAGTTGGGGCCTTATTAATTTTTGCCCTTACATTTATTTACACCGAAAAAATAAAAGAACCAACAGCGCGAAGAACTTCCAATTCATTCAAACGATTACAGCTTCTATCATCAGCCGCTTTTAGTATCGGTCATGGCGGAAACGATGCACAAAAAGTTATGGGAATTATTGCAGCCGCCTTAATAGCCAATGGAAATATTGTTGACATAAAATCAATGCCCGATTGGGTTCCGCTTTCCTGTTATCTGGCCATTGGCTTGGGAACATTAAGCGGAGGATGGCGGATTGTAAAAACAATGGGAACTAAGATTACGAAGGTAACGCCATTGGAAGGGGTATGTGCCGAAACAGCAGGTGCTACTACGTTATTCTTAACCGAACAAATGGGAATTCCGGTAAGTACAACCCATACCATTACCGGTTCTATAGTTGGGGTAGGTTTGGTAAAAGGGGTTTCGTCGGTAAAATGGGGAGTAACCATCAGCCTGCTTTGGGCATGGATACTTACCATTCCCGTATCAGGCATATTGGCTGCCCTGGTTTATTTTATTGTGAGTTTTTTTATCTGATATTATCAATTAATACCGATAGCCATCGCAATTGATTTTTTAATTCAAGGAATTGATAAATTTTATAATTGCACATTAAGTTAATTTTAAAAGGGTAAAATTAGATGATTTTAATAAGCCCATTTTTTTAATAATGAAAAAAATAATCATTTGGCTTCTTACAATAGCTGTTGGCCTTGGGGCGTTATTTACTATTATCAGCCTAATAGTTTTATGGCTTTGGCTGGGAAGCAAACAAACAGAGTTTGAATTTCAGATTTCAGATGTATTTGGAATTTTTATCGGTCAAACGTGTGTGTTGTTTATAGCTTTGTTTATTATTTTTTATAAACCGATAAATGAAATTAAAAAATTGCTTTCCGAAAATCCGTTTAGTGAAATTTATTCAATTTCAAAATACAGTTTCAATCCTTTTGTCTCCTTAAAAAATACAATTAAAAAGAACAACGATAAAAGCAATTCGGAATTGGAAAAACTGAATACGCTGGAGCAATACCGAAGGGAATATATTGGCAATGTATCGCATGAATTAAAAACCCCAATTTTTAATATTCAGGGCTACATCGCATCACTTCTTGATGGCGGACTTGAGGATAAAAAAGTAAACAGAATTTTTTTAGAAAAGGCTGATAAAAATGTGGACCGAATGATAAATATTGTGATGGATTTGCAAACCATCAGCAGGTTTGAGGCAGGTGAATTGGAGCTTGAAAAGGAACCTTTTGAAATATACAAATTGATTGAGGATGTAATAGAAACCGAGAAAGAAAATGCGGCAAAACATCAAATAACCTTTGAATTATTCAGAGGAAAAGAAATAATAGTGGATGCTGATAAATTCAGAATTCGTCAGGTACTTACCAATCTTTTGGTAAATTCAATAAAATACAGCAAACCTGATGGTGGTGAAACAAATATCAGAATTTATGATTTGGAAGATTTTATAAAAATTGAGATATCAGACAATGGAATTGGGATTGAAGAAAAACACATCTCCCGAATTTTTGAACGTTTTTACAGGGTTGACTCATCACGAAGCCGCGACAAAGGGGGATCCGGTTTAGGGCTGGCCATTGTAAAACACATTATTGAAGCGCATGGCGAAACCATTGAAGTACTTAGCACGCCGGGTGTTGGCACAGTATTTAGTTTTTCGTTGGCAAAGCCTGAGAAAGATAGTTAATACTTTTTGCATTTATTTATCGTTAATATTTTATGAAATATTTTAACGTTACTATCGTATCCTTATTGACCGCAACTTTCTGTTTTTCTCAAAACAAAAACCTAAATTTCAACCGGGGTTTAAAAATTTATAATCTATCCACTTATCAAAAAACAACGGCAAGTTATTCTGACAGTATTTTTTTGTATAGTTCTTCTAATTCCGTTTTCCAAATTTTGCATCCTACTATTGCCTATTTCTGGAAAGGAAAAAAACAAAATTGGAATGAAGTGGAATTGACAACCCTGATTATGAATAAAAAAGCTGATAATTACACCAATACACAGCTTTCAAATGGGTTACCAATCGCTTATTCGGGAGCCGATATATTTACAACAGCCTTATCATTGCGCTATGAATACATAATTAATTTTTTTAAAATGTCCGAAAGCAAAATTGCCACTTCTTTGGGATTTGCCATTAATCCATATTTTACTCAAATAAAAAATAAGCCACATACTACCCAAGCCTTTCCTACATCCATGTCAAATATTGGGGTCAGAGGTTTTCTAATTCCCCGTTTAACTTATTACGTTTCATCAAAATGTTTTTTCGATTTTAATATTCCCCTGGCAATTTTTGATGGAATAAATAGCGCAACAACCATTCGTAATCCTCAAATTAAAATTAAATCACAACGCACATTCGAAGGTGATTTTAAAATATTGCCTCAACAATTTAGTTTAAGGTTGGGTGTTGGGATAAAAATCTAAAGTTCAAAGTTCTGGCAGCCCTAAGTTTCATGTGGCAGCAAAAACTTAGAACTTAGCACCAAGAACATAGAACTTTTTTCAATCAAACCGTATAGCTTTTACCGGTTCAATCCTCGCCACATACATGGCCGGAACGATGAGTAAGATAAAACAAATACCGAACGTAAGTCCGTTAATCATTGCTATATCCCAAAGGGTGATTTCAAAAGGCACTTTGCTGAGGTAATAGGTTTGTTCATTCAATTTTAAAATGCCGGTATATTTTTGAAGAAAACCCAACCCAAGGCCAATGATATTGCCCAAAAGCAATCCCTTGAGAACATATCGTGCACCATTGTATAAAAACAATTGCCTGATTAATTTATTGCGGCTGCCTAAAGCCTTAAAAATACCAATCATCGGGGTACGGTCAATTATTAAAACCAATAATGCCGTCATCATATTGACCACCGATACCATTATCATCAGTATTATAATAACGCTGACATTCATATCCAAAAGCCCAAGCCATTGAAATATCTGAAAATGGGTTTCGTTTACCGATTGGGCAGTAAGGGTTGTTCCTGTTTCTTCATTAATTTGAAGGCTTCTTTTTTTAAGATCATCCAATGATGTCAGAAAAACTTCGTAACCGCTGATACTGTCGTAGCCCAAGGTATAAATCCGTTGAACCATTCGTATATCGGCCAAAATCCAGTTTTTGTCAATTTCATTTATTCCGGTATTAAAAATTCCGCAAATTTTTGGCTTGCGTCTTCTTACCTGTCCTTCCTGTATAAAATATAATTCAAC
>CAYHCM010000177.1:0-1136 GCA_964355045.1 uncultured Chitinophaga sp. | reverse complement strand
CAAAAATGCGATTTTTATTTCTTATAGTTTCAATAGGTTTGTTTGCGTGTCAAAACAAAGGAAATTCTTCTTTAAAAAATAGCGACACCATACGTCTTAAACCAAGAAATGCAAATACAGCCACAAGTGATTCGATGGTAATAACAGGAGCTGCGCAAACCTCAGAATATTTGCCTTTAATAAAAGGAAAAACCATAGCCCTTGTAGTAAACCAAACCTCAATGATAGGCAAAACCCATTTGGTAGATTCCTTACTGAAATTAGGAATAAAAATTAAAACCATTTTTGCTCCTGAGCATGGCTTTAGGGGCGATTATAGTGCGGGTGTTAAGGTTACATCAGCCATTGACAAAAAAACTGGAATTAAAATTACATCCCTCTATGGCAAAAACCATAAACCCTTAAAAGAAGATTTAGCAGGAATAGATTATGTAATTTTTGATATTCAGGATGTGGGGGTGCGGTTTTACACCTACATTTCTACAATGCACTATGTAATGGAAGCCTGTGCCGAAAATAATATTCCGTTACTAATTCTCGATAGGCCCAATCCAAACGGGTATTATGTGGACGGCCCGGTGTTGGATATTAAATTTAAATCCTTTATTGGACTGCATCCGGTGCCCTTGGTTCATGGTATGACGGTAGGCGAATTTGCCCAAATGATAGAGGGTGAAAACTGGTTGGGTAATGGGAAAAAATGCCGGCTAACGGTTATTAAAGTTAAAGGCTATACCCACCAAACGTTATACAAATTACCCGTTCATCCATCACCAAATTTAACCACTATGGAGTCGGTCTATTTATACCCGTCGCTTGGATTGTTTGAAGGCACCAATGTAAGTGTTGGCCGAGGCACACCAAAACCTTTTGAATGGCTAGGCAGGCCGGGACTAAGCAACGGAAGTACAGTATTTACCCCAAAAAAAATACCGGGAGTAGCTGATGACCCCACATATTTGGGCAAGGAATGCAGAGGCATTTTATTAACCGAATTTTGCAATCATTACCTGCTCGATTCAAAACAAATTTATGTTGATTGGTTAATCCTTTTTTATCAAAGCAATAAACCCGAAAACGGAGATTTTTTCAATATTTCATCCTTCGACCGATTGGCCGGATCTGATAAATTAAGG
>CAYHCM010000176.1:0-6875 GCA_964355045.1 uncultured Chitinophaga sp. | reverse complement strand
TTCCTAATAAATCATAAACCTCAATGGATATATCTTTTTCAGGATTTTCAATTTCAATACTAAAGCTTCCGGAATTCGGGTTAGGATATATCCTGATTTCATTTCCTTTTTTAATGATATAAAGTCCTACGGTTACACTTTGGCAGGTTTGAGAAGTACAACCTGATAAATCTATAACCGAAAGACATATTTTGCTTTGTTTACTTGATGTTAAAATATGAGTAAGGGTATTACTTGTTTTAGTAATACTGTCTGTAGTTCCAAATGTCCATTTATAGCTTGTTAATCCGGTTTGGGTAGCTTTTAAATCAAAGGTATTTCCGGTTTGGATAAAGGTAAAATCAGAGCTTGGGTTTTCATTAATGGTAACCGCTTTTGTTAATGAATCAGAACAACCGCCAGCTACTAAAGCTACCAATGAAACATTAAAGGTTGTAGTAGTTGCAATTTGGAATTTGTGTTTTGGATTTTGGATTTTGGAGCTTTGCCCATCTCCAAATCTCCAATTATAGCCTGTGGCAAATTGCGATTTATTAATAAAAACCACACTATCAGTTTCACAAACATTCTCTGCGGTAAAGTCTGCTTTTGATTGGGGTTTAATTATAATGTCTTTTTTTACGGAATCGGTGCAGCCGTTTGAGGAAGTTAAAGTAAGGCTTATTTGTTTTGAGCCCGGAATAGCAAAAATAAAAGAAGGATCTAGGAGGGTGGAGGTATCTTCCTTATTTAAATTCCAGAGGAAATTAGTAATTATTGGAGATTGTGGCTTTGTACCTGTAAATGTAAAATCAGTAGCACTTCGGCTGCAAAGTAGCCCATAAGTAAAATCGGCTTTGGGGGTTGGCGTTACCTTTATAGTTTTTGTGATGCTATCATTTGGAATAGTGCAATTGTCTTTTAAAATTAAGGTTAATGTTGAGTTTGAGTTTGAGTTTGAAAAAAGGTTTTTTGTATTAAAATACAATGTATCCTTACTTGATATTACGCTTCCATTCAATCGCCATGTATAATTATAGCCTGTACCTTTTCCTCCAGTTCCTTTTGTAAATAGTTGGAGTGATTGACCATAACATACCATTGTATCATTCAAATTTCTATTTTCTAATTTCATATTTACCTCCAACGGCGGGTTCACTTTAAGCATAAACTCATTACTATCCTTCGTACATCCATTGCTTAAAGTCAGCTTTATTTTCACAGTTGCATTTGCTGTTAGGTTCAATGAATCATTGGTAGAAAGCACGTTCGAATTCGTCATATCACGCCAAAGCCATTGATAGGTTTGAGCATACCAAGCATTCGCTTTCAAAATTACCGGTCTGCCTTTACAATAAAGGGTATCATTCAATTTATCAAGAAGCACCGTTGGTTTTAATAGACGGATTATAAAAAAAGCCGTATCGTTTTTGTTGGTACAGTTGTCGGCTAAAACCAATGCCAAGGTATCATTCTTATAAAGGGTTACTTTGGGTATGTGAGCTAAGGTATCATTGAGTTTTAATTTACCTGAATTCATTAGCTTCCACGGCTTGAAGGCCGAAACCGAAACCCATTGCCAGCTATAGTTCACAGAATCTCCGCCTGTAAACGCCGCCGGAATTTTAAATACCGAGGTATCACACACCGCCGTATCTTTAAACGCGATATTTGCTTTTAAGGGTTTGCGTACTCTAATTATTTTATAGGCCGTATCGGGCTTGCCACAGCCGCTGCTGTCGGCTATTATTATTTTATAGGTGGTAGTAGCAGTAGGCCATACAATAGGTTTTTTAAGGCTGCTGTCGTTCATATTATTGCTTGGGCTCCATGTCCATTTGCTGCCGCCTGTGGTTCTTAGCTGAATGCTGTCGCCCATACAAATGGTTTCAGGCGGGCCGGCATTGGCCGTGTCTTTACTATAGATCAGCAACCTAAGTGTATCTGATTTGTAATAGCTTTGCACCACCGGGTCAGTGCTAAGTATCCTTATGCGGTAGTTCGGGCTGCTTTCCACATCAAACAAGGGCAATACCCCTTTTATCGTTCCTTCCTTAGTGGTAGTAAGCCTTCCCAATTCCCTTTCCCTGCCTGTAAAATTTCCGTCTTCATCGCTTAGCTGCGCAATAAACTGATTGCCGCTATTAAAATCCCCGTCTTTGGTATAAGGTATTTTTATTGTATCTCCAGCACAGTAAGGGCCGATTTTTACATAGCCACGGTATATTTCGATGTCGTGGATTTTCATTAAAAGAATATCAGCTCGGCTTTTCTGAGTAATATATACTTGCTTATTTAGTTTTACTGTATCTACTATATACCCTGATATAAGAACTTCCTTTTGTTTGTTAGCACTAATGCTCGCAACAAATTGACCTGCTTTTGAATTTGCGCATCTTGTCATCCATAAAATATTGCCACGGCTATCAGTTTTGAAGAACCAAAAAATTCCGGATGTATCAGGCAAATGAAAATCATCATAATGAGCATTGCCATTAAAAATTCCACCTGCATAAATAAAATCACCAGAAATTTCTATATCCATTATTTCAGAAACGATACTTTCACCTTGCTTAATATCCGGAACCTTTGCCCATTTTAGATTGAGGTTTGAATCAAGGCATGCAAAAAGTGCTATTCCAGATTTATTTTTATATTTTTTGGGAATTATACTAATAGTATCTATATAATAACCAGCTATTAAAATACTTCCATCTTGAAAGCTCTTTAATGAGTTAATATTAGCAGATGATGAAAGAGTCTTGAAAAGTAAAGAATTTTTTTTAAACACCAGATTACTATCCCAATATGTCAAATATGTGGAACTAACATTTTTACCATTATAATAGTAATTACTGCCAATTCGCAATGTATCTACAAATCTACCCACAGATAATATCTGATTATTTGATTTTAAACATATAAGAAACCTGCTAGTCTTATTGCCATATAATGGTTCAGATATTTTTTGAGGCTTTAAATCTTTATCAAGTTTTAACAGAAAGCTTCCTCTTTTATTAATTGAAAAACCTAACGAAGGAATGGATAACTTAAAATTAGAACCAAAATTGTTGTATTGCATACCAATTAAAAGTTCATTTTGGCTTGTAATGACCATTGATTCAAAAAAGATTGCCGAAGTATCCGATAAAATATACGTTTTTTCAAATGTTCCATTTGTATCAAATCGTATAATAAAACCATTATAATTCCCTTTATAGGTTGCTTTGTTAATTGTAGCATTTATATCAAAATTACCACAAACAAATATTTTACCTAAGGATTCCGAATAAGCTATTGCCGTATGGTTAATAACAGAAAAGCAAGAATCAGGTTTCCAAATCCATTTAGCCTTTCCGTATTTATCAAGTAAAGAGAGTAAGAAGGTGTTTTTTGATTTTTGAGATTTAGATTTAAAGCCATCTATTTTTGTAGAGTCAACATACGTCCAAACAATAAGAGATTTGCCATCAGGTAAAATTTTGCATAATGGATTAACATCATTTGCCTTATCACCAATCTGTTTTATCCATTTAAAACTTTGGGAATAGCATGATATGGCTATTCCCAAAGTTAAAAAACAACAAAGTAAGACCCTCTTTAGCATGATAACTTAGAAGTAAGATTAGTAGTCGGTAGCTATGGCAATTACCATGCTTTTGGTATCAATTAACTGGCTATTTACCAAAAGGCTGTAATAATAATTACCTTGTGCTAAATTAATACAATCTAATTCCACCTGCCCAAAGCCAGTTTTATTTATCGGAAATGCCTTTACTAATTTTCCATTGTTATCAATTACCCTTAAAAAAGCATTACTTGTATTTGTCGGCAAAAAATAATCAATAAATGTTACACCATTAAACGGATTAGGATGGTTTTGGAAAAGGAGTGCTTCTTTATTTAATACTTCTTTTTGGGAAGTAATATTTTTAGAACCTTTTATTTGATTGGAGGCGAAAACCAAATTGAGCTTTAGTTTTAATGAATCAATAATTACTTGCTGTTCCTGCATTGCTTTTGTCAATACAGGTATAAGTTCGGTATAACTTAATGCATAATTTTCCTTTTCATTTTTAGGGACATAAACGATGCTTGGTAAAATTTCGTTTACTTCCTGAGCTATAAAACCTAAATACTTTTTATTATCCTTGTCTCCTTTAAAGTAGTAATATTTTGGTTTTAATTGCATAATAACATCTAAACCGTTTTCAAAATCATGAATTTCTTTTTTTAAGTTTCCATCAGAAGTAGTGTATTGTTGTGTACGCAGCCAAATTGAATTAAAACTATTAGAAGAACTCCCAATATCACTACCACCTATGCCAGGATTTATGGCAAATAGTTTATCAGCATAAACAGTATCTCCCCAAATTTCACCGAAAGGACTTGTAGTATTACCTATAGTACTAAAATAAGTAGCCGAAGGTATCAGTTGATTGCCATAAAATTTTCTGCTATATATTCTACCAAAACTAATAGTAGCTGAACCTATATCACTTGTCCCGGCTCCGCCTAAATTCAGAGCTACTATTTGATCAATGGAAAGAACGTCACCTCTAATATTTGTACTAAAAAAATTGGTGCCTGTATAGCTCGTTGTAAAAATATTATTTCCATAAATATCATTAAATTTATCATTACTACTCCCCAAATTAATAGGAGGAGGTGTACCTGTAGTTGGAAATATTGGTAAAATAGATTGTCTAACAACTGTTCGTCCTTTTATATCTGTTTCTCCATAAATTGTCAGAATATTACCTCCTACAAGATTACTTTGCATCAGATAAAATTTATCACCGGTGCTCTCACTAACGAAACGTGTTGTTTTTGCGCTTACAGCACCACTTGAAAAATCCGAAAAGAAATCAATTTCATGGGCTCCAACACTCAAAACAGAGTTTCTGTCAGCATCCCTGCACATCAATATCCCCATGTCATTATAATTTGGATATGGGGCTGTCCCATATATACCAGAACCGGTATTATTGATAGCCGTTCTAATTGTTAATGAATATTTCTTATCATTTTCATTTGGTAAGGTAGGTGAAGTTGCTGATAATCCAGCATTACCGTCTGGATAACCGGTAGCTGTGCTACCACCCTGAATACTAACATTTCTGGAAAAATTTGTAGTTCCTTCTTTCATATTAGTATTCGTAGTGCTTGCAGCATCTTTCCAAATATCAAATACTTTTTTACCCCCGGCATAAAATTCTATTTTATCATCTACGGAAGTGGTTATGCTTCCAAATTTATAGGTTGCCCCTGTTGTAGTAAAATTATTACCCATTGCAGACCAATAACCATTTGTAGCTGATATTGGATAAATTGCCCCATCCCCATCTATGGCAAGCAATGCATCATTGCCTGCACCAGGAGATATACCGGGTAAAAACATATTACCTAAATCATCCACTTTAAGTATGCTAGCTCCAGTAGTACTCACGCAATTCAAAACCCCCTGGCTTCCTATTGTTGTTCCTACAGATTTTAAATTTAATGTCCAATTTGCATTTGCGGTTGTACAAATAGATACTGGCTTATTAAATTCTGTAAAACCTCTCAATGTGGAACTTACTCCATGTACTTTATAAGCGATAACAGGCATGGTACTAATGGTGCCAGCTTGAAATTCAACATCATAATCTGTTTTAGTTCCTATTGTTCCATTAATTGTTAAGCTATTACCTCCCATTTCCCATAAGGTATTGGCTGTAGGTGCCGGGCCGGATATCACTTGCCCCGATGAATTTATTGCCAAAATCCTTGGAAATGTACCCGTGCCTGTAATTGTAGGTAAATATAAATCTCCATTAATACTTGCGTTACCGTTATCCAGAATATTAAATATATCTACTCCAGCTTGACTAAATACTGAAAATGGATAATAATCATTTGTAGTATAAACAGGACTCCTAGGAGGAAATGGAGTAGGTGAAGAAATTTGGTGTGAACCTGTGATAAACGAAGCTCCTAGCAAATTTGAAGTTCCGGTTTGTGTAGAAGTTCCTGTTTGAGTAAAATCACCTGTTATATTTTGGTTTCCATTTAATTTAAAATTTCCTGATACATCTAATACTTCTGTCGGGGAGGAAACACTCAATCCTAATTTACCCGATTTAAAAATAAGTTTTGAATTATTGCTAAAATCCAATATTTCAAACATAGGTATAGTAGCTGAAGAACTAAATGGCTTTAGCTGAAATTGTGCAGTTGGGGTTGATGTACCGCTTCCTATATTTCCGTTACTTAATATAGTGGCCCATTCCGTTGCAATATGGTTTGTACTGATACTTACGTCAGTACCTACAATAGATTGAAATATTAACCTATTTGGTGTGATATCGGTTCCGGTTTCATACCCCCATGATATTACAGCATCCCTTGCATCATCATAAGTAGGGGTTTCGGGATTTATTTCATATGTATTTCTTTCTCTAAGCCCAAAATGTGCGGAATAATCGTCCCAATGATGATAATCTATAAGGTATTGTATTCCTGTTATAGAACCCCACCCGCCGCCACCCGGAAGCGTAGGTTTGGTCCAGGCTCCTTTAAAACTCCATTTGCCTCGATAATCTCCGTAATTTGTTATATGTTGCGAAACACCAAGATTTCCACCATAAAATATTCCCCTTGTTAAGATAGCATCATATCCATTACCTACTAAATGCTGCGTGGCAGTAGAAGTAGTTGAAGGAAAAGGATAAGACTGTATAAAATTGGTGGTTGAAGGTGTCCAGGTAGCGTTATCCATGAGTTGATGGTCTTGTCCGTAGGCAACATTCGTGCATAATAATCCGTACGCCACAATAAAGAAGAACTTAAATTTGAACGATTGAACGATTGAACGATTGAACGATTGAACGATTGAACGATTGAACGATTGAACG
>CAYHCM010000175.1:0-6899 GCA_964355045.1 uncultured Chitinophaga sp. | reverse complement strand
TCTCCACGAATCAATTTCATTTCCAAAAGTTACTTTTTTTTTATCCCCTTTTTGATTCGTGACGACACGAATCAAGGCCATAGCCGCACAATTGTAAGAAAAGTGTATTTAGGGCAATTTTGTATTGAGGCAGTAAAGTTATCTTTCAAATTCCAATCTCATACCGGCCAATTCATTTTTAAAACCATTTTGGTCAAAAACCTTGACTCCATTTACAAATGTTGAATAAATGGAAGATGAAAACGTCTTTCCTTCAAAAGGCGACCAACCGCATTTATATAAAATATTATTTTTGGTTACGGTATATTTTTGGTTAGGATTTACCAAAACCAAATCGGCAAAATAGCCTTCACGCAAATAGCCTCGTTTATATATTCTGAAACAATCAGCCGGGGCATGGCTCATTTTTTCTACCATTTTTTCTTTGGTAATCAATCCGTTTAATGAATGTTCAATCATTTGTTGCAGGCTGTGTTGCACTAATGGCAAGCCCGAAGGAGATTTTAAATAACCACTGTTTTTTTCTTCCCATGTATGTGGCGCATGGTCGGTAGCCACAATATCAAGATGATTATTATTTAATGCAGCCCACAATGAATCCCTATCTTCCTCATATTTTATGGCCGGATTGCATTTAATCAAATTACCCAATGTTTCATAATCGTCGGCACTAAAGGTAAGATGATGTACACACACTTCCGCTGTGATACGCTTTTCTTTCAACGGAACTTCATTGGAAAAAAGTGAAATTTCATCCAGAGTAGAAATATGTAAAATATGCAAACGGGTATTATATTTCTTAGCCAGTTCAACAGCAAATTGTGAGGAAATAAAACACGCTTCATTACTTCGTATTTCCGGATGAAAACGGGGAAGAAACTGATCATGGAACTGCTCGGCGTAAACCCTCATATTTTCCTTAATGGTTTCTTCATCTTCGCAATGAGTAGCTATAAGCAGCTCACATTTCGAAAAAAGGTCTTCCAGCACATCCGGTTCGTCCACCAACATATTTCCTGTACTTGAGCCCATAAATATTTTTACCCCACACACATTTTTTGGATTGGTTTTTAAAACTTCTTCCAAATTATCGTTGGTCGTTCCCATAAAGAACGAATAATTGGCCCGGGAACAATTTTTGGCTAATTCATATTTTTGTTCCAGCAATTCCTGAGTTACGGCATGAGGTATGGTATTTGGCATTTCCATAAAACTGGTAACCCCACCGGCCACAGCCGCTGCCGATTCAGTTGCAATGGTTGCCTTATGGGTAAGACCGGGTTCGCGAAAATGAACCTGATCGTCAATCACTCCCGGAATAAGCCATAGCCCGGTGGCATCTATTATTTCATAATTAGTATCTGAAATTCCATGTTCATTTATTTGTTCAATAAATCCGTTTTTAATAAGTAAATCGCCATGGAAAGATTTTCCTTCGTTGATGATCAGGGCGTTTTTTATGAGGATGGGTTTCATGGTAAAGATTGACTTTTTTAAGTTTAACTTGAATGTGTTTAATATTCCAATTGAAAATAATATTTGGAGGTTTTTATACTTCTTCGCTAACCTTAGTAGAAATGTGAATCCAATTAAACACTAACCTTATTACCTTATTCTTTAGAAGGCTCAAGATTATTTTTTATACATTGGCCTGATTTTTTTAATAAGGTAATAAGGTTAAAATGTTGTTATGTCCTTTTTCTACTAAGGTTTTTCTCAGAGCATATTTTTATTTATAACTTGAACAAAATTAATTTCTTTTTCCAGTACCTCAAAAAAAAGAATTAACAGTTTTGTTTATATAAGTAAAATCCAAACACAGAAAATTTAATTTTGAAAAATAATGAATGAAACATCCTCTGTAATAACAAAGTTTACCATCCGGGTTTATGGCATTTTTATTAAAAATTCTAAAATCTTATTGGTTAAAGAAAATTTGAATGGGTTTGAATTTACTAAATTTCCCGGTGGTGGCCTGGAGTTTGGCGAAGGCCTGCAGGATGGATTAAGGCGGGAAATTATGGAAGAAATGGAACAGGACATTGAAATAAAGAATCATTTTTATACCACAGATTTTTTTCAGCGAAGTGCGTTTAAACTTAACGAGCAAGTGGTATCCGTTTATTATTTAGCAGAAGTTATAAACTGTCCTGATTTTGAAAAATTTCCCTTAAGCCGTGTTCAGCCGGGCAATCATACGCTTGCTTTTTATTGGACTGAATTACAAAACCTAAATCCTGATGATGTTACTTTCCCAATTGATAAAATTGTAGTAGCTAAAATATTGTCCTCTAATTTTATCTGTTATTAAAATGTCATTTAAATACCTGAAAATTAGGACGTAAAAATTAATTAAAAACTGATTTTAGTGTATCCAGTTCATTTAATTTTGCCCCTTATATTTTTTTGTAAATGAAATGCCAAGTAGAACAATGTTCACACCGACCACGAATCCAATGGCATTCCATATGACCTTAGTTTAAAGATAAAAATAAATTACATATGAAACCACCCAACGGATCCCACCATATACCATTTAATATGGCCGGGGTTCTGATAGCAATCGGCATTATATATGGCGATATAGGCACATCCCCTCTTTATGTTTTCAATGCAATAGTTGGCTCAAAACCCATTTCAGAGAAACTTATTTTAGGCGCGTTAAGTTGCATTTTTTGGACTTTAACCCTGCAAACCACTTTAAAATATGTGATACTTACCCTAACTGCTGATAATAATGGGGAGGGAGGTATGTTTTCATTATTTGCCCTTATAAAACGAAGGACAAAATATATGCTTATACCAGCCATTATTGGTGGCGCTGCATTATTAGCAGAAGGCATAATAACTCCACCCATTTCTGTAGCATCGGCCGTTGAGGGGTTAGAGGCTCGAATACCCCATCTGCCTACCTTAGAAATAGTATTAATAATTTTAAGTTTACTTTTTATTATTCAGCAATTTGGAACCACAACGGTTGGAAAATGGTTTGCGCCTGTAATGGTACTCTGGTTTATTATGATTGCTGTTTTAGGTTTTTCTCAAATAATCCATTTTCCTGAAGTTTTTAAGGCCATAAATCCTAAATATGCTTATGATATTTTATCAGATTCAGGCAGCAGTGGTTTTTTTATTTTAGGAGGTGTTTTTTTATGTACCACCGGAGCAGAGGCTTTATATAGCGACCTTGGACACGTGGGCAGAAAAAACATAAGAATTAGCTGGATATTTGTTAAAACTTGTTTGGTGCTTAACTATTTTGGTCAGGGAGCCTGGCTGCTCACCAATATTAAAATGGGTCAAACGATAGGCGATATTCGTGTATTTTATGCCACCATGCCTCATTGGTTTTTGATACCCGGGGTAATTATTGCTACCTGTGCCGCAGTAGTAGCCAGTCAGGCCATGATAACCGGTTCGTTTACGTTAATTAGTGAAGCAATTCGTTTGGGTTTTTGGCCAAAAATGCGCATCGTTTATACCACCGAGAAAAAAGGCCACATTTTCGTGCCAACTATTAATTTTCTTTTATGGGTAGGGTGTATGTTCATTGTTTACTACTTTGAAAAGTCGGCTAAAATGGAGGCAGCTTACGGAATGGCAATAAATACCGCCATGCCAATGACCACTTTGTTGTTTGCCGCTTATATCCGAAAAAGGCTAAAATTAAAAACAATTTGGTTTGTCGTTTATTTAATGCTTTTTCTAACCATTGAAGGAGCTTTTATGGTAGCCAATCTCGAAAAATTTCCGCATGGCGGATATATAACTTTAATAATTATGAGTGGAATAGTTGCTATAATGTTAATTTGGTACAGGGCACGACAAATTCGCAATCAATTAGTTGAATTTGTGGAGTTAAAACCATTTATACCCATGCTCGAAAAACTGAGCAATGACCATTCGTTACCCAAATATGCTACCAATCTCGTTTTTTTAACAAGCAGTGAACGATTGGACAAGGTAGAAAAAAAAGTTATATACTCCATTTTTGAAAACAAACCCAAACGGGCTGATGTGTATTGGTTGGTACACGTGGAAGTTCAGGATCGTCCTTATACCTGCGAATACAGCGTTAATCAGATTGTGCCCAATGATATTATCCGGATTGATTTTAAACTCGGTTTTAGGGTAGAACAAAAAATCAATATTTTACTTCGTAAAGTTATTGAAGATTTGATAGTGAGCCATGAATTGGATGTGGACATGAAATACAAAACCCAGTACAGCTTTATTGGCGGCGATTTCAGATATGTATTGATTAAAAAAGAATTTTCGTATGAAAACGAAATGCGGTTTTTTGATAAACTTTTGGTATTTGGTCACTCTATTATCAAACGATTCGGGCTATCAGAAGAAAAAGGCTTTGGATTGGATCAGGCCATAGTAACTACCGAAACCTACCCCCTTATTTTTAACCGAAAAGTAAAAGACTTCCCTTTGAAACGGAAAGAAAGTTTACATTCATAAGAGGTGAATTTTTTTTTCATTAATTAAATTATCAATAATCAATGTTCAAATTTCAATGCTCATTTGACCTCGCAATCAATAATGGCATCCGTCAGGAATTGAAAATTGGGCATTGAATATTGTTTATTGATTATTTGACCTTGACTGAATGACCTTGACTTAAATAGGTTTAACTATAAACAAAAAATGATTAAAAACTTACCCAATAAATATCTTATAGAGCTATATATTTTATTTAATTGGTAGAATCTAAATTTTGTTATAATAATTGCCTAATAATACTGGTATGATTTTTGACAATTCCAAAACAATGCAAATTGGGTATTCAGTTAAATATTTTTCAAGATCATCTTTGATTTATGATTTACCCGGTTAAATATTATTTTTAATTAACACTTTTAACTAACAAAGCAAACTTCTATTATTGCACAGCTTTTAAATACGATTCGGACTTTAAAATAAATATGAACCATAGATTTTCCCTCCTGCTATTTTTAAATATAATTTCTATTTTTTATGGATATGCAAAACAAAATTCAGGGTATAAAGATAAGGATGGTAATTATAAATGGTTTGAAGAAAAAACTGACACGTCGTTTATTGATGAAAAAGACCGGAAATGGCACAAGGTAACCGACAGTAAGGATAAATGGAGCAAAGCCATGATTATTCGAAATGCCAATATTTATGCCTTGCTCGATTTGGGTTTTGATACCATGAAGGTTCTAAAAGATGTACAATTGCTAAATGAAAATTCGATTTTATTTACCCGCTTTTCAAAACTTGAAAATTTTTCGGACTATATTTTTTATTGGAGAAGTGCTTTCAACAGCACAAATTTTAAATTTAATGCCCGCAAGTCGGGCAAAATATCAAAAACCGATTTGTCGTTAAAATTTTATTTTCAAAAAGCTCATATTGGCAATGCGGCTGCATTAGGTTTGGTTAAAAAAAGTTTTTTTGAACATTTCGGCGAAGCTACCGCTGAAATTTTAAAAAAATACCGCTACAAAATGAACCGGATTACTCTTGAAACCTACTTAAAAAACTATATGCACCTCAATAATGCCATCGAATTATTGAATGAAAAAAAGCTTGAACAAGATAGAATGATAGAAGCAAAGACAAAAGTACCGAAGCAATAATAATATTTAAAAGCTTGAGAAGCCCTGCCAAAAAAATACAGTTAAATAAACTGAAGTCGGTATGGCTGCTGAGACTAGGCCGGCCCAAAAAGAATCTTTCGAATTTTTATCTTTATCGTCATTTATCAAAACTGTAAAAATACCTACTGGTGCACAACAAAATCCCCAGGCAAAAGAACCCCAAGCTACATCTTCAAATTTTAAATTGGGTTTAAGGGCAATGGTATTGTTCAATTCAAGCTTACCCTCAAAAACATGGGAACTTGAAAGTTCATGATATGAAACATTGGTTCCTTCAACATAGGATGATACTTTATCCAATTGACTAAATTCATCTGACAAAGCAACTTTGTCATAGTAAAATTCCTTATTACCTGCATACGATATTACGGGTACGCTTATAATTAAAAAAGAATAAAGAAGTCTTTTCATAAGTTTAAAATTTTATCAAACTTAAATAAGTTGAAAATGTAAAACAAGAAAAATTTTATTACACCACAAATGTTAGAATTATATGCACCTTAACAATGCCAAATAATTAAATAATTTTTTTTATTAATCTGTTGAATGTAAAAATTTCTAAAAAAAAGTAAATCCACCATCAACTCCAATAATTAATGCAATATAAGCTACATAAACAACACCCGTAGCAATGGCTCTACTAGCGATACCGGCAATATATGAATGCTTGCTGTTCTTATCCTTTTCATCATTAATCACCACAGTAAAAATACCAATAGGCCAACAGCAAAATCCCCAGGCAAAGGCGCCCCAATCCATATCTTCAAATTTTAAATTGGGTTTTAGTGCTATGGTATTAGTCAATTCAATTTTGCCTTCAAAAACATGGGAATTGGAAAGTTCATGATAGAATACCTTGGTTTCATCAACATAAGTGGATACTTTATTTAATTCATTAAACTCATCAGCTAAAGCATTTTTATCATACGAAAAATCGTTGTTAGAAGCAAAAGATACAGCCGGTAATACCAGGAATAGAAGAAAGTAAATTCGTATTTTCATGTTTTATTATAATTAACAAACTTAAATAAGTAAACAATGCAATCCAAGTAAAATATATTTGCACCTTAAAATGTTACGAACACATACTTGCGGTGAACTCCGCCTTGCTGACGTTGGAAAAGAAATAATCCTGAGCGGATGGCTTCAAAAAAGCCGCGATCAGGGAACTATAGGTTTTATTGACCTGCGCGATCGTTATGGAATAACCCAACTTTCGTTTGATGAAAACCGCGATAAACCGATTTTTGAAAAAGCCCGGAC
>CAYHCM010000174.1:0-6930 GCA_964355045.1 uncultured Chitinophaga sp. | reverse complement strand
ATAAAGCGCTGATGCGGATCGTTTATAAATTTATTAAGAATTGTATTTTTCGGAAGTTTAGAAGCCGATTCTTCGCGCGGTTCTGAATCACAAATTTGAGCATCGGTTCGCCAAAAATCATTCGACATATGAAAAGTATATGCTTTTGAACCATCAAAGCCTACCGACTCCTGAATTATTTTATGAAAATTTGCAAAACTTGAGGTTGACTCAATATCAATAAATCTTACAACATCATCATGTTCTTCAAAATGTACCCTGAATTTATAAATTATTTGCATTAATAAAAAAGTTCTAAGTTCTTAGTTCGGAGTTCTATATTATTGACAAAAGTTACCATTGAAAATTGAATATTTGGATTTAATATTTAATTAATCATGATTTCCAAATCTTCAAATTTCCAAATTATTCCGGTCCAATATATTTTCCATCTTTGTCATACATTTTCATGCATTCGGCTTTTTGCTCGGGCGAACATTTATTATCCTCACACATTTTGGCACATTCATCCTTGGTCATTTTAGCGCATTTGGTCACATCGCATCCTTTGCCCATAATATATTTGCCATCTTTGTCGTACATGGCCATGCATTCGGCTTTTTGCTCTGACGAACATTCATTTTCCTCACACATTTTGGCACACTCCTCTTTGGTCATGGTTGCACATTTGTCCATATCGCAGCCTTCACTCATGGCGGCATCTCCGTTCTTATCGCAACAGCTCATTTCAGTTTTAGCACCATGTTCGGCACAACATTCTTCATCCACCGAAGCACTACCGATTCCTGAAATATATGGTGCAATTACCAACGAAACAATACTCATTAATTTAATAAGAATATTCATTGAAGGGCCGGATGTGTCTTTAAAAGGATCACCAACAGTATCACCTGTTACAGAAGCTTTGTGTGGTTCTGATTTTTTATAAAACATTTCACCGTTTATTTCCACTCCTTTTTCAAAAGACTTTTTAGCATTATCCCAGGCACCGCCGGCATTGCTTTGAAAAATACCCATCAAAACACCCGAAACGGTAACTCCGGCTAACAAACCGCCCAATACTTCAGGTCCAAAAGTAAAACCAATTATTAAAGGAGTTATTAAAGCAATAGCTCCCGGCAACATCATTTCTCTTAAAGAAGCTTTGGTTGAAATAGCTACACATTTTTCATATTCAGGTTTTGCAGTGTATTCCATAATTCCCGGAATTTCACGAAATTGTCGTCGAACTTCCTGAACCATATCCATGGCTGCTCTTCCAACGGCTTGAATACATAAGGCTGAAAAAATAAAAGGAATCATTCCTCCTATAAACAAGCCAGCTAAAACGGGAGCTTTATAAATATCAATATGTTGATTGTCGGGCATGGCAATACCTACAAAGGCTGCAAATAAAGCGAGTGAAGTTAAAGCGGCTGAAGCAATTGCAAATCCTTTTCCTGTGGCTGCGGTAGTATTTCCAACAGCATCTAAATTATCGGTTCGTTCGCGAACTTCGGGTGGCAACTGGCTCATTTCGGCAATACCACCTGCATTATCAGCTATTGGGCCAAAAGCATCTATTGCCAATTGAAAAGCTGTAGTTGCCATCATTCCGGCGGCAGCTATAGCTACTCCATATAATCCGGCAAAATAATAGGAAGCAATAATACCTATGGCAAGCGTAATAATTGGTATAACGGTTGATTTCATTCCAACAGCCAAACCACCAATAATATTAGTTGCATGGCCGGTTCCTGATTGTTGAATAATTGATTTTACAGGTGCTTTACCCATTGCAGTATAATATTCGGTTGAAATGCTCATAATTGCGCCAACTATTGAACCAACCACAATGGCATAAAATACATTGATGCTTGAAAATACATACCCTCTTAAACTCAAGGTTTCGGGCAACATCCACATCACCACAAAAAAAGAAGCAATGACGGTTAAGATTATGGATGACCAATTTCCAAGGTTCAAAGCTTTTTGCACACTTGAAGTATCGTCCTTAATACGAACAAACCAGGTTCCTGCTATTGAAAATAATATTCCGAGTCCGCAAATTACCATTGGTAATAATATGGGCGACATACCATCAAATTTATCTACTACATTAATTTCTTGTCCCAATACCATGGTGGCTAAAATTGTTGCTACATAAGAACCAAATAAATCGGCACCCATACCGGCTACATCCCCTACATTATCGCCAACATTATCGGCAATAGTTGCAGGATTACGAACATCATCTTCAGGAATACCTGCTTCTACTTTTCCTACCAAATCGGCTCCTACATCAGCAGCTTTGGTATAAATTCCTCCACCAACCCTTGCAAATAAAGCAATAGATTCAGCCCCTAAAGAAAAACCGGTTAACACTTCGATGGCTGTTCTTACAGTATCTGCACCCAAATCGGCAAAGATGGTTAGGAAAACAATAAACAATCCTCCCAAACCTAAAACTGCCAAGCCTGCTACACCAAGTCCCATAACGGTTCCTCCGGTAAAAGAAACTTTCAAGGCTTGTTTTAAACTTGTACGGGCAGCTTGTGTGGTTCTTACATTGGCCTTGGTGGCCACTTTCATACCAATATATCCTGCGGTGGCCGAAAAAACCGCACCAATAATAAATGCAATGGAAATAACCCAACTGGAGTGAATCTCTTTGCCGTTCACCTCATGTATGGTGCCGGAATAAGCCAACAATGCAGCGGCAAATACTACAAATATTCCCAAAATTTTCCACTCTGCCTTTAAAAAAGCCATGGCGCCTTTAGCAATGTAGCCTGCAAGTTCCTGCATTTTGGCATCACCTGCATCTTGCTTGCTAACCCAGGCACTTTTTATGGCCATTACAATTAGGCCGACAATACCCAGCAATGGGGCTAAATAAACTATTGAATGCATATATTATTTATATATTTATAAAAGTCCGCGAAAATAGGTTTTCTAATCTATTTAGGCAAAAGGGATTTTTGGAAAATAAATGGTTCATGGGTTCGGTAGAGAAAAGGCATTGCCTTTTCTCTACATTCAGCACATTAGCGGAGTATTTGGTTGGATAGAGAAAAGGCATTGCCTTTTCTCTACAACAACAACAATACAAAAATTATGAATAAAATTTATCCTCTTTCCAATTTACCGGGTTATTGGCGATATAGTTTTGAATTCTGTTAAAAGATTCTGTATCTCTTATGATATGATCGTGAAAACTGGATTGCCATGCAAAACCTTTATCAATTAAATGTGCATATTTTGAAACGACTGATTTGTATGCCCCAACAATTGATGAGACAGTGCTTTTACCCTGGTTTTGAAATCGCATTTGGCCAATAGTTTTTTTTGTACCGGCTACGTTTGGTTGGTTTGTGTTTGTATTTGTGTTCGCGTTTGCGTTTGTAGAGAAAAGGCATTGCCTTTTCTCTACGTCGGCCACGCCATTAGTAATGCCATCGGTAATAATGGGCTCATGTTTATAAATAATCAATATTCCGTGAAAATGATTAGGCATAACAACAAAATTTCCTAATTCTATAAAAGAAAAATGAGTTGGAATTTCAACCCAATATTTTTCTGCCAATTTGCCAATTTCATTCAATTGCATTTCAGCTTCAAAATCACTTTTAATAATTTCACCAAATAAATGTTCCATCTTTTTTGTACATATGGTTATGAAATAAGATGCATTTTGCCCATAATCCCAATTTTGTAAGCGGGCTGAAGATATCCGATATTTATTTTTGAATTTATCGGGCATTTGATTTGGTTCTTTTTTTATTCAGGGTCCGGTAGAGAAAAGGCATTGCCTTTTCTCTACAATGTCAAAACAATAATCTAAGAATTCTGTTGAAAACCAATTCCGGTATTTTTGGTTTTTTGAATTATTTCTTTGAGGTTTATTTCTTTTATATCCTCTAAGGTAAGGGCTGAAATTAATTCTAAAGTACGTTTTGGAGCTGAAATTTCCGACATTCTAAGATGTTGATGTCTTACAATTTCTTCCACTAATTTCCGAACGGCTCTGCCATTACCAAAAAATTTGTCACGGCTGTTATACATCAATTCCATTACCCGTTTCAGTTCTGATTCGGCCCCTTCATCAGGAGTTAAATTATTTTCCGAAATTTGATTATTTGCTATTTCAAGAAGTTCGGGGGCTTTGAAATCTTCAAAATGAAAGGTCCTGTCAAAGCGTGATTTCAGCCCGGGGTTCGATTCGATAAAGCGTTTCATATTGTCGGTATATCCTGCAGCAATCACAATGAAATCACCTCGTCGGTCTTCCATTCTTTTTAATATTATTTCAATGGCTTCTTTACCAAAATCACTTTGGCCTCCTTCAGTTAAAGAATAGGCTTCGTCAATAAACAAAACGCCTCCCATGGCCCGGTCTATTATTTCTGCAGTTTTAATAGCAGTTTGGCCTACATATCCTCCCACTAAACTTTGACGATCACATTCAATTAAATGACCTCGTTCCAATATACCCAAGGCTTTGTAAATTTGGGCTAATACACGGGCTACTGTAGTTTTTCCTGTACCCGGATTGCCTGTAAAAACAGTATGTAATGAAAACGATTGCCTCACATCTTTTCCGGTTTCATTATAAAAACGTACTAATTTTACAAGGTCATCAATATCTTCTTTTACCGTTTCCAGCCCTATCATTCGCTTGATTTTACCAACCGATTCTTTTAAAAGCTCTTCGTCAATCGGAATATCTGCTGATGGATGCTTTTTCTTGAAAGATAATTTTTCAATATCTTCGGGCATAATCAGTGAGAGTTCATCAGGTGTCAATTTTTCGGGATATTGAGTATTCATTACGCGCAGGCCTAAGTTCATTTTAGCCTCATCAATCATACTGTTTACCAGCCGGGCATTTCCAAAAAATTTATCCCGTTCACGATACGATTCCACTAATTTTTTGTAGAGCAATTCCGATGCTTTTTCACTTAATTTAATACCACGGCGATCGCAGGCATAGTCAGCTATTTTTATGAGTTCCTGAGGTAAGTAATCGGGAAAATCGTATGCCATATTAAATCTGGATTTTAATCCCGGATTTGATTCTAAAAAATTATCCATTTCGGCCGGATAGCCGGCACAAATTATGGCTATATCTTCATTATCGGATAATTCTTTTAGCAAAATTTCAATTACTTCCTTACCAAAATCTTTGGCATCATCATCTTTGCGAGCCAGGGAGTAAGCTTCATCAATAAATAATATTCCACCCTTTGCTTTTTTAAGAGCGGCTTTGGTTTTAGGGGCAGTTTGTCCTATAAATTCGGCTACCAAATCTCCCCGATCCACTTCGTAAACATGTCCTTTTGAAAGCAAACCTAAGCTATGATATATTTTGCCAAGTTTTCGGGCTACGGTTGTTTTACCTGTTCCCGGATTTCCTCTAAAAATAGCATGAAGACTAATTTTTTCCTTTTCTTTCAGCCCCCTGTCTTTGCGAAGCGAAATAAATCCCAGATAATTGCTGTATTCTTTTATTTTATTTTTAATATCTGATAAACCGATCAGCCCTTCCAATTCCCGCATAATCACTTCCACAGTTTCGTTTGTATGATGAATTTTACCGGCATCTTCATTATCGGTTTCCAAATCATCATCAAATCCAATATCATCAATAGTTTCTGTTTCGAAATCACCAAAAGATTGAGGTAAAAGAAAATCTTCAGCGGTAGCTTCTACATAATCATCGCCAATTGTAAAAACTTTACTAACTAAAAGTTGATCCATAAAAAGCACATCCACAATATAACTGTCCTTGCCCCATGTACCTACTTTATCAGATCCCCAGCCTAAAGTTATCGAAAATTCATTATCCTGAGGGTAAACAAAAAATAATTTGGAGATTGAACCTTTTAGCAGATGATTACTTGTTCTGAAATTAAAAGTCAGTTCACAAGCCCAGTAATTAACATCTTTTATAAGATTTTTTGCATTAAGCTCAGCCCATACATATCGGGTATAGTTAAAATTAAAAACGGAGTAATAGGTTCGGTCGTTTATTTTAACATTGGCATCAGGCCCTTCGTAAAGTTTCAGATTTTCAATTTTAAAATAAGGCTCACCTGTTGAAGAAGCCTTTCCAAAACTTTGAATATAGAAAGGTTTTTCTAAAATCAGAACGTCATCAATAAATGCTTGCCATTTATAAATTCCCGGTTTCCAGAACGTGCCTTTATTTTTTGTTCCCCAACCTTCTCTTACATATATTATATTATCGTCCATTGAAACCAATCGGTCGCAATTAAGATTGCACAATTCGGTGTTTTCGTTATCAATACAAGCTATACGGAGGTTAAGATTCCAGTCGAGTTCTTTAAATTTTAAATTGTAAAAAGAAAATTCACAGTAAACGTAAGTACATTCCTCAACCTCAAAAACAGTGCGATACTTTTTTTTATTATCTGCCAACCACTCGGTAGAAGCATAAATCTTAAGATCTATTGGCTGATATAATGCCATGTTTTGACTCATTATTGTATTCTGTATTTAGCGAAGCAAGATTAGTTAATAATCTCAATAAAAAAATACAGGTTTAAAAAAGTTGCAAAAATTTTGCGTTTATTTTTTCTGAAAGTCACCGAAAAATTCCTTTATATTTGCACCTCTTAAAAAAACGGGTTTTATATACTATTAATTGTGTTTAAAAAATCTGTTGGTTTAAAGAGGGAGGTGTTGAATTCTGAACGTTTAGGAATTAATCCAACTTCATAAAGTTATAAATTCCGCAAGGAAATGAAATATTGGTGAGGTGACTGAGTGGCCGAAAGTAGCAGTTTGCTAAACTGCCGTACGGGAAACTGTACCGAGGGTTCGAATCCCTCCCTCACCGCACCGAAAATATTTCGGGGTGTAGCGTAGCCCGGTATCGCGCCTGCTTTGGGAGCAGGAGGTCGTAGGTTCGAATCCTGCCACCCCGAC
>CAYHCM010000173.1:0-6969 GCA_964355045.1 uncultured Chitinophaga sp. | reverse complement strand
AATTTGTTAATTAATTTATTTTATTACTGTTCAACAAATGGTGAGTGCATGAGGATTATATTTTCAATGTTTCCAAAATTTTATTACCTTTTTTATGAGCCAAAGATATATAATGTCAATTGTAAATATAAAATAGTCCAAAGGCTATTTTATATTTTATGCCGATACAATTTTGTAATTAGGCGAAGTCGTTTCTTCCAACTAAATTTGTTCTGGATTTAAAGCATTTAGCTCCGAAACCGACCCCATACCTATCCACGACCGTAATCTGACGATAAAAATACCATTAACAAAGCCCCTTAATATCACCCCACAAAAATGTACGATCTTCCGTATTACAAAGAAAAAAATGAGCAGGTAATCAAAGAATTTATTGATCAATATCCCTTTGCCTTTTTATCCGGATGCGATTCAGAAAATAAACCTGTTGCTACACAGGTGCCGGTTTTTATTGAAGAACAGGATGGCAGGAAAATATTAAGAGGGCATATTATGAAGAATAACGACCATCATAAGGCTTTTTTGCAAAATCCAAATGTGCTTGTTGTTTTTACAGGTAATCACACCTATGTAAGCGCTATATGGTATAGCAATCCTTATCAGCCTTCGACATGGAACTACATGAGTGTGCATGCTAAAGGGATTATTCGATTTCTGGATGAGGCAGCGTTAATATCAGTACTTCGAAAAACAACCCTACATTTTGAAAATCAAAATCAAAACTCAACCACAGTTTATGATAACCTCCCTTCGGAGTATATCCAAAAATTAATGAAAGCCATTGTGGCCTTCGAAATTGAAGTAACAGAAATAAACCATGTATTTAAATTAAGTCAGGACCGGGACAAACAAAGTTATCTCAACATCATAGAAAAACTCAAACTGCAAGGTGAAGATGGCCGGGTGATTGCGGATGAAATGGAAAAAAGAACGATGACTCAATTTCCGAATGATTAGAAAGGATTGAATCGGATTTTGTTTTTCGATAAATCCCTTTTCAGTTTGCATTAATCCCCCCATTTCCTTTAATTTTGCAAACATATTATGCAAACCACCACACAACTTAAACCCGAAACTATTATAGATTTTCTTCCTCTAAAAGGAACCGATTTTATAGAGTTTTATGTAGGTAATGCCAAACAAGCTGCCCATTTTTATAAAACTGCTTTTGGATTTCAAAGTTTGGCGTATGCCGGGCCAGAGACGGGTGTAAGAGACAGAAGCAGTTATGTTTTGATTCAGGGTAAAATGCGGATAATGCTTACCACGCCTTTAAAATCAGATCATCCCATTAACCAACATATACAAAAACATGGCGATGGTGTGCATTCTTTAGCCCTGTGGGTGGATGATGCCTATGATGCTTTTGAACAAACTGTAAAACGGGGAGCTAAAATTTACATGGAACCCCAAACCCTGAAAGATGAAAACGGAGAAGTAAAAATGTGCGGCATTCATACCTATGGTGATACCGTTCATTTGTTTGTGGAACGAAAAAATTATACCGGCCCGTTTATGCCCGGGTTTGTAAAGTGGGAGTCCACCTATAATCCAACGGAAGTTGGATTGTTGTATGTGGATCATTGCGTGGGCAATGTGGATTGGAACCAAATGAATCCGTGGGTTAAATTTTATGAGGAGGTGATGGGTTTTAAAAATATTTTAAGTTTTGATGATAAAGATATTTCAACAGAGTACTCAGCCTTGATGAGTAAAGTGATGAGCAATGGAAACGGATATGTAAAATTCCCGATAAACGAACCTGCCAAAGGAAAAAAGAAATCACAGGTGGAAGAATATTTGGATTTTTATGAAGGAGAAGGAGTGCAGCATATTGCTATTGCAACTCTTGATATTGTTGACACAGTTACCAAACTTAAAAACCGTGGCATTGAATTTTTAACAATTCCATCAACCTATTACGATGACTTGATAGACCGTGTGGGAAAAATAGATGAAGATATTGAACCGCTTAAAAAACTGGGAATATTGGTTGACAGGGACGATGAAGGGTATTTATTGCAAATATTTACTAAACCTGTGGAAGACCGGCCTACGTTATTTTTTGAAATAATACAGCGTAAAGGCGCCAAATCATTTGGTAAGGGAAATTTTAAAGCCCTGTTTGAATCCATAGAAATAGAGCAGGCAAAACGGGGAAATCTATAACGTTTGAATAATTCGGTTATTATAAAATCGGGCAGTTACACAGCCACTATTCTGACTTTCGGAGCTGAATTATACAGCCTAAAACACGAGCCTTCCAATACCGAATTTATTTGGCAGGCTGATAAATCCATTTGGCCACGACATGCCCCCGTATTGTTTCCATTTGTAGG
Source organism: uncultured Chitinophaga sp. (assembly GCA_964355045.1). Taxonomy (GTDB): domain Bacteria; phylum Bacteroidota; class Bacteroidia; order NS11-12g; family UBA9320; genus JABWCE01. The sequence goes on along the minus strand of CAYHCM010000173.1, from coordinate 4,630 downwards.
GCGACTTAAAAATTTTGAATATCGACATGAGGGAAAATCATATACTATAGAGCAGCATGGATTTGCCCGCGATTTAGAATTCAATATTATTTCCCAAACCACAGATACAGTTGTAATGGAATTAAAAGATAGCACCTATACAATGCCACGGTATCCATTTCAATTTAGCTTTAAAATTAAATACACTTTGGATAAAAATAAATTATCAATGGGTTTTGAGGTTGCAAATAAAGGACAGGCCACAATGCCTGTATCTTTTGGCGGACATCCTGCATTCAATATTAGTAATCCTGAGGATGCTATTATTGAATTTGAAAAAGATAAAAATCCTGAATCCTGGTTATTGGAAGAAAATTTCATTTCGAATAAAACCAAAACCGTTACCGATGGGCTTGGAAAGATTTTGGTTAACAAAAATACATTTGCCCAAGACGCCTTAATATTTAAAAATCTAAAATCACGTTGGGTGAAGCTGGAATCAAAGTCAACAAAAAAATCAATAAAAGTAACTTTTGAAGGTTGGCCTTATTTGGGTATTTGGGCTAAACCAAACTCTAATTTTATTTGTATCGAACCATGGCAGGGATTGGCCGATTCAGAAGATTTTGAAGGAGATGTTTTTCAAAAAGAAGGAATAATAATGCTGCCATCGAAGGACCAGATTGAAAAAATATTTGAAATAGAGGTTAATTCATAAAAGACAAATTCCAAAATACAAATAAATTTCAAAAAACGAATATTCAAATTTTAAACCTTCCCCGAACTAAAGTTTAAATTTTAAAATTTTAGAAATTGGGTCTTATTTGAGATTTGTATTTTGGGTTTTGGAATTTTAAAAAATTAGTGCACCAAAAACTTCTGATATTTTCCTTTACCGGTTCTGATAAAATACATCCCTCTGGGCCATGATGCTATGGATTGAATGTTTTTGTCAATAGGAGCTATCTTTACGTCAATTACTTCCTTGCCAACCATATTAAAAATTTTGACATCCTGAATGGTATTTATTTTATTTTCGATAGTTACCGTGCTATTTGCAGGATTTGGATAAACCAGCAATGTGTTGCCGGATTCAATAATTACCGGCAAGTCTTCTATCCGTTTTATTATAGAAAGATTGGTAACGATTGGTTCATTAAAATCGAAATATATAAAAGCTTTGTTTCGTATGCTGTCGCCAACTCCAATATTACTGATAATCTTTGCATCAAAAATAATATACCCCTGACTTCCCTTATCATCAAACGATTTTGCTGGTAAATTTATATTATCAAATACCCACGTAACCACGTTATTATTTAAGGATACCGAATAGGCATGGCTTGCAGTTATCATCTGAAATTCATACACCGGAATACGGGTATCCAATGTATCAACCACAGTTACCCGGCGAGCTACGTCATTTCCTTCATTTTGAAATTCGATATAATATCGAATACTTTTAAGGTCAGAAATAATAGTTCCCTGAGGTATGCTGTATTTTGCATTAGGATCGTAGCTGTAAACCATTTTTTGAACAATGCTGTCGGTGTTATCCTTTTTGTCTTCGGGATAGAGAGTGGTTATATTTACATTATGTTTTACATAGTCGTTAATTTTGTATTTAGTATTTGAATAAATCACATTCAAATTAATTGTGTTTCCATTTGGCCCGGTAATATTTTTTACATCAAACTTAAAAATATTACCGATACGTGAAGTAAAAGAAGGTTTGCTGCTTACAAATTTGGTATTCGAATCTAAGGTAATGGTAGCAGTTGCATCTGCAGGTTTTGTATCACAATCTTTCGTATTAATTTGTATGGTTAGCTCAATAGTATCAAGCAACCGTGCTATTGCTCTGCCCCAACTTTTTACAAATAAATTTTTAACCTCCGGTATTTTTTGTAAAGGGAAAAACAATGTATCATTAATGCCTCGAAATGGTTTTGTTTTTAGGGCACCGGTAAAAGGCAATTTGAGACATTCAACCGAATTATTACTTAACAGTATATACTCCCCATCCATATGGGTTGGAATTTTGTCTTCAAATTTACCTGCATTGCTGGTAATTATATAACCGATTGCTCGGTTCAACAATTTTCCATCAACCAAAACTTCTGTAATTTCTTTTTTGTAATTTTTGTTAATATCATAAAACAAATAGGCAATAATTGGTTTTAATTTTAAAGCTTCAATATTTAACTCCACAATGTTTTTATATACCGTATCATTATAAAGAATAGGGGAATTAAAACTATAAAATACGGTCGTTTTTGATTTTATTAAACTGCTCTTTGGAAAATCAGCAGTACCTTGACGCCATTGGTAAATCAACGAAAGTTTGTTTTTTGTGGTATCCAATAAAAAAAGTCTGCTTATCTCCTTTGAATCTTCAGCAATCAATGCACCTTTAGAAGTATTAATAATACTCAGATCCGAATTCAATACCTTATCAAGTTTTCTTCTGATAAATTCTTTGCCGGTGTAGTAGAGTATTGAATCTGAATTTGGTCGTGTAATAAGCCATTTTTTTCCCAAATAGGCTACTCCGGAATAAGACACTTTAGGGCTTGCAGGTTTCCGGATTAGTTCTAACTGTTCAGGAAAAATAAACCTTAGGATTGTATCATTAGCAAGAATAAGTGTTGTATCATTATTGGTGGCTACCGGTAAATTAGAAATTCTATATGCCTTCAACATTTGATGCACTTTAGGGTTAATTCCCCAATTTCCGGTTTGACCAAGATAATAAAGCTGGGCTATATTGTTAACAGGCTGCCACCTTTTTTGCACAGTATATACAGAATCGAAACGACCAAATACAAGCAATTTTTTCTGAATAATTTTTATATCAGAAATATATACTTCGCCTCCCTTTACTGATTTAAATTCTCCCATACTGTCGGTTTGTGAGCCGGTATTGGAATTAGGAAGATAAAAAACTCCGATCCTTATTTTTCCTCCTCTTCTATAATTTGTTGCCACATAAAGTAATGTATCTGCTGTAAAAACACATTTTGAAGAATTGCGTTTTTGAGTATGATCGCTGTACAAGCTATTATAAATATCCCATTTGTTTCCATCCCATCTTTTAAAAACAAGAGTATCTGAAGTAGGTGATTTAAAATAACCTACCGTAAGTTGGTTTTTTGGATCAATACACGAACATTCGATATTTTGATTAATCCTGTCAATCGGATTTTTTCCAAGGTTTTTGATAAACGGGGTTTGGGCAATACTTATGGAGGCAGTTAAAAGGCTAAAGGCAAAAGTAATTTTTCTCATAAGCGTTAAATTTTGTATTTAATTAAAAGGTTCAGATTGTATCCTTCAAGCTTGTTTTTAATACTTCCAAAACCAACCTTGTATTTCATAGGCGTTGATTGCCAAATGTTCTCTAACCCAATCCACCATCTGTTTTTAAGTTGGGTATTGTACTGAAAACCACCTGCAAATCCTAAATTTACGGAACGATACATTCCCCTGTTTAATGGTTTTACTTCAGGAGATTCATTTTTTTCGGTATTTAGTATTACACTTTTTCCTTTAGCAGCCGCCAAGGTTGATAAATTGAAACCTCCGGTAAAAAGTATTTCATTTTTTGAATTAAGAGGTATGCCATAATTAATCCTCAAAGGAATATTAAAATAAGTAGTGTAATTAGTAGTGGTTGTATTTAAATCAATGGGATGAATAGCATCAATGTAATAAGAAATTACACCGTCCTCATTTCTCCAAGGTACTTCAGTTAGCCGGTAATTAATGGATACAGGCGTTGCAATTCTTAAATATTGAAAACCGGTATTAAGCCCTATATGTAATTTTGGAAAAACAGATAAGTCGAAACCAAAATTGATAAACGTAGTTTTAGGGTTTTGGTTACTTTGTTCAAATAATTGACGTGTGTCCTTATGCAATTTGTTGCCATTTTCCATTTCTGATATCTTCACATTCATTTTAGAATACCCTCCGGCTAATGAAAACGCAATTCGCGAAGGTGGTAGCTTAACATCATATTTCCCGTCATTAATATTGGAATAAATGGTATCATTTTTTTTTAAAAGTTCCATCTCTGATAAATCTTTAGGTCCTTCGGGTATTATTGGTTCCTCAAATTTATTATCTTTTACCGGATATTCAAGGTCATTTTCCTTGCTTAACAAAGCAATGTCATTTTCGGGTAAGGGGGCAATATCACTTTGTTTTTCAGACATTATTATTTCCGGCGAATTGGGTAAAGTTATTCCTTCTCCTTCTTTAATAAGCGGAAGTTCAGATTTAAAATTCTTTGTATTTTTTGGTTTTGCAAAGGATTGTTGGGTGGCAGTTAAGGAAAGACTACTTTCGGGTGCTATTAGTTGCGCGTCATTATTTTTCAAACTTGAATTATTTTCTGAATTTAAATTTTCAGGCTGTGAAATTATAGAAATATGATTTTGTTTTAAACCATAATTCAGGGTAACAAAATAAGTAATGCCGGCAGTAGAACATACCAACATAAAAATATAAAGAAAGGGAAAGAACCTCCTTTTTTTCTTTTTTGTTATTGCCCCTTCAAGCCGCACCCATTGGGCTTCATTAAGGGATTCCTCATGATTTTCAAAAGCCTTGTTTAAGGCATAATGAAGATTATTTTTGGTGTTCATTT
>CAYHCM010000172.1:0-7043 GCA_964355045.1 uncultured Chitinophaga sp. | reverse complement strand
AATATTTCTTCCCTGTAGAGTCTTCCTCCTACTGCTTTCCCGGCAGATGTCTCACCAGCAAGGGCATGAGAAGGGAAGGTGGACTCTGCGGCCAAGGTAGCACAACCCCATTTTTCTTCATATCCTGGTTTTTTTTTCTATCGGTTGGTGTCCCACCAACCGATAGAAAAATTATATCATTGGCGGCAGGGTTTCAGTTGGTGAGACACCAACCGATAGGAAAAGAATAAACTTTTATTTTATATAAAAAAACAGATCTCGCTATGGGGTCTGTTTTTTTTTAAATCATTGATTGCTCTATGATTGCTTATTTATTATTCAATATTTCTATGACTTTTGTCACATGTTGTTTGTATATCCAAATATTGTGTATGTTTGTTGCATATTATTAAAATTTATTATTATGAAAAAAGTAAATATGGTTTTAGTATTTCTTCTCATCGGGATACAAAGCTTTTCACAAACAACCGCAACCAACTTTAACAGTAGCGATTGCGCCGGAAATAATCACGATTTATTTGCCGAACTTAATAGTGGCAAAGTAATAGTTTTGGATTGGGTAATGCCCTGCGCATCATGCCTTATCCCTTCAAAAACTGCCTATAATATTGTGCAAACCTATGCCACTACTAATCCCGGAAAAGTGGTAATGTACATTTGCGATGACTATGCCAATACCAATTGCACCTCATTAAGCAGTTGGGTGGATGGTAATGCGATGCCAAATACTGTAAAATTTTCAAACAACATAATTAAAATGACTAATTATGGGGTAGCCGGTATGCCTAAAATAATTGTTATGGGAGGAATAAACCATACGATTTATTTTAATGAAATAAATACCGCCTCAGGCAATTCTACCAAACTGCAAGATGCCATCAAAAGTGCTTTGGCTGCTGCAAGCATCCCTGAAAAACCAGTCTTATCTTTTTCTTCCTTAAACCTGTTTCCTAACCCTGCTGTTAATAGTTCAACTATTTCATTAACCCTAATAAATCCAAGTGAGGTAACCATTGAATTATTTGATTATGTTGGCCAAAAGGTTACTACAGTTCTGGCTAATGAAAAATTATCACAAGGCGAAAATAAAATCAATTTTTCGACTCAGGATATTGCCAATGGGTTCTATTTTATTAAAGTATCCGACGGGTCGGGCTATAAAATTTTAAGATTTTCGGTTAATCATTAATCATCTTTAGAGTGCTTAATTATTCTTACTGAAATGAACTTTAAAAAGATATTCCTCTGCTGGGTATTTGGATTAAAAAGTTTTGAACTGTTTGCGCAATGTTGTGCCGGAGGAAGCGGAAGCCCAATAGCCGGCGGCGCATCACAAGGTGTATTGCTCGAGCATCAGGTTGACATTAATTCTAATTTTCAGCATATAAGTACTACTAAGTTTTTAACCGGTAGTTCGCTTGCCAAAAATCCTGAGAATTTTTTTAAAAGTTATAAGAGTAATTATATTTATAACCGGTTAGGCTATGGCATTACCAAAAACTTTACCATGTATGTTGAAACCGGATATTTTATCAATAAAACCGAATTAGGCTTCGAACCGGAAAGAACCTATAAATCAAAAGGAATTGGTGATTTGATTTTATTTCCGCGCTATGATATTATTAATAAAACCAAAAAAAATAAACGCACTGAACTTACCCTGGGTTTAGGTTTTAAAATTCCTTTAGGAAAATATAATGATTCAGTAAGTCGAGAGGTATTTGGGCAAGAAGATATTTATATAACCAAACCCTTGTCGGTGCAACCAACATCAGGAGCTCATGATATTATTTTTTATTCCTTTTTTTTAAAAGATCTTTCAAACTTTAAAGTATTCGCCAATGCCTTATATATTCAAAAAGGCTGGAATCCTTTGGGTGAAAAGCAGGGTGATTTTTATACAATCGGATTATTTGCAAGTAAAACCTTTTTTAAAAATTTGGGAGTTACCTTACAAGTGCGTGGCGAGATAATTAATAAAATGAAACTGAACAAAAATATATTATTATATGCTTACCCCAATTACGACCCCTTTGCCACCGGAAGTAAAAAAGTGTTTTTTGTACCTCAATTAAGTTACTCCTTTCAACGAAAAATTACGGTGTTTGCATCTACTGAAATTCCTATTTACCAATATGTCACCAATACTCAAATTGCTTCACAATATCAGGCTACATTTGGTGTTTCGTATCGTTTTATGGCTTTTGAAAGTTCTGGAGACTGAATTTTCTCTAAGTTCAATTTGAACTTCTCCGGTAAAAAATAAATTTTAATATTACTATCCGTTGGCTTAATTTACCACTTGGACCTAAAAATGATAAAAACCATTGTAATACCAAAGAATAATAAGCTTCAGGTGGACATACCCGATAATTATATTGGAAAAGAAATTGAAGTTTTGCTTTTTTCAAAAGATGAACTGTTAACGGAAAAAACAATGGAAAATAATTCTATGGCTCGTTTTAGGGGATTAATTAGTTCTGAAGAAGCCGACCAATTGCAAGAATATGTAGAAAAATCAAGAAATGAATGGGATAGAATTATATAATGGATACCGGAAAAACGACCTACTTCAACCCCTTCATCAACCCCTCCGCTTCACTTTTCTTATTCCCTTTCAAAGAAATGAGTGTTTTCAAAATAGCTTTGGCTTCTTTAATTTTATTTTGCTTAATGAAGGTTTTGGCTTTTAGCAACAAAGCATCTTCATAGTATAAGGAAGAAGGATTAGCGGTTATGGTTGTAAGATTTTCAAGGCATTTATCATAATTATTTTGGGTATAATTAGTTTTAGCCAAAGCCAAATTTGAAGAATCTTTCGAATATGAATTTTTGAATGAATTGCTATTATTCGAAACATTTGAATTACTTAATGGATCAGGGTTGGCGGCACTTTTTCGTTTTGCAGTTTCAACTTTACGTTTTTTTAAGGATTTCGTTTCAGCAGAAACTATTTGTACGTCTTTTGATTTTGGATCATCCTTGTCCATTGATTCCATTTGGGGTGCAGATGAATAACTATCGTCATTGTCGGTTTTATTATCAAAAGCCAAACTTATTCCCCGAGGCATGGTATCGGGTGTTGTTCTAAAAACATAAGTCGAAGTGTCAGGAATTTTAATTGATTCAAACGGTTTGAAAATATCCTCAGTAACTTGGGAACTTCGTCCATCAGCATCGTTTTCAACCACGTTCGTTTCATAATTATTCTCCTTTTTAAAAACCGGATTATCATTTTTTGCCAAAGGAATATCCTTTAGTTCAGGGTTTGAAAGAGTAGGATTGGTTTTATTTTCAAAAACCGGTTTTTCATCCGGTTTGCTTGCTAATTGTTTTTCGTTATCAATTAAAAACCAACTAAAGCCGATGCCAAAAACCAAAATAGCCGCAGCACTCCAATACCAAAAAAGACTCAGGTTTCTATTTGGTTTTAAATAATCATCTGCTTTTTTATTAATGCCAGTCACTCTTTCATTCAAAGATTCAGGCTTATTCATGGCATCTATTCCTTCTTTAATATCTGTACATACCTCGCATGTTTCGGCATGACTTAGAATCATGTCGGTATCAGCTTGGCTCAGTGTTTTAGCACTGTAGCCAATCCAAAGTTGATTGCTTATGCAAGATTGTTTGTCCATATTATTAATGTTAACCAAAGAATAAAATCGCGGTTGTCCAATAGTATTTTTAAATTTCGTTTTCCGTTTTGTATGTTGCTTTTTACGTCGTTGTTGGTATAGCCGGTCATGGCGCTTATTTCATCATAACTTTTTTGTTGCAAATAAAATAAGTCAATGCATTCCCGCTGTTTATTTTTCAATTTGGTAATGGCTGTTTCCAGTTTTATTAATTGTTTTTCTTTATCGCTGTCGTTAATTTCTTGATGCAAATAATTTTTCAATTCCATAAAGTTGGCTTCATCGTCCAAATGCACCGTATCCTTCCTGATTTTCGATTCATGCTTGCGCAATTGCATCAAACAATAATTGCGGCAAACGGTATGAAGCCAGCTTTTAAAATTTTGAATTTCATGTTTTTTCAGGTCGTCAAATAGCTTTTCAAATATGTTCATAGCCGCATCTTCAGCTAGTTCATCATTTTTAAAATATTTGTTACACACCGCAAAACACATCAACGAATGCCGTTTGAAAAGTTCACCAACTACCATTTTATCTTCAGAAGCCCGGTATTTTATTACCAGTTCTTCATCGGTTTGATGGTTTATTTTCAACGTCATTTTTGGCAAATATCAAATTTTTTTTACACCCTTTATGGAATTTAAAAATAAAAAACATCCACTTTTTAAATAATTAAAATTTAAACACCATGAAACGACCATTCAAATCCTGCCGCCATACTAAAATGTATGTAATGTTAATCCTTCTTAGCTTTGGTTTCTCAACTTTAGCTCAATCGACAAAAACCTATACCTCCAAACTCCAAAAGGTAACTGTTTATCTTCAGGGTGCCCATTTGTATTACAACGAAAATGTAGCCTTACAGGCAGGAAACAACGAACTTATTTTTGAAAATATTTCGCCTTACATTAATGCTGCATCCCTTCAGGCAAGTAGCCGCGGGGCAGTGGTAATGGATATTAAACACCAAATTAAATATAAAGAAAAAGTAGTTGTTACCCGGAAATATGACAAGGAAATAGAAAATGTGCTGGACTCAATGGAAGATATCACCTACCAAATGAAAGACATTGATAATAAAACCTACGTGCTTGAAACCGAAAAAAATATGTTATTGAACAACCGCATTATCAAAGGTCAACCATTGCGTGATTCATTGGCCACATTGCGCGATGGCATGTTGTTTTTAAAAGAAAAACTGAATTCCATTTACGAACAAGGATTGAAATTAGAACGCCAAAAAAACAAATTGCAAAAGCAAAAAAACAAATTGAATGCACGACATGCTACCTTGGTATTGTTACAAAGCGGAAATGATTTGACGAACAATACGGCGGCTCAGCCGGTTCATCAGGTCATTGTTACCATGTTTAGCGATGTGCCAACCACCACACAAGTCAACTTTAATTATTTTGTGCAAACCGCCAACTGGATGCCGGTTTATGATTTGCAGGCAACTTCGGCTACTAATAATTTTCAACTGAAATATTTTGCAAATGTTACTCAAAATACAGGGATTGAATGGGCCAATGTTCCTTTAACATTGAGTACAAGCAATCCAAATGAAACCAATGTGAAACCTGAACTTACTCCATGGTATTTGAGTTTTATGGAATATTATAGAGAAAAATCAAAAAGCAAATCTATTTCGAATGCAAAAGTTCCTATGCAGGCTGAAACCTTGAGCCTGAAAAAAGATATTCAGGACGATGTAGAATTTGATGCCAACGAAGACCAAAAGTATATTGAAAATTATGTGGCAATTACCGAAAATATTATTCGCACCGAATATGAAATAAAATTGAGCTATACCATAGCTGCCGATGGCAAAATGCACAAAGTTTTAATAAACCAAAAAGACATACCCATGGTTATGCAGTTTGCAGCGGTGCCAAAGGTTTGCACCGATGCGTTTTTGATAGCCAAAGTTACGGGATGGGAAGATATGAATATAATTCCGGGCAAGGCCCGCCTGTACTTTGATGGTGGCTATGTAGGTGAAATGTATTTGGATGCATCTACCACTACCGATACCTTGAATGTAAATTTGGGCAGGGATAAAAGCATTGTTCTTACCCGCAAAAAGATTAAAGAAAATTACAAGGATAAAGTGTTTACGGATGAAAAAGTAGAAACCCGGACTATTGAATTAGTGGTTCGCAATACCAAAAATGTTCCGATTGAAATAGTGCTTGAAGACCAAATACCCGTAGTAGCGGGTACAAGTGAGATTAAGGTTGTTTTATTAAAAAATGATGGCGCCACTTTGGATGAAGCCACCGGAAAATTGACATGGAACGTAAAATTAAAAGTGAAGGATTCTGAGAAAATTACGTTTACATATGAGATACGGTATCCTAAAGGGAAGGTATTGGCCGGACTATAAAAAAACACAGAGACACAAAGAGCATAGATACATAGAGAAAATCAGAAATAGCTTTACCCGGATTTTCAGTGAGGGAAGAGTAAGCTCGCAAAGCAGAACAGGAAAATATGTCATCACAAATTGTGATGACATATCCTGTTAAACAGTCAAAAAATATTGTATTACAAATAACTGCACATTAGCTTATCACAAAATGTGATATGCGCTACAATTAAATGGTATCACAAAACGTGATACCATAAATAATTACCTATATAAAGCCAAAATCTTATTTACCGCTCATAGCTCATTCCTATCCTCGCAGCATCCAATGCACTTTAAAATAGTTTCATTTTGCAAAAGAGTTTATGTTATTAAACCACGCTTTTATTAAATTTGCACTGAAACTAACATGAACAATAATATCGTAAATAAAATATCTACATATCTGGCAAACCAGCCTATTGATAAAGCATGGCTATTTGGTTCATACGCCAGAACTGAGGAACAAGATTCAAGCGATATTGATATTTTGGTAAATTTCACGCCGGGAATTAAGCTAACACTTTTTAAATATGCGCATATAGTTAATGATTTGGAATTATTGACCGGGAAAAAAGTTGATATGGTTGAGAACGGACAATTAAAAAGATTTGCTGAACAAAGTGCGAATAATGATAAAATATTGATTTATGAGAGATAAGCCGCTTGATAATGAAAGGCTTTATCATATAATTGAAGCTATTGATAGTATCCTTGAATTTGTTGATGGCAAATCTTTTGAAGTTTATAAAAATGATAAAATATTACGCTTTGCTGTAGTTAAAAATTTGGAGATAATTGGAGAAGCTGCCTACTTATTAACCCGAGATTTTAAGGCAAAGAATAATGGAATCGAATGGAATGATATGATTGGAATGCGTCATATTTTGGTTCATGGATATTACCAAATAAATGATGAAATTATTTGGACTACAATTGAAACAGACCTAATTCCATTAAAGGGAAAAATATTAAAATTAAGTTTGGAAAAATAAGAT
>CAYHCM010000171.1:0-7052 GCA_964355045.1 uncultured Chitinophaga sp. | reverse complement strand
TTATTCGGCAGGCCATGTCTATTTTTATTGCAGTAGTGCAGATATTACTCCTATAGGGAAAAATACATACAGTTTTAGTAAACCCTATAATTCAACTGCAAGCAAAAACAGAACATATGTTTATGGTGAATTGAAACCATCAGACGGTAGTATTTTATGGTCTAAATATTTATTTATTACACCTCCGGGTAATGTTTTAGAAATAACCGGGATGTTAAATCTGAAGAATAAATTATACCTGACAGGCAATAACTATCCTGATTATATTATAGGTGCTGATACTTTTTTTCAGGGCTCATTTATAGTGGAAGCAGATACGGTTGGAAATTATAAAAAAAGATTTGTGATAACTGCCAAAAGGAAAACCTTTATTAGTTGCATCGCGACGGATGGAGAACGTCTTTATATTGGAGGTGCTTTTACAGATAGTTTGACCTGGGGCACACAAAAAATTGCACCCCAATTTCCAACCGGTCAATTTCTGGTTAATCAGGCACAGGAACAATTTGCTGCTTCAATAACTGCTTCACTGCAACCACGGTGGTTTTATCACCCTAAAATTCTTGATACCACAACAAAAACGGGAAGTACACCTTATGGAGCTAATTATTTAACGAGTGTAAGTTGTAGCAACGGTCATCTTTATTATGGCGGATCATTAGCCATAAAATCTTTGTTTGGCAGTGATACACTAAAGGCACCATCGGGATGGTTTTCACAGTCTATTATTTTTAAAATTGATTACCGCGGTAACGTTTTATGGGCAACGAGTGGAGGTAGTGACGGATCCAGTCTTGGCAGTGTAAGCGCCATTAGTGCTATAGCAGAACAATCTGTTTTTTCAGGAGGAATCTGTCAAGGTAAAATTACATACGGCAAATATACCGACAGTTCAAAAAAATATAAGGGAGTATATACGTATGATGCCTGGCTCACCAAAGTGACCGACTATTTTATTACCCGTGGAAAAGTGAGTGCAGGACCCTATTGTGCAGGTGATACGATTCGTGTACCTTATGCAAAAAAAGGAAATTTTGATACAGCCAATTACTTTATTGCTGAACTGAGTGATGAACAGGGAAATTTTGAAACGGGATACCGTGAATTAGGAAGGCTTAAAACCAATAAGGACAGTACGGTATTGGGAATATTGCCCATGTTTAAGGTGGTATCCTCGCCTTATTACCGCATCCGTATCAGAAGCACAAATCCTAAAGTGCAGAGCTATTATTTTTTAGATACCCTTCGTTTGCTCATATACTCGCGTGACAAAGCTAACCCCGGCCTGCCAGAAACTATCTGCAATGGGGATAGTATAAAACTGAATACGTATGGCGGCACTAAATGGTTATGGAGTCCTAAATACAATATGGACAAAGCTACTCTAAGGCAACCCACAGTATGGCCAATGCAAGACACCGTTTATCAGCTTATTATTGGTGACAGCAGCGGCTGCGGTGAAATTGATACGGGTTTTAAAACTATTCTGGTTCGTCCTTATCCTAAATCTATAATGCGTTTTAACGATACCATTCTTTGTGAAAATATTCCCTTAACAATTCCGGTAAGATTTGAAGGAGGCGATTCTGTTTATCAATGGCAATGGTTTTTTGTTAATCCCTCCAAATCATTTTTCCCGATGAATAAAGGGAACACTAAATTAGCAGATACCCTAAACTACACCCCGTCGCTGGATATTAATACGTCTGAAAAATTGGCGATAGTCCTAAAGGATGGCTGCACCGCAAAACCTGATACGGCCTATTTAACACTTAGCCAACGTAAACCTGTCATACTAAAAAATACTTTCCGAGATACTGCCCTTTGCTCAGGTCAAATCATAAAATACAAAGCATACGTTTTAGGCGGGATTCCAAAAAATCTGCAATACCAATGGAAGGATTTAATCACAAATACAGTTTTATCAACTTCTGATTCTTTAAAATTCACTTCTTCAAAAACATTAAAAATCCAACTCATCGTAAATGATGGATGCCTGGCATTGGGCGATACAGCAGAATTTAAGGTAACAGTAAATCCACCATTGATAGCAACCTCCAATTTAAGGGATACTACCATTTGCTTTGGTAAAACCATAAAATACAAAGCCACTGCCCAAGGCGGAGATACAAAAGCCTATAAATTTTATTGGGTGTTAAATAACAAACTCATAGACTCAACCTCAACCTTAACCTTTACCTTTACCTTTACCTTTACCTCAACCTCAACCTTAACCTTAATTTTAAAAGACAATTGCACCCTGCCAAACGACACCATCAAAAAAACAATCACCATAAAACCATCTCCCAAAGCAGATTTCACGTATGACATAGCCTGCAGCCGTACCATCACCAAATTTCAATTTACCGGAACAAATCCGCCATCCCCTGTAACCACCTACTTCAACTGGGATTTTAACAAGGAAGCTACTTCCACCCTCGAAAATCCATCACATAAATTTGCCGCCGCAGGAACCTCAAACTCAACCTTAATCTTAGCCTCTGACAACGGCTGCACCGATACCCTTATAAAAACCATTGAAATAAAACCCCAATCCAAAGCGGATTTTGAAACGACAGATGTATGCGAAAGTGACAGCGCTGTTTTTGTAAATAAATCCCAAGATGCAACAGGCTATAACTGGAAATTCGGAGATGGCCAAACAAGTAAATCCAAAGATCCAAGGCACAAATTCCAAATTTCAAGCACCACCACGTTTAATGTCACCCTCGTGGCTGTCGTTACCAACGGTTGTTCGGATTCTATTACCAAAGCTTTAACCGTTAATTCCAATCCCGATTCTGATTTTAGTTTTACAACTACGGGTACTAAAGTGGATTTAAGAGCCGCCGTTCAGGGAAATACAAAATATCAGTGGAAGTTTGGAAGTACTGATAGTGCTACTACCACCAATGGAAATTACACTCATACCTTAAAATCTTCGGGCCAATATACCATTTGCCTTAAAGTAACCAATTTGGCCGGTTGCATATCCCAAACCTGCAAGAATGTGACGGTTGGAATTTCTAATATTTCCATCCGCCTCAGGCGGATTAAAATTTACCCAAATCCAAATGATGGGAATTTTATAGTTGAAATTGAAAATCCGGGAAATGAAGTTTCGATAGAGGTGTATGATATGATGGGAAGATTGGTTAAAATGGTTAAAATAGTTGAAAAAGTGATCCCGATAGTTATCGGGATGGATTTGGAAGCAGAAGCAGGGATTTATTTGGTGAGGGTAAGTAATGGTGGCGTAGTTTGGAATCAAAGAGTTGTTGTTGGTTATTGATTGGTCAAAAATGAAAAACAAGGCAGTTGAATTTTACCTTATTAAAATTTTTATCCTTCAATTTTTGAAACCTTTTGGATTATTGAAGTCTAATAATTAAGTAATCCATAAATGGTTTAGCATCTGATGAAACGAATAACTCTGAAATGCTGCAATATGTCTTTATTTATTCTGGCATTGGTTCTTTTGTCAAATAATCTGGAAGCCCAAAACTTCCAATGGCTCAAAACCTTTAAATTCAAGACTGGAGTGATAGTTTATGGTATAAGTGCTGAGTCGGGTGGTGGAGCTATTCTGAATGCAGTTACTCAGGGGGATGGAACTTTGTTTAAGGCAGACACCATTCGGTTTGATACTTTTAAGTTTATTTCCAAATCAAGCAATAGCAATACTACCTACCTGTTGCGCATTGATAGTAGTGGTAAAGTAATCAATGCAAAGCTTGCCGGAGATTTTAGAGGTGTTAAAATGTGCACGGACAATCAAGGTAATGTTTACCTTGGCGGGTTTCTGCAGGATGTAAAAACAACTATTGGTTCGGTTAGTATGAGTAAATATAATGGAACCATTGGATTTGCCAAATTCGATAAGAACCTTAATTTTGTTTGGGCCACCCAAACAGGCGTTGGGGATACCTTAGCAGCCTTTATCAATCTTACTAATTCAGGCAATCGGATTTATTTTGTTTGCCGTGCCTATAAAAGTTGCAGGATAGGAAGCACTTCCTATACTTTTACTTCACCTTATTCTTATCCATTTGGAGAATTAAATCAGACGAATGGTGCTATTAAATGGTCTAATTGTATTTATGCCGGCACTTCAGCCACAAAGTTTGAAGTATCAGCAATTGTAAATTTAAACAAGAAACTATTTATATCCGGTACGATTAATGGAATTGATATTGTTATTAAAGGAGACACATTTTATAAATATTCCGGTTTTGTGGCCGAAACCGACACGCTTGGAAATTATAACCGAAGGTTTTGCGTAAAAGGCCAATCTTACTGGGGGGTTGGCTGTATGGTAACGGATGGAAAACATTTATATTTAGGGGGTAATTTTAGAGATACCATGTATTGGGGAAAACAAAAGATTTTCCCCCATTATGCTCCCGGAACAAACCGGCCTGAAATATTTGCAGCTTCTATTTCCACTTCGTTTAAACCGAGGTGGTTCTTCCGGCCTAAAGTGATTGATTTCTATTCTCACTTAAACTATAATACCTATTTCATGAATGCCGTTTTCGACAATGGTTTTTTATACTTCGGTGGTTCAGCTTACGATAAATTATTAATTGACAGCACGATACTTTTCGGGAACAATAAGAATTATTTTCCGCTTTTTATTAAAGCTGATACCATGGGAAATATATTATGGGCTACCGGAGGAAAATCAGAAGGAGGCGTAAGTTGCTTGGCTGTTCTGGCGCAACGATCGGTATATGCAGGCGGTATGTATGGAAAAAAGATAGTCATGGGCTCTTTTAGTGATACCACTCTAAACACTTACTCAAGTGGATGGATTACGAGAATATCCGACTACTACATTACCCGGGGCAAGGTAAAACCTGGTCCCTATTGTGCCGGCGACAGTATTAAAATTCCTTTTGCAAAATACGGCAGTTTCGATTCTACCAATTATTTTATAGCCCAATTGAGCGATGAATTTGGAAATTTTGAATCGGGCTACCGGGAACTTGGCAGGATAAAAGCCAACAAGGATACGTTCATTACATGCAGATTGCCTTTGTTCAAAGTTTCATCTTCCCCTTTATATCGAATACGGATATTGAGCACCAAACCGGCAGTGCAGAGTTATTATAAAACCGATACCCTTCGTTTACTTATTTATTCAACCGATAAGGCCGATGCGGGGCCGCCCGATATCATTTGTAGGGGCGATACCATCCGACTTAATACCTATGGAGGAACGAAATGGACATGGGCTCCAAAATACAGAATGAACAATGCCTCTTTGAGGCAGCCCCTTGTTTGGCCTGATAAAGATACCATTTACCGCATCGTAATAGCCGATAGCAGCGGGTGTGGGAAACCGGATACCGCCATTAAGAAAATTCTGGTTCGTGATAATCCCACAGTATTCATTGGGTTTAATGATACCATCGTTTGTTTCAATTACGAGTTGAGTATCCCTGCCCGGTTTGAATATGGTGTAGCAAAAGGGTATATATGGAAATGGTATTTTGTCAATTCGTCCGGCTCATTTTTTCCGTTTAAACAAGGCAGTGCAGCCCGGTTTGATACCCTTTATTACACCCCTTCGGTTGACATTAAAATTTCTGAAAAGTTGGCTCTTGTGCTAAGCGACGGGTGTTCTAAAGTAAACGACACCGTTTATTTAAGCATAAGTCAACGAAAAGCAGTTATGCTAAAAAGCAAGTTCAGGGATACCACCTTTTGCTCGGGTCAGAATTTAAATTACAAAGCCTCGGTTTCAGGTGCGGTTTCAAAATATTTGCTTTACCAATGGAAGGATTTAATAACTGACAAAGTTTTATCAACTGCGGATTCTTTAAAATTTACGACCTCACAAACGTTAAAAATCCAACTGATAGTAAATGATGGATGCGAGGCACTGGGCGATACTGCCTTGTTTAATATTAATGTAAAACCTCCACTTAAAGCAACCTCCAATTTAAGAGATACAACCCTTTGCTTTGGAAAAATCATTAGCTACATAGCCACCGCCCAAGGAGGGGATTCAAAGGCGTATAAATTTAGTTGGCTATTGAATAATAAAATTATTGATACAACTAATCATTTATTACTAACCACCAATCACTATTCCAACACTTCCAACCTATCACTTATCCTAAAAGACAATTGCAGTATGCCAAACGACACCATCAAAAAAACAATCACTATAAAACCAGCCCCCAAAGCTGATTTTACCTATGATTTAGCCTGCAGCCGCACCATCACCAAATTTCAGTTTACAGGAACAAAACCTCCATCCCCTATAACAACCTTCTTCAACTGGAATTTTAATAATGAAGCTACTTCCACCCTCCAAAATCCTTCCCATAAATATGCTGCCGCCGGAACCTCAACCACGACCCTTATCTTAGCCTCCGACAACGGCTGCGCAGATACCCTGAAAAAAACCATTGAAATAAAACCCCAATCAAAAGCTGATTTTGAAACTACTGATGTTTGCGAAAGTGACAGCGCTGTTTTTGTAAATAAATCAGAAGATGCAACGGGTTATAACTGGAAATTTGGAGATGGGCTAAATTCCAAATCCCAAAACCCAAAACACAAATTCCAAATTTCAAGTACCACTACGTTTAATGTAACATTGGTCGCGCTTGTCGCCAATGGCTGTTCGGATTCTTTAACCAAAGCCTTGACCGTTAATTCCAATCCAGATTCTGATTTCAGCTATACCACCACAGGTACTAAAGTAGATTTGAGGGCTACGGTTCAGGGAAATACAAAATACCATTGGAAGTTTGGTAATACCGATAGCGCCACCACCACTGTTGGATATTACTCCTATATTATTAAATCATCTGGCCAATTTAATGTTTGCCTTAAAGTAACCAATCTGGCCGGTTGCACCTCCCAAACCTGCAAAAATGTGACGGTTGGAATTTCGCAAATATCCATCCGCCAAAGGCGGATTAAAATTTATCCAAATCCAAATGATGGGAATTTTATTATTGTAATTGAAAATCCGGGAAAAGATATTACCATTGAGGTTTATGACTTGTTGGGAAAATTGGTTAAAAAAGTGGAAA
>CAYHCM010000170.1:0-7155 GCA_964355045.1 uncultured Chitinophaga sp. | reverse complement strand
GGAATGAGCAAAAAAGCTATACAAGCCGCTTTCAATGCCCTTGGGCAAACATCCTCCTGACTTGTCCGCTCTTCTAAGTTTTAAAAACCAAATCCTTATCTAGCTTGAGTTTCAAGGATTTTTTTTTGATTTTAACCGCACTAACAGCAAAATATTAAATATTTATTCTTTAAAAATTAAAAGCCTTTAGAATCAATTAAAAATTCTAAAACTCAGAAAAAAAATATTTATCCAATTCTCAACGATTAAATATAGAAAAAGTCAATTTTTATAAGCCTTCAAATTTATCAAGCCGCACTAAAATGGACAAGTCAGGAAAAAGCTATACAAGCAGCTTTCAATGCCCTTGGGCAAACATCCTTAAACACCCAATCTAACATCCCGCATGGGATGTATGCACCAAAAGCGCGGGGTGTCAATTTTTTATTGAAACAAGCATAACGGTTACGGATATATTGGAGGCGGGCTTCGGAGCCAACAAGCTTTCTACCCGGTACAAATTTAGTTGGAAATATAAGGTATCCTAACCTACAAACCAGGCATCTGATATATCTGCTCTTAGCGGTAGCCGTTAAAAAATCTATTTACCGAAGCACCTCTATTTTCTTAGTTACCAAATAATCGGAAAATGAAATAATGATTAAATAAACCCCATTGTCAAACTTATCCAAATTTACAATGGAGTCATTACTATCAGGAATAAAGGATAGAAGTTTATTTCCAAGTAAATCGGTTATTACAACTTGAGAAGGAACTACAGAAGTTTGGATGTTACAAAATGCTTTAGCAGGGTTTGGGAAAATATATAGCGGTTTTTTTATGGAAACATTCCCAATACCAACAGAAGAAATGTTGATACAATCCGAAGTATCATAACATGGTTTATTTATTACAACCACCGCATAGTTGCCATTTTTTGTTGCTTTGAATTGCTTGTTTATTTCACCTTGCAATGGTTTTCTTCCATTATCACAATCCAACCATTGATAACCCTTAGCATCAATGAGAGCCGTGATGGTGCTTCCATTGATGGAGGTTAAGACATCAACATGCTGTGGCTCCGAGATTGTGAATTTTTTTAACAAACTACAATAATTTGAATCAGTGATGTAGCAGTAGTAAATACCAGCGTACAGGCTATCAACTTTGGATGTTGTGCTGGAAATTGGATCCCAAATATATTTAAAGTATCCACTGCCACCATTTGCTAATATTTCTATCGAACCTTCCCTTCCCCCATGACATGAAACATCCGTTTGGGATTTTAGATCAATCTTTATTTCCGGATTGACTTTCACTTTTATTTCTAACCGTGGCCCTACAACACATGTGCTATCTGCAACGAAAAAGGATGTTGATTTGGTTAAATTATCTGTTACCAAGTATGAACCTGAATTGAAGGATTTGCCACCTGTTTTTGTTGGATACCATTTCAAAATACCCCATCCAGCCGCGGTAATAGTAGTAATGGCATTATAACAAATATTAAGGTCATATAGTTGGGTTGAATTAACCGGGGCTATTGGTGGAGCACATTTACCCATTTTGTGAACAAATCCGTCATAATATCCCTTTTGTGATGATAAATAGAATAATCCCTGTCCATAATCAAAATCAGCTTTACCCTGAAAAGTTCCTGTAGTATAAATTGTTCCATCCCTATCTATGGCCATGGAAAAGGCATATCGTCCCCCAAATTTAATTGCATGGCCAAAATTGCCATTTAAATCTAACTTTAAAACAAAAACACCATCCCCATCCGTTTTCTTTAAATAAAAAGAAGAGGGGCCGGGATCAAAATCAACGGTGTTATCATATCCTCCGGTAATATAAAGATGGTTCGAAGACCTTACTATTGAATAACAAAAATCACTACCTGTTCCCCCGATATTTTTGGCCCAAACCAAATTCCCAGGGGGACTGATCTTCAATATAAAAATATCCACCTGGCCTTCAGATGTTACATTATGAATATTGGGGCCGGGGTCAATATCTGCTGTACCTTGAAAAAGCCCTGAAACATATACATTTCCGGAATCATCAAACACCAGGGAAGCCCCAAAATTATAACTGGTACCACCTATTTGTAAAGCAAAAATGAACTTCCCAAATTTGTCTAATTTCAAAATGAAAATGTCAGCCCCACCCGAGGGTGTCATTTTAAATGTATCTATTCCGGGATTGAAGTCAGCAGTTCCAAAAAAATACCCGGTTATATACATATTGTTAGAATCATCAATTGCAATAAAGTTTCCCCCTTCCTGGGATTTTCCACCAACATTCGTAGCCCAAATGAAATTTCCTAAATAATTCAACTTCAAAATAAACGCATCTGATTCTCCATAAGATACCAGGTTAATAACACCGGAACCGGGGTCGAAGTCTACAGTATCGCTAAATTGCCCTGTAACGTGAATATTCCCTAAATCATCTGAATTTATACAAGTGGCATAATCTTTCGATTTTCCTCCACTTTGTTTTACCCAAATTAAATTCCCGTTTAAGTCAAGCTTCAAAATAAATACATCCAATTTACCATGTGATGTCAGGTTGAAATTACCGGGACCCGGGTCGAAGTCAACCGTATCACTATAATTACCTACAATATATAGATTTCCCGTCGAATCCAGAGCCATTGAGTTTGCAATATCCTCTCCCCTACCGCCAAACCTGCATACCCAAATTAAATTTCCTGCAGGATCCAGTTTTGTGACGAAAATATCCGAGTTATTATCTGCTACCAAATAATAATTGCGATAACCCGGATCAAAATCCACTTTACCAAAAAAATACCCGGTTGAATAAACATTTCCAGAATCATCAACTACTACTGAATTGCCCCTCACCATCGTTTCTCCGGCCACTCCTCTCAATTGCCGTGCCCATTGAAACGATGGTATTTGCGATGATGAAACCAAAGAAATGGTCATAAGCCAAATACATGAATATAAGTGTTTCATTTTTTTACAAATCTAATAAAAAACACCTATAGCAGGTGATTAAAAGACCTAAAATGTTTGGTCGGAGCAACGGTTTAGCGCACCTTTCAACTAAGCGATACAAAACTTCCCAAAACATTCGCATATCAATCACCCCTTGCTTAGCTTCGCACTATAAAGCAGCTTTTTTACCCCTGCTAATAACACATTATTTTATTATTTCATCGCACCTTTTTGTATTGCCTTGTAGGCAGTTGTTCTTCTTGGCTTAGTTTGTGTCATTATAAATTACTGGCATTTGTCCTTTCCATTTATTCCAAATTATGTCATCTGTTATTAATCTTGTCATAAAATGTCCTACATTGATACGGCTTGTTTTTCCCGGATTAAAAAGCGCACTTCTTATTGGTGAAGTATGTAACGAATATTCTGTTACATTTTCTTCATTAATTAAGTTGTCAGGACGAACTGCCACCCATTCAATATGTGGATTTATTTGTCCGATGTTGACTCTTAAATTAAATCGGTCGTCATAGGGTGACGCATAACGGTTGAGGAATTTGAGAAGTTTAAAAAAAGGGGGGATTTTAGCACATAAGCCCTTAGAAAGCACATAAGCCCCTTTAAGCACTTCAGCCCCTAAAGAGCACAGAAGCCCCTCTTTTTTAAATTTCTTCAAATTCCATGTTATCGGCAGGCGTACTATCTTGCGTTTGGTTTGTCCGTTTCATAGCCACCCGAATAATATTAATGTTTTATTTACTCTCCATGCAAAAAGTCCTGCAAGTCCTATGAGTATTGCATTTAATGTTAAACTAAATGGTGCGTAAACTTGCATACCCAGAATTATAGTTGTCAAAACAAGAAAGAGGCAAATTGTCGCAAGCCGTTTACGAAGAACACGAAATGGTTTTACTGTTGCAAGAAAATTGGCGGGAACTTTTGTGTCTGCTGTGATGTCTTTGAAGAACAAATCAATTTTCGGTTGAAGTGAGAAATGCACAAACGAAAGCAAACCCATTAGCATAAATAGAATAATTGTCTTTGCAAGAAGGATGTAATTTGTAAGTAGTGCAGCAATTCCCCATTGTCCGTAAACAAGTAAAAGAATACCTGAAATAAAAACGGATAGTTGAAAAACATAACACCTAACTGCTCCGTGTCTAATTATGTTTTCCATATAGTTGTCTGTCCCGAAGTTGTACGATGAACCCATTAAAGCCCGTTCGTTTACAACAATAAGATTGAAAAGCGGAATTGACATGAACACAAAACTTATGATGTGCCACAATTTTAAAACTTGATATAGATTGTCCATAGTGTTATTTTTTTAGAAGTTTACAACTTTGTCTGCTTCTTTTATCATTTCATATAAATCATTCATTGTTGAAAGGGGACATAGTTCTGTCCCGTTTGAGTTGCGGATTTTGAAACAAGTTCCGCACGCAAGTATAACACCTTTTGAAGTAACAAATTTTTCCATTTGTTGTTTGATGTTAAATTTTTCGTTGCTTACTTGTTGTTAGCGGTTCGTTGTTATTTTTCGTAATATTCAAATGCGTCAATTATGTCTAAATATACTCCGTCAAAATTTGAGTTTAGTATCTTTTTTAGGTAAGAATTGTCATTGCCATAAATAATGTTTTGCCATTCTGTATTCCAATACTTTACTTTAAAATTTCCAGCCCAATTAGGGTTTTCGGCATCTAACCAACTTGGTTTATTAGTATTCCAACTTGGTTGCCAATAATATCTGTAATTTTCGGCTTCGCCTATCGACATATAGGAAATAATTAATCTTTTACCACCATTAGCTTTGTTTTTTAGTTGATTTATTTCTGTTGATGTAAATACCGTTCCATCATTAAAATACAAGTCCATAATGAGTAAGTCGTAATTTGTAGAAGTTACAGCAGTAATAAAAGAATTTTTTGTTGTGTAATTTGTTGGATTTATAAGATATAAAAAGTTATTTACTTGTGATATGTTAGTTACCTCTGCATTGTTTTGTTGGTTAATTGGATTTGGGAAATTCGGAATGTTATTTAACTCTCTTTGATTTGCAGCAAATGAAATATAACCTTCATTTTTGTTTTCAAGATACGAATTTGTCATTTTTGAAGGTGTTGAACAATAATCAGTTACTAAAATGGTCTTGCCTGAACTTTTGGAAATATTCAATAACCCTTTTAAGTAAGAATTGTCAGTCGCTGATGTTTCAAGGTCGTCATTGTTATAGCCATAAAATAAATCCTCTTGACCGTTAGCATCAATAGCATTCAGATAAGCCGTATGTGGCTGTCCTGTTATATCTCCATTACTACTTACAAGTTCTATTCCGTTTTGAGGCACAATTAAAAAACTTGGATTTGTAGCCTTTGAATATTGACTTATCCCAATAACAAAGTCTCTCATTTTCTGTTTGAATTCTGTTTCGTTGTTTGGATTATGGTCATCATCTTTATTACAAGACGTGAAAATCAATAATAAAACAATTAATAAAATTGGGTTTTTCATTCTTTAAAGTGATTATTTTAGTAAACGTGATTTTTTATGTTTTGTCATTTCTGTTTGGTGGTCGACTTTACAATGACCGCTAACGTTCCTGGCATACCAGAAGGGCGACACCAACCACAAAGTTATCCAGCGAAAATGAAACTCCAAACATTTACAAAACTTTCCACGGAATAGCGAGATGAGCCTTTTTGGTATGCCATGTTGGTGGCTGTGTTTCTATTAATTTATATCTACTGTATAAAGTGATAGAAAATCGTCTGATATACTTGTAAATAAGATTTTGTTACCCGAAGAAGACCATTCAATTTTTCCACGGTTTTCATAAATATATTTTCCTGAACTGCCGGTAATTTGTTTAAATTTTTTAGTCTGCAGGTTCATTGTCCATATTTCGTTTGACCCTGAACGATTACTTACAAATGCTAAAGTAGTTCCGTCAGGCGAATAAATTGGACAAAAGTCACTCCATTGTGAAGATACCATAGCTGTCTTATTACCACCAGTTGATGGAACAGAATATATGTCATAACTATACCCTTGATTTGATTTTGTTATTAGGGCAAATGCAATGCTATTACCATCTTTAGACCAAGTCAATGTACTAGGTGAACGGTCGTCAATCCCCCTATCGGTCAGATCGTTAAAATCAGACGTTATTTGAATAGAGGTGCCGCTATCAGATGGGGTTTTCCAAATATTATATTCCTTAGTTCCTGCCTTGTCAGATAAAAAGGCAATCCAATTTCCGTCTGGCGACCAAGTTGGTAGAAAGTTAAAAGAGTTCCCTGCTGTCAATCGTTTTTTAGCACTATCTTGAATGTTATAAACAGCAATATGAGCAGGCCTGTATCCTGGTCGCGTAGTTATTTCGCCATTGTCTGTGTGGTAAACTATTTTTTGTCCGTCTGGTGACCATTCAGGAGAACGAGAACTTATTTCTACAAGGCTTACTGTGCCGGTTGATAATTTGGAAATAAATACAGACTGAGATGAATATTTTCCATTATTCCAGATGTAATTACTTACATATGCAATTAATAATTGGTCAGGCGACCAAGTTCCAAGCTGTCGGTTCTCGTTAATTGTTTGAAATAATTTTTGAATATTCTCAGGGTTGTCAGGAACAGTCATTATTGTATTTGAAACGGTAAATTGTTTACTCTGTCCTACCGCTTTTATGGCGAAATAATAGGGTGTTCCATTAGTTAAGTCGTTTATGGTTACTTCAAAAATGTTATTACTTACGGTTGCGTGAATCTTTAATTCTGATGGGTCAGCATCGGACATTAAAATTTCAAAATAGTCAGGGTCTGATTGTGGACAAGCCCAAGGACAAATAGGCTTTATCCACCGCAAAGTAACTTTTCTATTATTCCTTATGCATGTCAGATATGGAGTGTATAACTCATCTGTCTCAGGTTGAATGGGAGGATCTATTTTACAACCCCAAAGTGTCAATAGAAAAAATATTGTTGTTATAGTTTTCAAGCTTTTCATTGTCCTTTTATTAGCATTGCCACCAACTTGTTTATATATGCCATAAATTGCACCAAAGCTATCCATATTGGCTGGCTTTATGCCATAAATAACCATTTTTAAGTGTACAAATATATTTATTATTTACAAGTCGTCAAAGGGACTTTTAATATTTCTTCCCTGTAGAGTCTTCCTCCTACTGCTTTCCCGGCAGATGTCTCAC
>CAYHCM010000169.1:0-7180 GCA_964355045.1 uncultured Chitinophaga sp. | reverse complement strand
GGAAAATCATTGTTTGAAGAGGAACGAGTAGAATTAACCAAAGAAATATTAACCCGTTCTGAAGCCAAAGGAGTTAAAATATATTTACCCAAGGATTCGGTAATTGCTGATAATTTCAGTAATGATGCCAAAACCGAAAATGCTCCGAGCAATGAAATACCCGAAGGATGGATGGGTTTGGATATTGGAACAGAAGCGATAGAAACGTATAAAAATGTCATTCTTAAAAGTAAAACCATTCTTTGGAATGGGCCGATGGGCGTTTTTGAAATGGAAAAATTTGAAAATGGAACCAAAGAGGTAGCGTTAGCCTTAGCCGAAGGTACAAGCCATGGGGTGTTTTCCTTAATCGGTGGTGGAGATTCAGCCGCGGCCATTCATAAATTTCATTTAGAAGAAAAAGTAAGTTACGTATCCACTGGTGGTGGCGCTTTGCTCGAATATTTTGAAGGAAAACAATTGCCGGGAATAGCGGCGATAAATTCATAGTAAGGACCAAATCCCAAATCCCAAATAACAAAGACCAAAGACCAAAGTAAAGTTTTCAAAATAACTTAAACAAAAGGCCTAAGAATTATCAATATTCAATTCTCAATTTTCAAAACCTTACGGATTCTAAATTATTATGCGAAGCCCAATGAATATTGAATATTGTGCATTGTTTATTGAACATTAAAAAAATCTTTCTTTCAATAATAGTATTAAAAATATGTCGAAGTTATTTCGGCAATCTTCCAAAGACCAAAGACCAAATAAAAATTCCAAATTCCAAATTTCAAGAACCAAGATTAAAGAATCAGCATTATGCCGGAGCCTCCTGGAATTTGTGGCTTGGAATTTGAAATTTGGGTCTTCTAATTTTGCCCAACTTTGCGCCTTTGCGCCTTTGCGTGACCAGTTAAGGTTGTTTTTTCCTGAAAGGCCAAATCCTGAATTTGAAATGTCGTCGTCTAATCCATATAATAACCAATGCTATTACTATCCAAATCGGCCACAAGTAGGCAATGGCCACAAAAAATTCAAGCACACCTTCCCAACCTTTTACCAATCCTTTCCAAATTCGTGTAAAGAAACCGGGGCCTGAAGGTGGCGTGTAATGCGTGTCGAGTGTTTTATAAAAATTTAAATAGATAGTACTAAACGATACCTGACTTTCAAGATATTTTACCCGGCCTTGGGCAGCTTCTATTTCTTCTCTTATAACTCTTAATTTTTCTTCTACCTCTAATATATCGCTAATCTTATAGGCTTTGTTTAATATTTCCAAATAGCGTTTTTCCACCGCTTTTTTGGTTTCAATGCGGGCTGTAAGATCGGCATATTCTTCACCTACATCCTGCACTTCTATCCGTTTGCTATCTGTTTTTATTCCTTCAGCCATCAGGCCTTCCATCATCTGATCAAAAACTTTTGAAGGAATGCGGATTGTTAGCTCATTTAATATGCGGTAGGATTCATTCGATTCGGTTTCATTACCCAAATAACCCCCGTTTTTTATAACCAAATCTTTAATCTTTTTATGGCTTTCTTTATAATTTTTAACTTCTAATGTTAAATACCCGTTTTTAATGAGTTTTGGGGAAGTGGTAGTAAGGTCAGACTTGGTTTTGTCCACTGATTCAGCTTCTGCAGAACTTGCTGCATCCTTTAAAACTATACCTTTATTGGTTTTGTCTTCTGATTCAGGTTCTGCAGAACTTGTTGCACCATTTGACACCAGACCATTTACTGAAGTTTCTTCTGCAACATCTTGTGCAGCATCGGTTGTTGCTTCATCACCGCTGCTATACCCGTATGAATTTCCTTCGGGAGAACTGTTGCATGAAATAAAAAAAGAAATTGTGAGTATGAATAATAGATTTTTACTCATCTTCATGTTTTTTAAAATAAGGAATTCGTGAACCATTGGTTTTATAATTATTATTTATCTATCAGATACCAATAAAACGCAAAAAGTAAAAGAATATTTCCGCCTCTATCAATACCTGTAATACTGTAACTCTAGCTTTCGTTTGTTTTTAGCTCTGGTTATCAAAATTTTATTATCCGCTAATTTTTTACTCATGCCGTTTATTTTGTAAAAAGCTTCTTTTTTGGTTGAGCCGGATTTCTTATCAGGTTTCAGATCTTCTTTGTTATATTCTACAGTTTTGTCACCATATAAAATCAAAACATTGTCATCGTCTTCAAGGCAATCAAAACCATGTTCTCTTTTTATATTAATGAGCTCAGCCCATTTTTTTAACGTTTGTGAAGAAGCAATTTCGCCGTCTTTAATTTTGCAAATGACAGCATCGCCATAATTATAATAATAGGTAGTGGTGGTGGTGGTGGAACCATTTGAATTTTTGGTTTTACTAACTACAATTACAAGCCACTGTTTTTCAAATATTGCTATAGGATTACCTTCACTATCAAAATTGAGAGCAACCACTGTATTCAATACCCCTATTTCGTCGTCCGACTTATTTTTGCCATCCGTTTTTTTATCCGAACTTTCAGATTCTTTATCTTTTTTACTTAAATATTTGCTTTTTGGCTTATCTTTTTCTGTCGTTTCTTTCCTCTTCCTTTTGACTGATTTCGTTGTTGATTTAGCATTACAATCTTTAATAAATGCATCTGAAAATTGGGCTTTTTCAAAAGTTACTTCTGATAAATCATCTGACTCTAATTGTATATTGAGAACCCCTTTGGCACCCTTAAGCAATTCTGAATATAATCCTAAAACACTTAAATTGCCTGTAACGGGATTGAACGCCATTTTAACATCTATTAAATTTACGTCTTTACTGCTAAAATTATATTCACTCATTTCGCCAAGTGAATCCATATGGGCAACTACAAATTTGATGGTTTTTATTTTGTCGTCAGCTTTCTTTTTAAAACGTTTCTTCTTGCTTTTTTCTTCTTTAGCTTCTCCGCCCAAAAAGGTAATACTTGCATCGTTACCAACAATATAATCTATTAAAAATAATTTTTTGGTTTGGGAGCTTAACTTAATTTTTTTAGCATAATTTACAATCTGCATTTCCTGGCTGAGAACCCAAGCTGTTACAGTAGATTCGTCCTTGTCACTATTCGATTTAATTCGAAACCATCCCGGTTTTACACTTGTAGGTATCCCGGCAATCATCAAAAAGTTTCCATCGGGTGAAAAAGAAAAATTATAATATCCATAATTATATCTTTTCTTTTTGTAAAGCATTTCGGCTACTTTAATAGGTTCGTTTTCCAATTCAAGATTATGCGGATCAAATTTTTGAGCAAAGAGATAGTTTTTGCCGGTTTGTATATTACTGTAAGAAAAGAACAACCAAAAATTATCCCCAAATTTTAATAGTTTTTCGAACCAAACTCTTTTGCCATATATATTTCTCTCAATGGATTTTTTTTGAATTAAATTTAACTGGTCATCAAATTTGTAAATATTAAGCCGGGAGTTGTTTTTTAGTATCATATCCTTTTCACCATAAGCGGCAGAAATACCCTTATATAAACCCCTCACCTGATAACAAACCACCAAAAAATCGCTTGTATTTACACTTATGGCATCATGTACATAAGCCAATGGCACCCGTACAACTTTTTTTCCTGAATTATATACTTTCCCTTTTTGAGCAAAAGCCGCTGTGCCGGCAAAAAGCAGAAGCATAAAATAATATATAAATTTTTTATTCATCTTCGGCGGCTCCTTTCTTTGTTTTTTTAGGCGTTCCTGCTACGGCATCAAGTGGGTTTTTACCTATAAAAAACCCTATTCCCAATCTCAAAAACTGATTTAGATATACCTCCTTGCTATCCTGATATGTTAAGGTTGATCCAAAAACCGGCAAACCATTTTCTACTTTATATATGCCCAATCCGAAACCATATCCAAAATCAAGGCATAATTTCTTTTTAACCAAAAACTGTGCCCCCCATACCATATTCACTTCAGAATAACCTATATTGGTTCCCTTATAGCTTTTATAATGCGTTTGTTTAAACATTAACCCCAGGTATCCGCCCTGGTCAATTCCTCCATACGAATAATAATATTTAGGCATTATCTGATATGAAAAACCTATTCCTTTCGGCCTTCTGACAGAATCATCATAATCCGATCCAACACCTCCGGGCTCTCCAAAAAGTACATCTAAAACACCAAAATAATAATTAAGACCTAAACCGCCTTCAAGGGACCATCCGGGTGAAAGTTTTCGCTCATATAAACCCATTACTTCTGAGCTTAATAGTTTATCGAATGAAAATTTAAATGCGCTGCTTCGAAGCTCATTTCTTCCGTCATCTAAATACTTTTTAAAATTGGCATCCGTTGATGGCAGTTTATCGGTTTTTGATTGAGAATATGCCAGTGTTGTAAAAAACAAAAAGCATAAGAGTATGATTTTTTGCATAGATTATTATCGGACAAACGTAATTGTTTTTTATTTAAAAAAAATGGAATTACAAAAAAAATCCGCACTTGGCGGATTTTTAATATTATTATAAATAAATTCTTCTTAATACTTGCTCATTCTATCGGCCATCCTAACTGCTTTATAAGCATTTACAACCCCTCCCGAAACCGAAATCTTTTTAAGTTTTGTGATTTTTTTACTTCCAGGCAAATATACTTTGCATCTTAATTTTTTAGTTGACTTAATAAGTATCTTTCGCACCTGGGCTGCTGTAAGATCAGGAAAATAAGAACGAATTAAAGCGGCTACCCCCGCAGTGCACGGTGAGGCCATACTTGTTCCGTCAAAAGAGGCATATTTGGAACCCGGGATGGTGGAGTAAATGCTTACACCCGGCGCAAATACATCAACGTTCTTTTTCCCATAATTTGAAAAATCACCTAATTTGGCCTTGCCTTTCGTCCAGGATGTAGCTCCTACTTCCACCCAATTGAGCACCCGTGTGCTGTCAACCGCAATATTGGGATTGGGGTAATTAATATTTACATCTATATCTTTTGAATCATTTCCGGCACCGTGCACCAACAATACATCTTTCGATTCGGCATATTTAACGGCCGCATCCACCAAGGCTTTATTCCATGGAAACGCTTTGCCAAAACTCATATTAATAACTTTGGCACCATTGTCCACCGCATAGCGTATGGCATTAGCCACATCTTTATCCCGTTCATCCCCATCAGGAACGCATCTTACCGACATTATTCTAACATTATTGGCCACGCCTTTTACACCTAAATTATTGTCGCGTTGGGCAGCTATTATTCCCGAAACATGGGTTCCGTGCGAAGCGTCAGGACCGGTAACATCATTGTTTCCATAATACCGCTCATTTTGGTCGGCATAATTATCCCCTACAATATTTCGCGGATCGTAATCAATGTTATACGCATAATTTGCTTCTTTATCAAAATGGTCGTAGGCACCTTTAAGTTCTGCTTTGATATCGCTAAACTTAACACCTGCTTCCATGTTTTTTATAACCTGAGCTATCATATCGGCTTCCTTTGAACCTGAAGTTTTATAGTTTTTTAAATCCTCAATTGTGAGATCTTCGCCTTTACCAATGCTCGTTTCAATATTATCAAACCGTGCCTTGATTTTAGTATAAACTTCAAACATGGCTTTGGCTTGTGTGCTTTTTTGCAAAAAATCTACTTTTAGCTGAAGAAATTCCATGTACCCTTTTTTCTCCAAATCCGTCATGGAGGCTTCTGGTATGTTTTCATAAATTTCTTTTAGTTTTTTGTAAACACGGGTAATTTCATACGAGTCCACTTCCACATTTTTTCCATCTGCGCCACCTATAAAATTCCAACCAAAAATATCGTCAATATATCCGTTTTTGTCATCATCAATTCCGTTTCCCGCTATTTCATCTTTATTTACCCACATCACATTTTTAAGGTCTTCATGGTCTTCATCCACTCCGCTATCAAGCACTCCTACAATTACCGGAACTGATTTTTTATTTTTTAAATGTTTCGAATAGGCTTTTTCGGTGCTCATGCCCCATACCTTATTTGCTTTTTTATCCAGATTAAACCAGTTTGCCGGAGCCTCCTGACCCATGGCCAAACTTGACACTGCCACTAATACTAATGACCAAATAAATTTTTTATTAAACATCTGTTTTTTTAAGGTTTCAAAAGTCTGCAAATAATAATTAGAAATGGTAAGGTTTAGATAAATTTTATAAAATACGCTACCAATAATGAAATGACGGGTGGTTTTTTGTGAAATGTTGGGTGTATTTCAAATTGTCGCTAAAATGTTTAAATGAATAAAAAATTGAAACACATAGGAACATAGAAAACCACATAGAGAATAAGCTATCCACGATTGCATGGGGACGACCTAAAATGCCTATGTACCTATGTGTTTCAAGATATGCGACAATTTGGGATTCACCCTAATTGTTTTATGAAATCCATCTGAATATGAAATGGATTATTTTTGTAATTGAAACACTGTTAAATAAAGACAACCTTAAAATCAAATATTAAAACCATGAGACAAATTCTAATAATCGGCTTTTTGATTCTTACCAATTTTACTTTTAGTCAAACCCAATCTGAAAAATCTCTTTTAGAAGCAAAGGATGCTTTTAATTCTAAAGATTATTCAACAGCATTGCGTTTATATAACAAATTAATTAAAGGCAATAAAAAAAATACTGAAGCTATATTCTGGAGAGGACGAACTAAAGTGGAATTAAAAGATTTTGAAGGTGCCAAAGATGATTATACTAATGTGCTAAAACTACTACCAAATCATTACGGTGCCTTAATCAATCGTGGAAATTTGTTTTCATTACTTAAAGATTATGAAAATTCATTGAATGATTTTAATAGAGCTGAAGAAATAAATAGTTCGGATATTGCCGTTTACCTAAATAGAGGAAAGATTTATTTTATATTGAAAAAATATGAATTTGCGATTTCGGATTATACGAAAGCAATTGCCTTAGACCCTGATAATAAATATCCTTATCACAAACGTTCAGAATGTTACAACTATGCCGGAATGATTGCTTTGGCTCAAAAAGATTTAGAAAAGATACTCGAAATTGACAGCACTGATATTGAAGCCAAAACAAATTTGGCTTTCTGTTATATCACAACAAAACGATATCAAGATGCCAACGTTTTGTATGAACAACTCTATCTTACTGAAGGCAATAATCCCTATGTTCTGAGCAATTTCGGATATGTTAA
>CAYHCM010000168.1:0-7211 GCA_964355045.1 uncultured Chitinophaga sp. | reverse complement strand
CGTTATTCAATTCCCCCCTTACCCATTCATACTGCTCAAAAACTCATTATTGTCCTTAGTTCCTTCCATATGTTTCAGCATCATGTTCATGCCTTCTTCGGTATTCATATCGGCCATGTAATTGCGCAATACCCACATTTTTTGCAGGGTGCCTTTATCCAATAATAAATCTTCGCGGCGGGTGCCGGATGATGTAATATCAATGGCAGGATAAATGCGTTTATTGCTTAATTTTCTATCCAATTGCAATTCCATATTTCCGGTTCCTTTAAATTCTTCAAAAATTACTTCATCCATTTTAGAACCTGTATCTGTTAGTGCTGTGGCCAATATGGTTAAAGAACCCCCGTCTTCAATTTTACGGGCAGCACCAAAAAAACGTTTCGGTTTTTGAAGCGCATTGGCATCTACACCTCCTGATAATATTTTTCCGGATGCCGGCTGAACCGTGTTGTAAGCCCTTGCCAATCGGGTTATGGAATCTAATAATATCACCACATCATGGCCACATTCGGTAAGTCGTTTGGCTTTGTCTAATACAATGTTTGCCAACTTTACATGTTTATCGGCCGGCTCATCAAAGGTACTGGCCACCACTTCGGCTTTTACGCTTCGGGCCATATCTGTTACTTCTTCCGGGCGTTCATCAATCAATAAAATTATCATATAAACCTCCGGGTGATTGGTGGCAATGGCATTGGCCAAACCTTTAAGCAAGGTGGTTTTTCCGGTTTTGGGCTGTGCTACTATCAATCCCCTCTGACCTTTGCCAATTGGCGAAATCATATCAATAATCCGGTTGGAATAATGTTTGGGGTTATCAGATAAATTTAATTTTTCTTCAGGAAATAAAGGGGTTAAATGTTCAAATGAAACCCGGTCACGAACCAATTCAGGGCTTTTTCCATTAATGCTTTCTACTTTTATTAATGCAAAATATTTTTCACCTTCCTTAGGCGGACGAATAGTTCCTTTTACGGTATCACCGGTTCTCAGGCCGTTTTGTTTTATTTGGGATGGTGAAATATAAACGTCATCGGGCGATGGCATATAGTTGTAATCTGATGAACGTAAAAATCCATATCCATCCGGAATTGTTTCCAACACACCTTGCGTGGTTACATTTCCTTCGGTTTCCAAAAAATTAATCAGTGCATCATCAAACAAGCGCTGATTGCGCTGTTGTTCGTGGCGTTGTTGATCATGACGTTGTTGCTGAAGGTTTCGGTCTTTAAAGGTATTGGGTCTATCAGCGGGTATTTCAGTATTTCCTTCTGAATTAATCTCCGTATTTTCCGCAGTTTCTTTTACCCCCTCATTAATTACTTCCGTTACAGATTCTTCTTCAGGATTAATGGGATCCGGATTCCAATCAGATTCTTCTGTTTGATTCAGGCTATCTTTTAGCGGATCGGCATCATCGAATAAATCAATATGTTTTGTTGTTTTTATAGGTTCGATGGGTCTTTTTTTACGGCCTCGTTTTCCTTCTTCGGGTTTGGCATCCATATTCAAAGGCGATTCCTTTCTTTTTTCCGACCTTTTAATTTCCGGTTCTATGATATGTTGGGTAACTTCCTTTGCAGGTTTTTTAGCGCGTTTGGCCTTGGGAGTTGTCACCTCTTCCATTAAAGGCTCGGGGTTATTTGTAATAAATTGTTCCTGTTCTTTCAAAATGGAATTGATTAATTCTTCTTTTCCCAACTTTCCAGCCTTAAAGCCTAAAGCGGAAGCTATTTCCGATAATTCAGCCAACGACATTAAGTCGAGTGCTTCACGTTTAAACATGAATTAGTGTATTAATAAAATTTTAATGAATATGCGTTAAATAATAATAGGACTGCCAGTTATGGAAAAATGAACACTTCCAAAGACAATGCAAAAGTGAAGTATTTATTTGATTTATACAAGAGGGAAAAAATTATTGTATAAACGGGGGAAATTGAAAATTCAAAATTCCAAATTCCAAAAAACAAAATATTTTCTTTTAACTAAAAGACAAAAGTTAAAGATAAAATTAGCCGAAATTTTGATTTGATTGAAGAACTTCAGAGAGTTTCAAAGAAAAACACGGAGACACGCAGTTACGGAGTTTCATGGAGATTAAATAAAAAAGAAAAACACGGAGACACGTAGATACCGAGTTTCACGGAGGTAGTATTTATCGAATCTTAAATCAATTTTTTAAATTTTTTTCTGTGTTTCTTAGTGTTCTCTGTGTCTCCGTGTTTCATTTTCCCTTATTTTTGAAAAAATGAAATTAGCCAATCTTAGGGTTTTAATTTACCTTATTTATATAGTATTACTTATTCTCGGGCTATATCACCACGAAATGTGGCGCGATGAATATGAAGAATTTTTGCAGGCCCGTGATGCCGAAGGATTGTTGGGTTTAGAAAATACCATGAATCAGGGACATGCCATGCTATGGCAGGGTTGCCTTTGGATTATAACCCGGTTTACCCATAATCCTGTTGCAATGCAAATATTACATGGTTTAATTGCTGCATGTGTTGCCTTTGTATTAATTTTTAAAAGCCCGTTTAAAATATGGCAATCAGGTCTTCTTTTATTAGGTTATTTTTTTCTGTTCGAATATGCTATTATCAGTCGCTGCTATGCTTTCGGCGTATTATTTATTTTGCTATTTGCAGGCAATTATTCAACTAATCTCAAATTGACATGGCAAGGTGCTATTTTACTTTTTTTATTAGCCAATACATCCGTTTACGCAATGTTATTAACTACTGTATTAGCAATTTGGATTTTGGCAAAAGATGTAATTTTTGATAAATCAAATTGGAAATTAAACCTATACAAACAAGTGCCAATGTTACTTCTTGTAATTTTTGGAATTTTAATGGCCTATTTGCAAATTCACCCAAGTGCTAATAATAGTTTCCCCACGTATTTGGTAACATGGCCATTTGACCAATTCAGGTTTGAAGTTGCCTTTACTCAGTTATTTAGTGCTTTTGTGCCTATTTGCAAATTTCAAAATCAGCATTTTTGGAATACAAATTTTATGATGAACATCGAGGGAAACCTATATTGGCTTTGGTCATTGTTGGTTCTTTGTATTATTAGCATTCCATTTGTACGAAGAGGCTGGATATTATTATTGTGGATGGGAGGGATAATACTAGTTTTGTTTTTTCAATATTACATCGGATTAAGATATACCAGATATTACGGTCACTTTTTTATACTGTGGCTGATATGTATGTGGTTAGCGTCCATGTATTACGAACCTTCCTTATTTTTTAGAAAAATAAACACAGCTATATTTACCCTTGTAATATTAGCCCAGGCCATTGGTGGCATAATGATTTATAAGGCTGATTGGAAATTAAAATTTTCGAGAGGAAAAGAAGCGGCAAAATATTTAGAAGCAAAAGGTTTTTCCAAAAACTATATGATGGGCAGCGTTGATTTTGCATTAAGCCCTATAGCGGCCGAATTGGACAGGAAAATATATTATATGCAACATAAATATTTATGCAGTTTTACCAAATATGATAAGGCCAGACTTCAATCGATGGATAGCCTTGATATTGTGGATGCCCTTAACAGTGGCCCGAAAAATGAACAGATGATTTTTATTGCTACCCATCCAATTCCGCAATTCGATTATTTTAAAGACTTGTCTGAAAAAAGAAAACCAAATAGAGAATTTAGTTTTGGGGATTATAAATTTTATTGTTTGGCATATTTCAAACCAGGTATTGAACATCAGGAAAGGTATTGGCTGTTTAAGGTGGAAAAGAATAGGAATTGAAACAACCAAAATCTAAAATCTAAAATCTAAAATCGTAAATAACATTATCTTTGCCCGATGAATTTAGCAGAACACGTAAACCAGGAAATAACCATAGCCATGAAGGCCAGAAACGAAGGCCGATTGCGAACTTTCAGAAATATAAAAGCGGCCTTTTTACTTTTGCAATCCTCGGGAACCGATGTAGCCGAAGACGGGTATTTAAAAGCCCTTCAAAAAATGGCCAAGCAAATAAGGGATAGTATCGAAATATTTGAAAAAGAAGGCAGAACGGATTTGGCAAGCAAAGAAAAAGAAGAATTGGTAATAATAGAAGAATTGCTTCCCAAGCAAATGAGTGAAGCAGAAATAACTGCTAAGGTTCAGGAAATAATTTCACAAACCGGCGCATCAGGAATGAAAGACCTTGGAAAAGTAATGCCCGCAGCTATAAAAGCCACAGCCGGCTTGGCCGATGGCAAACTGGTTTCGGAAGTGGTAAAAAGGTTGTTGGGGTAAGGGATAAATTACCCTCAACAATATTCATTTGTCAACAACATA
Source organism: uncultured Chitinophaga sp. (assembly GCA_964355045.1). Taxonomy (GTDB): domain Bacteria; phylum Bacteroidota; class Bacteroidia; order NS11-12g; family UBA9320; genus JABWCE01. The sequence continues at coordinate 2,893 of CAYHCM010000168.1, read as the reverse complement.
GAACTTGGAACATAGCAACTTTCTTTCTACCAAACCCCCCAATCATTATCCAAATTCTCCTTCCTGCTCGTAGGTCTTTGTTTTCCGGCAGTAAGAATTTGAACTTCAGAACTTACATAATTTTTAAGTTCGGTAACGCTTATTTTTCCATCGGCATTTTTATCTGTGCCTGTGTTTTTTAACCCGTTCAAAACACAAAAAGTAAAAACCCCGTTATTCCATTTTTCGCTTTCCAATGCATATTCTTTTCCGCCTGCTGCGCTAATAACCACTGAACCATTTCCTTTGCTCACATCGCTAAACAATTCCTGCATCAGTTCAAAACTGTTTTCCAAACCTACAGGATTTTTATTCACTATCATTTTTGCTCCTCTGCTTGCAGTTCCTGAAATACCGGGAGGCAAAATGGTATCTGCAAATTCAATGTTTTCACTTTTATCCACCTCGCCGCTGTGGCAGGCATCCACGAGTAACAATTTATTTCTGGCAGGAATGCCATCGAGCAAACTTTCCAGGTCATCATACAGCAAACCCTTTGTTTCGGGATTATTAAAATCCATATTATAGGTGGCGTAATAAAAATCAAGGTCTTTACTCAATAATCCATGGCCGCTTAGCGAAATAATGACTTTATCATTTACACCGGTTTTTAAAAGCGTTTCTTTTAGTTTTAAAATATTTTCTTTGGTGGCTTGCTTATCGGTAAGCAAATTAATTTCGGCATCCTTATATTTTCCCTTAACCACTTTAGCCAGGTCTTCCACGTCTTTTACGCTGTATTTTAAATTAAAACCTGAGTCCTGATAATTACTAATACCTATACCAATAAACCAGGTTTTATAATTTACATAGCCTCCTTCATATACAATTTCAAAACTTTCCTTAAAGCTTTCAACACCTTTAGAATTAATACAAGAAATGGTAATTTTATTTCGTTCGTTTCCCAATACAAGGTTGCAATTTTTGGTAAGGCTATTTCCACTAACCGGCATTCCTTTTACACCATAAACTGGCACATCATTTATCCAAACATTCAAATAGGAGAGGTCGTAAAGATTGTCATTGGCTGTAATTTCAAAACTTAAATCAGGCTTATTGGTACTTACCGGAATGCCCGTCATGGTTACATTTACATTCGGCACATGAAAATCGGAACCTAATTGGCTTTCGGTAAATCCTGCCCGTTTCAGTCGTTTTTCGTAGGCTGCATAATACGATTTTATCAATTGAACATTGGGATGATCTTTGGTTTCGCCATAAACAAATTTTGAAATATTATCCAAAATAATATCAGGCCGGTTATACTTCAAATCGAATTGCTCAAACGGAAAAACCTCATTTCCTACCCGAAAAGACAAAACTTTGGAGGCGCCTTTGGTTGCAAAATAATACCCTTGAGGATTGCTGATAACATAATCGGTTCCGCCTTTTAGAACTATATAACTCAAAATTTCTTTTCCTGCATCAATATCCCAAATTTTTATTTGGGTATCAAAACTTCCGCTTATGATATATTTTTGGTTTTGACTGAACAATACCGAACGCACTTCGTTTTGATGTCCGACAAAGGTTTTTAATAAATTTCCTGTTGCCACCTCATAAAGCCTTACATTAAAATCGGCGCCACCGCTGCAAAGGTATTTGCCATCGGCACTAAAACTTATGGAACTAAACCCGGCTGCATTTTGTTTTATATGTTTTACCAATTCGCCGGTTTCAGCATTAAAAATTTTAATCCAACTTCCGCCGCATGTAGCTACCAACGTATTATCCGGACTAAAAGCTACACTCATTACAGAAGCTGATTTCATGTTAAAATTACCATCCAAACTCATGCTGATAACTGAACCATAGGCCATCACAAAACTGCTGTCATCATAACCGGAAGATTGGGTATGAGAATTAATTGTTTTGATTAAAGATTTAGAATCGTAATTATATATCAATAATTTTCCATCATAGGTTCCGGCTGCTATTTTTGCTCCATTGGCACTTACTGCCACCGAGGCTATACCTTGCTTATCGGCATCTATCTCTTCATTTTTATTCCTGTCAGGCCTCCAAAAAATAAGCGTTCCATCCTTGGTTCCGCTGATTATATTTTTTCCGTTTGGGGTAAAAGCCACACAGGTTGCCGGTGTATTCCCCAAGCTCAAATTTCCGGAATTGCCTGAGGGAAAACCATAATAAAACGTTTTGCCATTGGTATTGGCTGCCGCAATGGTTTTATTTTTAGGGCTAAAAGCCACCGAAGTAAAAAAATCATAAACCCCTTCATTGCTGTAATAAGGAAATAATTTTCCCCGGGTAATATTCCAAACCCCAATATGGTTGCCGGTTTCCAGATTGCCTGAGGCAAAGGATAAATAATTTCCTGTTCCGTTCAAACTAATTCCTCTTATAAACTCACTTTGGGTTTTTAAATCTTTTACAACTTTGCCTGTGGCCAAACTATAAATTTTAGAAGTCCAGTCGTTGCTGGCTGTGGCTAAAAACTGGTCATCTTTGCTAAACTGCAAATGATTAATAATACCGCTATGTTTTTTTTCTAAAATAATTTCCCTTCCTGTTAAGTCTGAAATTTTTATGCTTCCGTCTTCAAGTCCAAATGCCATTTTATTTCCATCATTCGAAAGTGTCGCAGCAGTAATTTTGAGAGTATCCGAGGTTTTCATAAAAATTTTCGTCTTTGTTTTTATATCAAAACAAACCGCCGATTTATAATTACTCAGTACTACTTTTCCTGCAGCAATGGTCATTGCTTCAGGACTATAAATACTATTAAAAAGAGGACTAATTTTATTTGTGGCAAAATCATAAACCAAAAACTTTTCTTTTTGATATTCCTTATTGGCTATATAAATTAATTTATCATCATCAGAAAATTGAACCA
>CAYHCM010000167.1:0-7334 GCA_964355045.1 uncultured Chitinophaga sp. | reverse complement strand
TATACAAAATTTGCGAGTGCTTTAGAACAAATAGCAAAATTTGAAGCGGGTCCAATAACACAATTTACCGATGTATTGCAGAAAAAATTAGATGCAAAAAGGACAGGCAGTTCTTATATAGAATCACTTGATAATATAGTTGTAGAATGAAAAATCAAATGACACTATTTGGACTTGAAGAAAAAAGCGTTGAACAATCTGTAATTAATGTTGCATCTGATAATATAGTTGTAGAATGAAAAATCAAATGACACTATTTGGACTTGAAGAAAAAAGCGTTGAACAATCTGTAATCAATGTTGCATCTGTTCCTCAACGAAGCCCCTTCCGGTATCCGGGCGGAAAAACATGGCTTATACCAACCGTTCGTAAATGGTTGAAACAAGAAAAAAAACCTATTGAATTACTTATTGAGCCATTTGCCGGTGGCGGTATTGTAAGCCTCACGGCAGCATTTGAAAAATTGGCCAACCACATTACAATGGTGGAAATGGATGAAGAAATTGCTGCTGTATGGGAAGTGATTTTAAACGGTAAAAATAAATGGCTTGCGGATAAAATATTTTCATATAATCTAACTCATGATAATATAAAATCGGAACTTGATAACCCAAATAAAGGGCTTCATGACTTGGCGTTTTGCGCCATTCTTAAAAACAGGGTTTTTCATGGAGGAATTCTTGCCAAAGGTTCGGGAATGATAAAAAACGGGGAAAATGGTAAAGGGATTACTTCGCGCTGGTATCCAAAAACTTTACGCGACAGAATACTGGCTATAGGGTATCTGAATCATAAGATAGATTTTATTAAAGGAGATGCTTTTGAAGTATTAGAAAAAAACTTAGATAATGAAACAACTTACTTTTTTATTGACCCACCATATACAATAGCTGGGAAACGTCTCTATACGCATTTCGACGTTGACCATGAAAGATTATTTGAATTAACTAGTAAACTAAAAGGAAAATTTATGCTTACCTATGATGATACTCCTCAAATAAGAAGTCTTGCTGGAAAATATCATTTAGAATACAGACTAATCCCTATGAAAACAACACATCATTCTGAGAAGAATGAAATTATTATTTCAGATAATTTTTCATGGTGGAGTTGAAGGAATTTTTGTATAACCTTAAAATTACTCTATCAAAAAATTATTCAATGTTTCCCCAACTCCTCCAAATCAAAAACGCCATTCAAATCCAAAATCCGGCGCATGAAGTTTTTGAAGCCATTGTTAACCCTTAAAAAATGGCTAATTATATTGCCTTTCAGCATTTTTATTTTTACAGTTCAATAAATTGAACTGCAATGGATAATTTGCAGCCATAAACATTGCCGTTGTTGCTTTAGCCATCATATAATAAATTGAACTGCAATGGATAGTTTGCAGCCATACCATTGCTGATACTGAATCCATTGCCGTTGTTGCTTTAGCCAATGGAAAATTTAATTTTTCCTATTTGCTTAAGCTCAAAGTGACAATTTGAAATACAAACCGGTTTATAAAATAATTAAGCCGGTTCACCTATTATTGTAGCACTAAAAAATAATCCTCAATGAAATATTTTAAATTCCTTTTTGCATTTGCATTTTTTTTGCAGGCATTTGTTTCTCAATCACAATCTCTCAAGTTGGGCAAAGACATTGATATCAATAATAACGATTCGTTTGCAGGTTTCGAGATTCTGGATGAACAAATTGACAAACACCGCCTTATTTTATCGGGCGAAAACCATAATTATACCAACGAAAACATTTCGATTGAAATGAAATTATTCCGATATCTGGTAAAAAAGAAAGGGTTTAAACATCTTATAATTGAGCAAGGTTATAGTTTGGGTCAGATGCTGAACACCTACATTGCAACCGGCGATACATTTATCTTGAGGAAAATTAAAAATTGCTCGTTCAGGTCGTTTTACTCATTTACCAAAAACCTTCGCACCTTAAATCTTTCGTTGCCTGATAGCCAAAAATTCAGTGTTCATTGTATTGATGTGGAACGGTTTTTCCATCCGGCCGTAGGCTATATGAGCTATTTGCTTCCAAAAAACAAAACGATTCCGGATGAACTCCTGATACATATTGAAGGCCTGAAGTCATTGGAGGCTTACTTAATGGGAGGCAATAATTACCAGAGGTGGAACTCGGATAAAGATGGTGGTATTGATTACAACTATTACTATTACAGCGATGGTTCGATAAGTGATGAGAAAACAATAAATTTGATTATTCATAGTTTTGATTCACTTAATGCTATTTATAAAAATTATCTTGGCGAAAATTATAATGCGTTTGAAAAAGTAATAAATTCATTGCGCGATAAAAATTACCATCAATCGCTTTCCAGCTCGGCTCAGGAGATAATTTACCGGGAACAATTTATTTATAAAAAATTTGAAAATCTGGCCAATCTATACCCAAATGATAAATTTTACGGGCAGTTTGGAAGATGCCATACTACCGATACCAGTATTTTTGCTGAATGCGATTGGTATGATGTTCATTCATTTATTAACAGGGTAAATAATAGTATGGCGTTTTCAAATCCTTGCAAGGGTTTTGGAATTGCCTTGGCTTATACCAGCTATAAATGGGAAGAAAATCCGAAAAATAATATAAAAACCTACACCAGCGAGTTTAACCCATACGTTAAAATTGTTCAAAAAGCACAAAGCGTTATTTTTCCAATCTATAACGATACCTCCAATTGGTTTTTAAAAAATCGCTTCAAATATGTACTGGTTTCAAAAGTGATAATACCCGAAATTGTTTTGGAACAAACAGATAGCAGCAGTGAAGAAACTGACGAAACAAATATAAAAAAGCATCTGTATCGCTACCAGTTTATGCACTATGGTATTGCTTACAGTCAATTGCAAATGGATATTGCCGGCCTTAATTCAGCTTTGGGTAATGCAGGGTTTAACTCTTCATTTGAAAGTTTTGGTATCCATCTATTTCAAAATTCAAAGGATAATGCGATGAGTAAGGGCGCATCGTTTTTTATTATTTTACCGCAAAAAACCAAGTTTGAAAATGATACAAATTTTTCACTCCAGGGTTTTAATCTGGGTGTTCAGGCGGGGTACGATATTGTTCAAAAGAGCAAACGAATCGCTATTATGCCACTTGTAGGTATCAATTACCTTCAACTAAAATTAATACCGGATGTAAAAAACCCTCAAACATCGTTTCCATTTTCGAATACTCCGGCTTTAGATATTTATAAAAATACAGCCTTTCTTATTTCGCCGCAATTGGATATGAGGGTAAATCCGTTTGGGAGTTTGTGGATAGGAGTAAAAGCCGGATATAATTTTGATTTTACAAATACCAACTGGAAAACCGCCGGGAAACTGCACGAAACAGGTGCCAATTTAAATCAATCAGGCATGTTTTTTGAAACTACTTTATCGTATGGAGCTGATTGGTAAACCTGTAAATTAAATTCTTAAAAATGAAAATTATAGAATAGTTTAGCCTTCATCAGGGTTTTATATTTGGGTTTTTATGGCAATAGAAAAATCATTAATGGGAGACTTATTTTAAAAATCCGTTTGTTCTTCTATAAAATTCCTGAAATAAATTCATGATAAAAATCATAGTTTCAGGATACTATTATATGACGTAGTTCAATTTATTAAGTTAACCTCTGCTTAACTTTGTATTCTAATAAATAAAAAAAATCCATGACCGAAAAACCATCTTCCCGAAGAAAATTTTTACAATTTCTTGGCCTTGCAGCAGGTGCCACATTGCTGCCTACCGATACTATGGCCGGTTTTGTAGATCATAAAGAAATTTTAAAATTAACGCCCGAACAACAGGAGTTTTTGCTCCGTTATGAAAAATGGATGGATGCATTTATTGAGGTTATCCATATTCAGAAAAAGGATCCTGAAAATGCCGCAAACCATGCAACCATGTTTGCCTTATCCGAAAAAGCTGAAGAAATGAAACCTGAGTTAAGCGAATTTATGAAAGATGAAAAGTTTTTTAAAATTTATCAGGTTTCCATTCAGCGCATGAGTATGGAGATAGAATAGATGGAGGCCGATGTTTCGCTGTTTTTACAGGCATATATTAAAAATCAATACCCTCGACAGGATTTGCCTTTTCCCAGTAAATAGTATCTGAAATTGCTTCCCGACGCATTTTCGTTAACTCATTTACCAATTCAGCACTTGTGCTGCTTACTATCTCTGTTTTGCCATCGGCTTGAATTTCGTAGGTATATAATCCATTTTCGGTAATCCCTATTTTTTTAATTTTAAATGTTTTTGGGTCTTTTACCTGTAATTTAAAATCTGCCTGCATGTTTTTGTAGCGTTCGTCTGATGGAACCTTTAGTATGATGGGAGCCGATGAATCAGCAGGAAGAGGCGATGCAGATATAGGTGTATCATAAACCAACACAGAATCCTTCGAATAAAAATAAGACTTAAAATGTTCGATAGTGCCTTTATCAAAATAGGTATAAGCAATGCCAACAATGCATGCCGTTATTACCAACCCAGTAAACCATTTCAACCATTTAAACCCTTTCAACCCTCCCGGTTTATAAGGCTCGGTTCCCTCCGATAAAGCTGTCGTTTGAATTTCCTGTAATTCCGCTTTTAAATCTTTTCGAGCCGTCCATTTTACTCCATAAAAAATATCGCGCATGTGTATCACTTCCTTCGAAAATTCAGGTTCTTGCCTTACCCGGTTTTCAAACGCCAGCAATTCGTCGTCATTCAGTCGTTGCCTGAAAAAACGTTCAATTAATTCAATATCGTTTTGGTGTTCATTCAATTGTTTGTACTAATAATTTTAAGCGTTGCAAACATTTATATTTTTGATTTTTGGCATTGTCTTCGTTGGTATATCCAAATTGTCCGGCTATTTCTTTCATAGTGCTTTTTAAATAATAAAACTGTTCTAAAAGTTTCTTACAGTTTTCGCCCAATTTATTTAATGCCTTTTCAATTTTTATAAATTGCAACATGGTTATGCTGTCACTGTCATCTTCTACGGGTATTTCAATTACTTTTTCAAAATCTTTAAAAGAGGAAGGCAAGCGGTTTTGCTGTCGCAATTTTTTTAACCACACATTGCGGCATACCGCATAAATAAAGGTTTTGATACTACACGATAAAGCAAAACCGGGCGTATTTAATTTTTCATAAAATATCACCAATCCATCCTGAAATACATCGCCGGCATCATCCTCCGAGCCGTTATTTTTGGCCACAAAATATTTTATCATTCCAAAATATTCATGGTATAATTGTTTAAAAGCCGATGATTTTCGTTCCTTTAATTCGGTTAATAATATGGTTTCAGGTTGTGCGATATTTTTTCAGTTTTTAAATTAATGCCAAAAGTAAAGAAACGTAACCTGCTTTTAACTAAATTATTTTATATAGGCTACATTTTTAGGTGTTTAAAAAATAATGACTCTGTTAACAGATAGTGTGGATTTTGATTCCAGTCGGTGAAAGGACGCGTCTGATTCGATATAGTAATTATCACAAAAAATATTTAAACAATTTAAATTTATCTTTTTAAAATTATATCATTTAAAATTATTTGCTTTAGAGCCGTTATCATTGTCATTGAACAACTACTCGGAAGGCGGACTCCCCCTTTTAAAGGGGGTAGGGGGATTTTTTAAAATTGAAATAAATATTTTATATCTGGGTGTCTATTTATTTTAGGAAAGATTTTCTAAAATGCAAACAAATCCCCCTAACCCCCTTTAAAAGGGGGAATTCTACGAACAAAGATTGTTTTAAATGTTTAGAAATACCTTTTATAAAATAGTAGTGAGGCATTATTTAGATCTGGATTCTACAGGGTGAGAGGACGAAAATTCGAAACGGTAATAAACAATTGAAATTTATTTTTTTGTAAAATTATATCATCCACAATTATTTGCACCAGAGCCAAAATAATTTATAATCAAAGGTTACCTTTAAAACAATTTTGGATAAAGAGGTAAACAAATAAAAAATTATGAATCATTTATCAAAACTCGTATGTATTATCCTTTTATGTTTAGGCCAAATGGCCGTTGCTCAAAATCTGGAAGATTTTAAAAAAATTGAAGTCAGCCGCTATGTATGTAAGCCTTCCAAAGAGTTTAAATTGCTCACCGTTCCTGCGTCTTTTGCCAACTCTCAACTCTTTAATAAGTCAATAATGGATTCGTTGACAGACAAAAAAATAGCTTCCATCCGTTTGGTTTATACCAAATACCGCGAAAGTGAAACCTTTAATCAAAACGAATTAAACAAAAAAAGAATTGAAAATTTGGTTGCTATTAATCCCAAATTATTTTCCAATGCCGGAATCCGTTGGTATTCGGTTGAGCAAACCCTGGAAGATTCCGTTCAAGCCAAATCATTATTTCATGGATTTTATATTTTATATCAAAACCAAACGGCACCCAGAGAATACGCGATAAGTGATAAATTATTAAACAAGGAAGTTTTGGTTTCCCAAATCTTTAAATTTAAAAATAATAAGGATACGACTCTTGTTGGAAAAGAAGGTTCACAAATCCATATACAATCCAATTGTTTTTTGGATGAAAACAAAAAACCATTCAAGGGTGAGGTAAAAATGGAAGTAAAAGAAGCCATAACCATGGAAAGCATAATATTGGGAAACCTGGTAACGATGGCAGATGGAAATGCGTTGGAAAGCGGCGGCATGATATACATTGACGCCAAAACAAAAGATGGAAAATCGTTGACCTTAAATCCGGCAAAGCCAATGGAAGTAAGTATGGCCGCTAAAGAAGTAAAACCTGATATGAAAATTTGGGAGGGGGAGCAGAATGGGAAGTTTATGAATTGGAAGAATCCGAAACCGATAAATAATGGATTTAATAAATCCGAATTACCTGATAAAAAACCCAGTGCATTGAGAGAAAATGAAAACAATATCTTTGATGCTGTAAGATGTTTTTGCACAAACAATAGAGGATATTCTTTTTATTACGAATTAATTGGAAATAATAGAATTAAAGTAGAATTATATTCAATCAAAATGTCAACAGATTATTTTGAAACTTTGATTGCTGACACGAGCTATGATGCATTGAACCTGAATAATAAAAATATTCCATTACCCAAACCTACAATAGAAGGAGAAGATTGTTTCACACCTGTATTTTATAAAAACAAACAGCTAGATTGGTTTGGTAAATTTCCAACTGAAGCTATTCGCAATATGGATTATAAATTCAATTTTTCAAAGATTGGAAGCTGGGCAAATATAGACAGACTGGCTGGTGACCAAAGAACCAAACTTGTTGAATTTTCAGCTTCATTACCTGATAA
>CAYHCM010000166.1:0-7360 GCA_964355045.1 uncultured Chitinophaga sp. | reverse complement strand
TGAGATAAATTTACATTAACCTTCTTGTTACAGTTCACTCCTTTTATCCAATTAAAAACCAATCAACCGTTTAATCCAAATCAATTTTTTCGTTGTATTGGGAGGATATTTCAGATTTAAATCAGGCCAAAAAGATTTATCGAGAATGCTTTTGAAATGCGAAAAAGTTTTGAAACCGGCTTCACCATGGTAGTTTCCCATACCGCTTTGGCCCACGCCACCAAAGGGCAAATAAGGATTTGAAATATGCATTAGCGCATCGTTTAAAGCTCCGCCACCAAACGACAATTCACCAAGTAATTTATTTTTATCGGCTGTGTCGTTGGTAAAAATATAACAGGCCAAAGGTTTGGGCATTGATTTTATTGAGGCTATGGCATCGTTCAAATTAGTGAATGAAATTACGGGCAATATAGGCCCAAATACTTCCTCTTCCATAATGGCATCCCCAAAAGAAATATCGGTCAATACAGTTGGGGTAATAAAACGGTTTTCAGAATCTGTTTGACCACCATAATAGAGTTTGGTTTTATCAATTAAAGCTGCCAATCGTTCAAAATTGCGCTCATTTATTATTTGAACATAGTTGTTGTTTTCAATTTTATAATCAAACTTTTGGATATAGAATCTAACATGTTTTAAAAATTCATCTTTAACGGTTTCATCTACCAGTATATAATCAGGCGCAATACAGGTTTGGCCGGCATTCAAAAATTTGGCCCAAACCAATCGTTTTGCAGCGGTTTTTAAGAAGCTGGATTTAGTAATAATGGCGGGGCTTTTACCTCCTAATTCAAGGGTTACCGGGGTAAGATGTTTGGCGGCAGCCTGATAAACAATTTTTCCAACAGAAGTGCTTCCGCTAAAAAATATCTTATCAAACTTTTGGTTGAGTAAATCGGTGGTTTTATCAATTCCACCCTCCACTACCCTCATCAATTCCGGAGGAAAATTTTCATTAATAAGTTTGGCCATAACTGTACTTGTGGCTTTTGGAATTTCGCTGGGTTTTATAATTACCGTATTGCCTGCCGCTATTGCCGAAATCAATGGTGAGAGGGCCAAAAGATACGGATAGTTCCATGGGCCTATTATAAGGCAAACGCCCAATGGTTCGGGCAATAGGTAACAAGAGCCCGGAAAATTGGCCAAATTCATTTTTACCCGTTTTTGCTTTGCCCATTGTTTCAATTTTTTTATGGTCAAATCCAATTCGATGTATAAAAAACTCAGTTCGGTTGTATAGGTATCATATTCCGATTTATTAAAATCGCTGTAAATGGCTTCGAACATTTCAGGTTCATGGCTCTTCAAAAGCAATTTTAGTTTTTTTAATATGTCCAGCCTGAAGCCAATATCTTTGGTAGAATTGCTATTGAAATAATTTCTTTGCTTTAATAAGAGTTCTTCAGCGTTCAAGGTTTAATAATTTTTTATTTTTTGTAAATAAATATACGAATAATCCAATGCCAATAATCCCGAATATGATTGCACTGATTGCTATCGCCAGCATCCCATCAATATCTTTATTGATAAAGGAAATTCCCGGCATTAACTGTAGAATGCTTGTTGGTATAAATGATAAACTGATAACAATGGCTAAATACTTTGGATTCGTATTTTTTGTTAAAATTGAATATAATATTGGAGCAATGTGAATTTCGGCAATGCTAAGGATTAAACCTGATAAAATAAAAATCAGAACTGAACCATCTGAAATTTTATCCGGAATAAATAATAATATACCCAAGGCAATGGATGCTAACAAAAACCCGACGACTATTTTGCTTAACTGACTGTAATAATAGTAAGACCAAATCAAACACGCGATGATTCCAATTATTAAAGCTATAGAATGACTTACTAACGACCAGATGTATTTTGGAAAATTTAAAATAAAATTTTCCAGTTTATTTATTAGGAATGTTTGGCCGTTTTGGGAATAATCATACAGACCCCAAAATACACCAATTATTAATATTGAAACAATTACATTTAATGATCTCATCCTAAAACTATTTTTACTACTAATTAAATTCAAATTTGATATATCATCCATATTGAATAACAAAATTGAAACAGATATTAGCATCAAGATGCCTGCAGCTATAAATCCATAGGTAAAATTGGGATATCCAAGATACGCTATTAATGCTCCTCCTATAAAAGCACCTACGTTAACAGCTTCGTAAAATATGGTAAATCCGGCATCCATAAGTTCTGATTTATTTAAATAGAGTTTTCCATACTGAGATAAAATATTGGGTGTATAAAGTCCGCTGCCCAAAACGATTAAACCCATTCCCAGATATAAACCAAAATGTGAAGGAATGCAAAGAACAAATGCTCCAACTGCCTGCAAAATACCCCCAATAATTATTGCTTTTTTATTGCCAATAATTAAGTCTCCTATGATTGCACCTAATATTTGTGAAAAAACAAAACTTGAGACAAACCATGCATAAAAGTTATGTGCATTTTGAATAGATATTCCGATGGTACCCTTAATCATATAGAGGAAAATAAGGCCCCGAATGCCATAAAATGAAGCCCTTTCGAGTAATCGTGAACTTGTATAAAAAAATGTTTCTTTTGAATATCTCTGATCTGATGAAATTCTATTCATAAGCATTTCCTATTTACCGTGAGTTATTTTTTCCTTTCATAAAAAAACCAGTTTTGGGAACCTTTAAACTCGAAATATGATTAATAAAAAGATTAACCCTGCCCTATTCCTTGGGCATCTTACTCATATCCATGTGCAGCAAATTCCAGCGATGCCTATCCAAATCCATAAAACCACAGCCGTACAACCATCCATAATTTTCCATTGGCCCTCCGTATATCAAACCCCCGGCTTCCACCACTTTTCTCGCCATTTCATCCACTTCCTCGCGGCTTTGGGCATCTATTGAAAACAATACTTCCGTGCCCCTGCTTACATCCGAAATCTGGTTTCCTGAAAATCTGGCAAACGTATCTTCATCAAAAAGCATCACAACAATATTTTTATTGCCAATAATTATTGAAGCTGATTCATCGCTCTTTCCATGATTTGGATTCAATGCAAATCCAAGATGGGTAAAAAACGCCACCGATTTATTAATATCTTTAACAGGCAGGTTTATCCAAAGTTCGTTTGTCATTTTTATTTTTTTCGACAAACATACATGAATTTACAATTCAGTTATTGCAACAGACAAAAGATTTTTAGATAATAGTTTTTAGATGGTTTTATTGTTATTCACCCTTATGAATTATTAACCACTATTCCTTCGTGTGCCAATTCTAATTCTTCCATGGCTATGTCGTTACAATTTGCCATTAATACAGGGCCTGAATATTTTACGGGAAAAGCATTTTTAACAATCCATGTAAATGCAGGGTTATGTTCTTCGTCCAATAGTTTTATAACAACATCGCGGCGCTCAATGGTGCTTCCCTGCTTGGTTTTAATCCAATTGAAAAAATCATTATCTTCCTTCATTATTCCTCTTTTCAGGGTAATATTGCTGTAAGTTATCAATCCCGGCATTTTTCCGGAATCATCTTCTTTAAAAGAACCTTCTCTGAATTGAATCGGTTCAAAAAAAATATCTAAACCTGAAACTTCGGTAAAACCGATTCGTGTGCCGCCCCAGTCAACCTGGAAATGGAATTTTGGTAAAGGATAATTTGCCATGATTTTGTTTTGATTATAGATTAATAAAATTAAATAGACCAGAATTCCGAACAGAATTAGAAAAAAACATGCAAGGATTATGAAAATTAAATTCACTGTTGAGAATGCCGTACAATATTACAATAAGTTTCTAAAATCACTCTTTTTAATTTAGCAAAAAACAAATTTCAAGGAATTTACTAATTTGGATAATCAAATTTCGCTGCGATGAACTGACATTTTATTTCATCTTAAAGTAAAATTTATTAATAATATGCACATCATGACATTGAAGCCTGAACTCCTTATGTAAACTCAAATAATTACCTAATTTCGCTCAAATTTAGTTTCTATGAAAAAAACGTTTATTTCTTTATTTATAGTCCTTTTGTGTAATTTTATTCAGGCACAATCATTAACATTTAACTGGGCAAAACAAATGGGTGGCGATTCGGCCAACAATTTTTCGCGGTCTGTGGCCTTTGATGCCTCCGGCAATGTTTATACAGCCGGATATTTCAGCGATACAGTAGATTTTGACCCCGGAAGCAATGTTTATAATTTGATTTCGGCCGGCGACATTGATATTTTTATATCCAAATTAGATAGTTCGGGCAATTTTGTTTGGGCAAAGCGAATGGGGGGTGTTACTACTGACGGATGCCTTGGAATGGTATTGGACGGATCGGGCAATGTTTATACCACGGGGGCCTTTTCGTCGGTAGTTGATTTTGATCCCGGTTCCGGAAAATATGATTTGGCTTCTTCAGGAAATTTAGATATGTTTATTTGTAAATTAGATGCTTCAGGTAATTTTGTATGGGCCAAACAAATTAATGGTCAATATGGTGAAATAGCATTTGCCATAACCTTAGATGGTTCAGGCAATATATATACAACCGGATATTTTGAAGATTTGGTTGATTTTGATCCCGGTTTGACTAAATTCGACCTTACTGCCGGCGGATATTATGATGTTTTTGTTTTAAAACTAAATTCATCAGGCAATTTTGTTTGGGCTAAACAATTTGAAGGGTTTAACAATACAGGTACAGGATATTCAATAGCGGTGGATGCATCAAAAAATGTTTATACAACAGGCGAATTTTATGATGGCGTTGATTTTAACCCTGGGTCGGCTAATTATATTTTAAATACGGGAGGTGATTTGGATATTTTTATTTCCAAGCTCGATTCATCGGGTAATTTTGTTTGGGCTAAACAAATTGGCAATACAGGCGATGATGGTTCCACCTCCATGGCTTTGGATGCATCTGCCAATATTTATACAACCGGATATTTTGAAGGTACTGTTGATTTTAATCCCGGTGGCGGCACAGCAAATCTCACTTCGTTAGGATATACCGATATTTTTGTTTCCAAGTTAGATAATACGGGTAATTATGTTTGGGCAAAAAAACTCGGAGGCATTACCTATGAATATTCTAATTCAATTACCTTAGACCCCTCAGGAAATGTATATACCACCGGATCATTTGAAGATTCGGCTGATTTTGATCCGGGAGCTTCAAAATATAACTTGTATGCTAATGGTGATGTTGACATATTTATTTCTAAATTAAATTCATCGGGCAATTTTGTAAGTGCCACCGGATTCGGCAACTCTTCCTCCTTTGGCGAAGGAACTGACATAGCCGTTGATAATTCAGGAAAAATATATACTACCGGGTACTTTAGCGGTACCATTGATTTTGATCCTGGAGCAAACACCTATAACCTGACCTCCTCCATTGGGTATGATTATTTTGTGAGTAAACTACAAGACTGCCGAACAACCTCTTCCACAATTACAGTCTCGGCTTGTAATAATTATTTATTAAACGGCCAAACCTATACCAGCAGCGGAACCTATACCCAGTTGGTTAAAAATGCCGGTGGCTGCGACAGCAACATTACCCTTAAATTAACTTTAAAAAACAATACCTCATCCCTAACCGCTTCGGCATGTGCTTCATATACCCTAAACAGCCAAACTTATACAGCAACAGGGGTTTACAAACAAACGCTAACCAACAAAGCAGGTTGCGACAGCGTTCTTACCTTAAATTTAACCATTAAGAAAAATGCGGCCACTATTAATGTGAATGCCTGTAAAACTTATACCATCAATAGCCAAACCTACACCACAACCGGCATTTATACCCAAACGCTTACCAACAAAGCAGGTTGCGATAGTGTTCTTACCATTAACCTAACCATATCAGCTCAAAGTACAACAGGTTCTATTACCAATACCTCGTGCAATTTTTATAGCGTGAACTCCCAAACCTATACCAACAGCGGAGTTTATACCCAAACTCTGGTTAACAAGGCGGGATGCGACAGCATTCTTACTTTAAACTTGACCATTACTAAAAGTACAACTTTTGGCATTACCACCACAGCATGCAGAAATTATAAATTAAACGGGCAAACCTATACCATCAGCGGAGTTTACACCCAAACGCGTGTTAACAAGGCAAACTGTGACAGCGTTATTACCTTAAATTTAACCATCAATAACGCGGACAAAACTGTGACCCAAACCGGGGCTACGTTAAAAGCGAATGCCACAAGTGCGGCTTATCAGTGGTTGGATTGCAATACGGGTAAATCGGCTATTTCAGGACAAATATCTCAAAGTTTTACCGCCACCAAAAATGGAAGTTATGCCGTACAAGTAACTCAAAATTCGTGTAAGGATACATCTTCATGTTATACCGTTACAGGACTTGGCTTTGCAAACACACAAATTTGGCAAGGAATTTCTGTTTTCCCAAATCCTACCTCAGGGCAAGTTGAAATAGTATTAAATACTCCATTAAAAAATGGAAAACTTAAAGTATTAAATGTAACTGGCCAAACAATAATTGAAAAAACCAACCTAAATGGAAACTCGTTTTCAGTAAATCTTGACGAACAAGCCAAAGGTGTTTATTTTATTGAAATAAGCCAAAGCGGAATGATTTATAGAACAAAAGTGATTAGGGATTAAAAAATAATTTTATACTATGAAAAATATTCTCCTTTTTATCTTATTAAGTGTATTCACGACCAAATTAGCGCAATCACAATGTTCACCCAATCCATCCAATATTTATACTACAACGATTAGCGGTATTAAATATGAAATTATTAAAGAAAAACTCAATTGGGTTGATGCAGCAGCGTGTGCTGTGAGCCGTGGCGGAAAACTGGCCGAAATAAATTCGAAAGCCGAACAGGACAGTTTATTTAAATATGTCAACAAAGCCGGAATAGTAGCTGCTAATACCGTAGCCCCTGATGGTGGAGGCGCTTCGTATTTGTGGCTTGGTGCCAACGACAGGGCTGAGGAAGGCAAATGGATTTGGGATGGTGATAATAACGGAGCATCGGTTCAATTTTGGCAAGGAACCAAAACCGGTTCGGCTGTTGGCGGGCTTTATAATAATTGGGGGAATGAACCCGATGATTTTCAAAATCAGGACTGTTTGGGGTTGGCTTTTACCAATTGGCCGCTGGGCGTGGCCGGGCAATGGAATGATGTGAAAGAAAGCAACACGTTGTATTATATTATTGAATATTCTCCTGCCTCTTCCATTTCTGAAATTAATACAAATAAAATTGCTTTCTCAATTTTTCCAAATCCGGCCAACACCAATATTACACTTAAAGTCAATCCTGATTTATTGGATTCGTTTTATACCATTACCGATG
>CAYHCM010000165.1:0-7441 GCA_964355045.1 uncultured Chitinophaga sp. | reverse complement strand
TCAACTCTAATATTTTTATCATAGATATTTCTGCCATCAATCAATACCTTTCCTTCCATTTTAAAGGTATCTATGTAATCATTCATTCGGTTAAATAATCGAAGAAATGTAGATTTTCCGCAACCTGACGGACCTATAAAAGCTGTTACAGTATTTGGTTGTATAGAAATAGAAACGTTATTTATTACTTTATTTAAACCGTAAAAAACATTTACATTTTTTGCTTCGAGTTTATCCATTCTTATTTTTCTTTATTCTAATAATTACCATTTTACCTTTTTCTGCCATCGGTTTCTTAAATACATCGCAATTCCATTTAACACAAAAGTAACCAATAACAAGATTATAATGGCAGATGCAGCATTTATTGCAAATCCTTTTTGAGGACGTGATATCCAATTAAAAATTTGAATTGGCAATACCGAAAATTCATCGGTTGGACTTGACGGAACAAAAGGAACATACGCTAACGCTCCAATTACAATTAATGGAGCAGTTTCGCCTATGGCACGAGATAATGCTAAAATAATTCCTGTGATTATTCCACCAAAAGATGCCGGTAATAATTGATGCCAAATGGTTTGCCATTTGGAAGCACCCATGGCAAAAGATGCTTCCTTAATTGATTTAGGAACTGCCTTAATAGCTTCGCGGGTTGAAACAATTATTACAGGCAAAATGAGTAATGATAGTGTAGATGCACCTGCCAATAAACTTCCGCCCATACCCATTATTCGTCCAAAAATTTCTAAACCTAACAATCCATAAATAATAGAAGGAACGCCTGCAAGATTACTAATATTCACTTCCAAAATTTTTGCCAAACGATTTTTCTTGCCATATTCTTCCAAATAAATTCCGGCTGAAACTCCCAGAGGAATTGCGATTATGGCGGTTAAACCCATAATCCATAAAGTACCAATTAAGGCTGGTAAAATACCTGCCAATTCAGGCTTTCGAGATGGATAGTTGGTTATAAATGCCCAATCAATTCTAGTTAAACCTTCTATTAAAATATTGCCTAAAAAAATGGCTAACATCAGCAACCCAAAAGAGGTACAGGCTATGCCAAAATATTTAAAGGCATTATCTTTTATTCTGTTTTTTACTGCGTTATTCATATTTCTCCTGAAATTTCTTTTTAACCCAATAACTAATATTGTTCAGTATAAATGTAAAAACAAATAATGCCATACCTGCTGCAAAAATGGTGCGATATTCCAAGGAGCCATGTGCCACATCGCCTGTACTAACTTGTACTATGTATGTAGTAATCGTTTCTATAGGAACCAAAGGATTCAATGTTAAACGAGGTTGTTGACCGGCAGCAATGGCCACAATCATAGTTTCCCCAACTGCCCTTGAAATTCCTAATATTACTGAAACAATTATACCTGAGGAAGCAGCAGGAACCATTACTTTAAAAGCGGTTTGCAAACGGGTGGAACCCATACCATACGACGCTTCGCGCAATGACATTGGCACAGCAAACAAGGCATCTTCGCTCAATGAAGTGATTAGAGGAATTATCATTATACCCATCACTATCCCTGCCGATAAAGCATTAAAACCAGCCATACCCGGAATTATATTTTGCAGAAAAGGAGTAATTACTGCCAATGCAAAAAAACCATAAACGACGGTTGGAACAGCGGCAAGTATTTCCAGTAATGGTTTTACAACTTTTCTAAAACTTTTTGGAGCATATTCGTTTAAATAAACGGCAATGGTTAGTCCAATTGGTAAGGCAACTAAAATGGCAATAAAGGTAGTAAGAAAAGTGCCGGCAACTAATGGAAGTATTCCAAAATGCTTATCCGCAAATAAAGGCGTCCACTGAGTATCGGTAAGAAAATCAATGATAGAAACATCCGCAAAAAATTCAATGGTTTGAGAAAGTAAAACCCAAATAATACCAACGGTAGTAAGAATAGTAACTATAGCAGCCAACGCTAACCCTATTTCAATTCCCTTTTCTTTTAATCGTGGCATCCTTCTTATAATTTAAAACAAAAGACTCCAACTTAAGTTGGAGCCAAAATGTTTTAATTCAATATTTAATCTTAATTAACATACAAAACTTATTTTGTAAGCGTTTTGATAAACACATCAAATTTTGCTTTTTCAGCTTTATACTCTTCATCCGTCATGGCTATGTATCCTACCTCGCCGGCCAGTTTACCGCCATTTGTTAAATAAAAATCAATAAACGTTTGAACTTCTTTACGACTTGCAGCGGTGCTGTTTACATAAATAAATAACGGTCGTCCCAATGGAGAATAGGTTTTATTTTTTACGGTTTCGATGGATGGTAATATTGCGCCCTTGCCATTTTCATCCTTTTGATCATCTATACCTACTAATTTTAATTTGTCTTTATTTTCGGAATAATAAGCTAATCCAAAAAATCCTAAAGCAAGTTTATCTGTTGAAATTCCTTGTACCAAAACGTTATCATCTTCGCTTGCTGTATAATCACCGCGGCTTGAATGACTTTTACCAACGACAGCTTCGGTAAAATAATCGTAGGTTCCTGATTCTACTCCTGCGCCAAATAAATGGATTTCTTCTTTTGGCCATTCAGGGCGAATTTGATTCCAGAATTTTATTTTTCCCTGTGCTTCAGGCTCCCACATTTTTTTAAGTTCGGCTATGGTTATGTCTTTCACCCAGGTGTTCAATGGATTTACCACTACCGCCAATCCATCAAAAGCCACTTTTAATTCAATGTGTGAGATATTACTTGCCATACAAATACTGTCTTCTGAGGATTTGATAGATCGGGAAGCATTATTAATATCAATTTCGCCACGCCCGAATTTTTTAAATCCTCCGCCTGTTCCCGATAAACCTACCGTAACCCTTATATCAGGATAGGAAGTCTTAAAATCTTCTGCCACTGCTTCGGTTATTGGATAAACCGTACTTGAGCCATCAATTTTAATATCCCCCGAAAGTTTTTCTGTTGATTCCGGCCCTTTTGAACCTCCGCAATTGCTTAGCAGTAATGCAACTCCGATTGATAATGTTGTTAATTTGATTTGTTTCATTTTTTATTTTTTAAACTTTAATGCAAAGGAACTATTGAATTGACCAACCAATGTTAAGTTAACATTAAATTAATAGTCAGTTCAAAATATTTAAAAATTTAACTGAGCCTGGATTCGAAGTAACCTTCCCTTTTGTTTATTGTTTTGTAATACATAATCTTCAAATCTGCGTTCTGAAATGGTGTACATCACTACCAATTCAAAGTTTTTAACTGGCTGCCATTCCGTTCCGATTTCTAATTCTTTTACAGTATAACTTCTTGCATCCAATTCATGTTTTTTGCCACCATCATAATAATGATATCGTACAAAAGGTATTAAAATTTGGTTTTTCAGTTTCATAAAATAAGAGGCATTAATATAACCCCCTTTTAATTTTTGGGTTTCGATAGAATCCGTTGCAGGGTTAAATTCAGGTCCTTTTCCTATATTATATTCTGCCTGAATTCCAAATGGTTTTGGATATAAAACAAAACTTGCAGCGGCACGATTATCATCATAGTTTAAATCTTTAATGAATTTGGTTTTGGCCGATTTGCTTTCAATTACATATTTTCCTTTATATCCTTGAATACTGGCTTCAACTATTTGTCCTTTAAATTCTATAGGATAAGTCAATCGCGCAACAATATGCGGATCTTTATTGGCGTCATTTTTATTAGCCGTTTGGCCATTAAAAACTCCTATACCTAATACCCCATAATCTCCACTACCTTTTAATCCATCGCTTACCAAGGAACTAAAAAGTTTCCTTGTTTTATCGGGCGCCCAATAAAAAAATACCCCTAAATCACGTTCATTTGAAACTGGACTGTTTAACGCATCATTTCTATCCAATGGCAAGCGGTTTTGGCTTGACTGTAAATTTTCGAATCCAAAAGGAACTTTACTTTGACCTACCCGAAAACGAAATTCTTTCTTTTTATCCAACGACAAATCAAAATATGCATCGCGCAATTGTCCAAAATTATTTGATCCGCTTGAAGGAGACGAAGCAAAATCAGGTTGAATATATATATATACTCGTTCATGAACATTGCCACTAAATATGATTCGCATACGACGGATAAAAAAACCACCGGTCCCCCACGATTTATCTCCTTGTTCATTTTTTAAAGAATCATTGGTTTCTAATAATCTATTATATCTGATTTGGGTGTAACCTCTTATTGCAATATTTTCGTACCAATGTTTTACTGTAGTTTTGGTCTTATCCTGAGCATTTAAGTTAATAGATGTTAGAATATAAAGAAAGGCTAATAAACTGATTTTCAAAGTTGAATTTAATTTTACCATGAGTGATTTTATTTCGACTGCAAAACAAATACATTCAATTGTTAATTGAGTATTATCATTTTGTTAAATTATTAATTCACGTCTTAATGTTAAGGTAACATTAAGTGAAAGTTAATATTCAAATTTATGATTAGCGTATTGGATTAAAATATTTCAATTTTGAAGAAAAATTAATTTACGGTAACAAATCGAATGAAAATATAAAATATTCTGCGATTGTTTAACAATAAATTAACATTGCCGCAAAGTCTTCGTAATATTTCAATATCACCTTTGCGGGTGCATGAAAAAATTAAATATACATCTACAAAATCTAAGATTCCAAACTTCTATTCTTTTTATTTTACTCTCTTTATTAACCCATTTAGCTTTTGCGCAAAGTAAAATAATTGGTAAGATAATTGATAAAACTACCGGCGAGGCTTTGGTTGGAGTTACAGTTAGTATTAATGAAACTACCATTGGAACGGCTACCGATTTAGATGGAAAATACGAATTGAAAGTTAAACCGGGCACTTATAATTTATTAGTGCGGTACATTATGTTCAAGGAATTAATAGTTTCAGGTATTGTTGTAAAAGAAAATGAGACCGTGATTCAGGATATGGTAATTGAAGAAATTTCGAAAACCGGAAAAGCCTTGGATGAAGCAGTAGTATATACAAAGGCCAAAGAATCTTCATACGAGGCAATTAATATTTGGCGAAAAAATGCCGTTTCTGTAGGCGATGGGATAACGAACAGTCAATTTACAAAAACAGCAGCGCGAAACGTATCCGATGTTTTGAAACTGGTAACCGGAGCCAGTATTCAGGAAAATAAATTTGCCATTATTCGAGGGATGAATGACCGATATAATGCAGCATACCTAAATGGTGCGCCATTGCCGAGTACCGAAAGCGATCGCAAAGCATTTGCTTTTAATATCATTCCATCCAATCTTATTGACAATTTGATGATTTATAAAGGCCCTTCGCCTGATATGACAGGAGATTTTGCCGGCGGTATTATTATGATAAATACCAAAAGTATTCCTGATACAAAAACATCGACGCTTAATTTTTCCATAGGTTCACATTCTCTCACCACGTTTCAAAAAACCTCTCATTTCCGAAATTCAAAAACAGATGTTTTAGGTTTTGATAATGGAACCCGTAAAATGCCGGTTAATGAAAATTTTAGGGAAGGCCAGCCAATATCAGAATATATTGACTTTACAAAAAAGTTTAATAATGACTGGAAAATATATGAAAAAACAGCCATGCCTAACAGCAATTTATCCTATTCATGGGGCCGCAGTTTCAGGCACCATCAAAATTCTTTTGGCACTTTGGCTTCCTTCACTTATTCCAATAGCAACCGAACCACCATGGTTGAACAAAAAAAATTCAGGTATGAAGATAACAATCTGGATGCCGATTTAAAAGATAATCAATACACAAATAATGTGGCATTTGGTGCATTATTAAATTTCGGATATAAACTTAAAAAGAAACATATATTTACTGTAAAAAACTTATTTAATTTAAGTACCGATAATATTACTACTACCCGAACCGGATTAAGCAGCAATGATAATTTATACTATATCCGTTCGTACAGCAACATTTACAGTCAAAACAGAATTTTTTCAACTCAGCTTGCAGGCGACCATTTATTAAATGAAAAGAAACATAAATTAAATTGGGTATTAAATGCGGGAAGCATATTCCGTTCCATGCCCGATTATAGAATTGTGTCGTATTGGAGTGATGAAGAAAATTCAAAAGATTACAATTTGTTGGTTAATATTAATCAGTTTTCGGGTTCTACCGGTAGGTTTTATTCAAATATGACCGAACGGATATTTAGTGGAACTGTAAATTATATCATTCCGTTTAAGTTTTTAATAACTAAAAATGAGTTTAAAACAGGCCTTTTTTCACAAACACGATCACGTGAATTTACGTCACGATATTTTACATATATGGGGCCTTGGGGTATTACCGGCAATCCCGAAACTAATTTGGGCGAAGGCAATATTAAAGAGAATGGTGTTTATATGGTTGAACAAAGCTCTCCGGCCCGCGATAATTACAATGCAGTATCCAATTTAAATGCCGCTTACTTAATGATGGATACGCGATTATTCAAAGATTTTAGATTTGTGTATGGCGTGAGATATGAAAATTATCATCAAAAAATTAAGACCGCCAACGAAACCAATATGCCGTTGACAATAGATTCGTCCTATTCCAATTTTCTCCCTTCGTTAAATTTTACCTGGAGCATCACTGAAAAATCAAGTTTAAGACTCTCAGCCGGAAAAACCTTAAACAGGCCTGAATTCAGAGAGTTGGCAGCATTTCCGTTCTTTAATTTTAACCTTAATTCCAACATTGCAGGAAATCCAAATTTGCAACCTGCCAAAATCTGGAACTATGATATTCGCTGGGAATTATTTCCTAAATCAAAAGAAGTAATTTCGATAGGAGCATTTTATAAAAAACTAACCAACCCGATTGAAATGTCAATAGATGTTACCCAAGTATCCATGCGAACCTTTGGATACTCAAATCAGGAAAGTGCTGAAAATTACGGGCTGGAATTAGAATATCGAAAATCATTCGGTTTCATAACAAAAGCCACCCGAATAAAATTATTTGAAAAACTTACATTTTATTCAAATTTATCGTTGATAAAATCAAAAATAAAGTTCGGCCCGTTGTCAGTGGCATTAGCCGATAGGCCATTGCAAGGTCAGTCGCCCTATGTATTAAACATGGGTTTGCAATATACCGACACAAATGGTTGGGGATTTAATGTGAGTTATAATAAAATAGGACGACGAATAGCTTTTGTAGGTGCACCAAAATTAGCCAAATGGGGTTTGGATATTTATGAAAACCCCCGAACCGTCATTGACATACAAATAAGCAAATCGTTTAAGCGATGGGATTATAAGCTTACTATTGGAGACTTATTAGCAAAGGATCTTGTTTTTTATCAGGATTTAAATTCAAATAAAAAGTACAATGAAGAAAGCGATAACACCATTTTTAGATATAAAATGGGTCAGTCCGTTAGTGCGGCCATAGCTTATAAGTTTAAATAGG
>CAYHCM010000164.1:0-7581 GCA_964355045.1 uncultured Chitinophaga sp. | reverse complement strand
TTCTGGCATTTTGCCCTGATTCCAAATGGTTCTTATAAACCTTTAGAATTTCAACTATTTTTTTAGAAGCAGTATCTGCCGCCCGTGCCATCTTTGAAAGTTTGGAATCAATGGATTCCAAATCTTTTATCTGAAGTTCGGTATCAATAATTTCCTTATCGCGAACAGGGTTTACCGATCCGTCCACATGAATTACATTATCATCGTCAAAGCAGCGCAACACATGAAGTATGGCATCCGTATTTCTTATATTTCCCAAAAACTGATTTCCCAATCCTTCGCCTTTGCTCGCTCCTTTTACCAAACCTGCTATATCAACAATTTCGATGGTTGTTGGCAAAACCTTTTCAGGCTTTACAATTTCTTCCAAAGCAAACAGCCTTTCGTCGGGTACCGTTATAACCCCGATATTCGGTTCGATGGTGCAAAAAGGAAAATTAGCCGCCGTAGCTTTGGCCGTTGATAAACAATTAAAAAGGGTTGATTTCCCTACATTGGGCAAGCCCACTATTCCGCATTGTAATGACATTCTATTTTTGATTTACGATTTTAGATTTTTATTTTTTTTTACGAAATACGAATTTGTACCAATTTACGAATTCTCAATTTCAAATTTAGAATTTTAAAATTAAGGAATCTCCAAATATTTATGGGTTTGTAACGACACTTTCCACTCCGGATTCATTTTAACATAATCCACTATTATTTCTTTTACTGTTTCGCGCTTGTCCCATTCGGGTTGCAAATAAAGTTTGCATTTTCCCCCTACCTCTTTTCTGTAGGTTTCAGCCCATTCGAAGTCGGATTTATTAAATACAATTACTTTTAATTCATCCGCTTTTTTACCAAAATTTTCTATGGGTTTTTTAAATTTTTTTGGGGAAAAACATATCCAGTCAAAAGTTCCGGTTAAAGGATATGCACCTGAAGTTTCAATATGAACTTTGAAACCTTTGTTTTTCAAACCATTTGTCAAGTCAGTAAGGTTGTACATCGCCGGTTCACCACCTGTTATCACTACCATGTTGCAAGTAGTCGGTTCAAATTTTTCAATAATTTCATCGGCTGTATAAGATGGAAATTTTAATGCATCCCAACTTTCTTTCACATCACACCACACGCATCCCACATCACATCCACCAAGTCGTATAAAATAGGATGCACTGCCACTCCAGGCTCCTTCGCCCTGTATGGTATAAAAAATGTCCATTACAGGATAACGCTGTTCGTTCAAATTGAAGAGCTAAGATTAGATTTTATATAAGCCTTAAAGGTGTTTTTTAACAAACCGATGCGTGTTAAGGGTCCAACACCGCCGGGTACAGGTGTTACCGCAGAGGCAATTTCCTTAATATCTTCAAAGTCCACATCTCCTTTTAAAACATAACCTTTCGGATTACTCTTATCTTCCACACGTGTAATACCCACATCAATAACAATAGCACCGGGTTTCAACATTCTTCCTTTAATAAATTCAGGTTTGCCCAAGGCGGCTATCACAATATCGGCTTGCTTAATAAAACCCTCTATATTTTTTGTTTTACTATGGCAAAGGGTTACTGTGCAATTTCCGTAATTGGTATTTTGAGACATAAGAACACTCATCGGTCGGCCTACTATATTGCTTCGCCCTACTACCACACAATGTTTACCTGTGGTTTCAATATTATATAATTCCAGCATCATCAAAATTCCATATGGTGTAGCGGGAATGAAGGTATCTTCTCCTTTTAATAATTTCCCTAAACTTTCGGTATGAAAACCATCCACATCTTTTTCAGCATTTATTTTTTGGGTAACTTTCAGTTCAGAAATATGCTTTGGCAAGGGTAATTGAACTATAAGTCCGTCAATATTTGGATTGTTATTTATTTCCTCTACTTTATTTAATATTTCCTGTTCGGTTGCTGTTTCATCATACCTGAAAACTGAAGAATCAAATCCTACCTGCCTGCAATCTGCTTCTTTACTATTTACATACGTTTGGCTGGCGCCATCACTTCCCACTAGAATAGCTGCCAAATGTGGTACTCTTAACCCTTTTTCTTTTATACTATTTACTTCCTGTGCTAATTGTTCCTTAATCGTTTTGGCTACTTGTAAGCCATTTAATAATTGCATATTTTTAAATTTCCCGCGAATTTAATACTAATTGCCCCTTTTTGTGAACATAAAATGAAATGTCAGTTCATTTTAATTTAAAAAAACTGCGTTCCTTTGCAACATATTACTTATGACACGAGTTATTTTACTTTCAATATTATTTTTATTGGTATTATCAAATTGCCGTAAAAATGAATATGAACCCATAGTTACCGATATTGGTCATTCCTATTTACCTTTAAAAATTGGAAGTGAATTTATTTATATGGCCGATTCAGTAAAATTTGGCTTCAACGGAACTAAGCCCTCAGGCGATACCCAATCTTTTTATATTAAAGATGTGGTGGTTAATAAATTTGATGATACCGGTAAAACGACCTACACCATGGCAAGGTTTCATTCCAAAGACAGCATCAACTGGATATTTAACAAAAATCATTTTTACGAAGTTGAAAAATTAAGGATAAACCACAAGGAAAACAGCGTTATCACTACCTCCTTAGTATTTCCTATAGCTCGCTATTACTACTGGAATGGCAATGAATTAAATAATCTGGATCCGCAGGATTATGAATATTCCATGATTAATTTTAACTATAAATTTGCTTCAAAAATCTACCCCAATTGTATAAAAGTTAAAATGGACAGTACCAACAACCTTCGTAAAAGAGATATTGAATATGAAATTTTCAGTAAAGATATTGGCCTTGTTTATAAGGAAACCATTCATTTGGATTTGGTTAATAATGACTCATTAGATGCGCAGGGTAATATAGTGTTGGTAAGGCCTCCCCGCATTGAAAAAGGTATAATTTTCAAAAAAGGATTAATACGATTTAAATAAGTGGCTATCCTTCTTCGCTGTTTTTTTTTCCTTTCACTCATTGTTTTTTGTTTTGGATGTAAACGAATTGAAGCCCCAACAGATTTCGGACTTAATTATTTTCCAATAAGGCAGGGAATGGTAAATGTTTTCTCTGTTGATTCCATTCTTTATTCAGACTTTACCGGTAAAAAAGATTCGGTCAGGTTTTATATAAAAGAAATAATAAGGAATGAAAAAACGGATAGCACCGGCTACACCACATACCTGGCCGAACTTTATTTAACATACGATACCACAAAGGGGTGGAATTATGTATCCTATTATTTTTATCGAAAAAACGAATACCATATCAATCTTGTTAAAGGGAATTATACAGTTACCTGTTTTGTTTTTCCGGTTACAAAAAACCGTAAATGGAACATGAATACGTTTAATACGAATAATCCTGAATATGCTTCCTATACATGGGTAGCAACTCCCTGGAACAGTTATTTGGATTGTGTTCAGGTTTTTGTAAAAGAGGATAGAAACATACTGGAAGAATCTGTTGATAAAGCTGTGTATAGCTTAAACACAGGGCTTGTATATAAAATATTGAGTAATATAAAAATTAATGACGGAAAAAAGGAAGGGTATATGCTTATAACCAATCGCATAAATAAATAAAGTCTTGTGTACTTTGTGTAATTGAGTTGTCATTAAATATTAATGATGTCGGGGTGCTTGATTAATTATCTAAAAATGCCTTAACTTTGTACCAAGTTTATTCATAAGGTTTAGTTAATTTATAACGGGGTGGTCGTGAGATAACCCCGTTATTACTTTATAAAAATTCCACTTTTAATACACCACCAGCTTAAACAACTGATGCCGATAGCTATCGGTATTAGAATTTTGAAGCCTGATAAAATAAATTCCGCATTTAAATTCCAAGTCCTCTTTTAAATCCAACTCCAATTGATGGCCGGTAGGTATTAATATTTTATCAAATATCTTTTGCCCGCAGGCATTCCAAATGGTAAGCTGTTGCTTCGAATTATCAGGTGCTGTTATAATTAATTTTCCGGAAGTAGGATTTGGATATATAACAAAGGACGGTTTTTCAAGTATTTTAACATCCGATTCAAAGGCCACATTAAACACTCTTATCAACGTATCATTGGCTTTTTCATTATCATTTAATAAACTACCTAAAGCCCTTGCCCATGATGTACCTACAAAATCAAATTTAAGCGTGCTGTCAAATTTTACCCATTTCGATTCAGCAGGGTTAAGATTGACCGACCTGCCACTTACCCAATAAATATTGGTAGTTTCATAGATCCGCAATTCAATATTTGCGTTTACTATAGGTTTTAAGCCCAGGTTGGTTGCTTTAATTATGGGTTGATAAACAATATTATTATAACACTGATTTATTTTATCGGGAAAAATAATACTGTCCAATGCCAAATCATTCGGTTTTTCAATTTTTAATATCCAACAAGTGCTATCATTATCCTGTCGTTGATCTAAGGATGCGATAGTCATGGCACATAATTTAAAATCACCAACCTGCCTTAAATTTATAAGACTATCCTGAAACCATGAATTTGTAGCAAACTTTGTTAATGAATCAAAACTTCTTGATAAAGATTGAAACAAGCTTCCGTTTTTATACAAATCAAGTTTTACGGAATAAGGCTCAGGATATGCTTTTGACCCATTGTTTATAATAAGTATCTGTGGTTTAAAAAAATTGTTCTCATAATCAAATATCTGTCCGTTCAAAAAATTTGAAATGGTATCAATAGCCAAATCATAATAACGGGTGATTCTGAATTTAGTAATGTTCAATGTATCATTCGACCGTATTAAATCGTTGGTAAGCCTTGTAAAAGTTAAACATGTAAGTTCACCCGTTTCTTTAAATAAAAAATCTTTTTTATACGTTACATCTATGGAAGAATTATACGAAAGATTGCCGGTAGCAAAAGCCGAATCTTCGTAAATCAACGTTGTTTTATTAAATATTTTTATAATAACCGGCCCGGCTGAGGCTAAGGTTTGGGAACCAAAATTCTTTATTTTTACTTTTGGTTTAAAAGGTAAAGTTTCTATGGACAACACTGTGTCTTTGGCAGGCATCAATAACTTTACTACTCCAATTTCGCGGTTGGGTATTACGGTAAAAAAACCGGTTAAGGTATCGTTCAATATTTCCTGATCACCTGCCAATGCCGTTTTAAAAAATATTTTATATTTACCAAAAACCATTGGCAGATTTACACGTTTAAAAGTAACCTGAGTTTCGGAATATCCGCCTAAAGGGGTAAAAAGCGAATCGTAAAAAAACTGCTGTCCTTTAGTATCATAAACCCAGATTTGCACTTTAAAAGCCGTGTCCTGAGTTTTGCTTCCATAGTTTTTTACAATTAGTTTAGGGAAGAAAAAACCTCCCATTGGATAAGCAGTTGCGGGTAATGGAACGCTTATTTCCTTTGCACTTACATCGTTTGATTTAACGAAAGTAATGTTATGACGAACGGTATCATTAAACGGTATGGAATCTTTTAGGGTTGTAAAACATTCAGCAATAAAATCGCCGATTGTAGTTGGAACCAGCGGACTGAAAGTAATTATTTGTTGCTGCCCTGCTGCTAATGATTTTGTAAGAGTTTCGGTATATACAACTGCTGTATCATTCCTGATACGGAAAGTAACTTTAAAATTATTTTTAGCTACAGTGCCAAAATTATTAATTCTAACCGTTGGTAAAATGGTATCTTTTTTATATTCGAATATGCCATTTTGTGATGGCGAATACATTAAATCAGCACCGATATCATGTTTTACCGATATTTTAAATTGCTGGAAAATACTGTCATTGTCGTTTACCTTATCGGAGGTAAGTTTTGTGGTTACAGTTATTTTATGATCACCAATATTATACATTCTAAAGGTAGTATCAAAATATACTGTTTTTGTTTGGCCTGAATTGAGGGTAATTTTTTTAACACTTTTATATTCATTCCTTCCAAACAGATCCGATATTTTGCACTCTACTTTAAAAGGAGTTGTTTGGTCATTAAATCCGTAATTTACAATGGTGGCGACAGGCCCTATAGAATCATAAATATTATAATCTATATCCTGATTAACCGTAGGGTAATTAATCGTTAAAGGCGCTACATCATTGGCAACCTGAATACGGGGTTGGATATTAAATTTATATGGAAAACCCGGGCTGAAAGGCGTCCAGGCTGTATTACCCATTGGTGATGTAAAATAAAATGCTCCCGGCCTTATCGGATCCTCATCCTGAAATGAAAAGGCCACATTGAATATGGTATTTTGACGAATGCCTACATAAAAACCGCCTCCGACTTTTACCCTTGGAAGAACCGGAAGAATATATGTTCCTGCTTTGGATGTGAGTGAATCTGACATAAATAAAACCGAACCCGGAAATCCACCGGAAGCATTATCGTCCCAAATTCCAACTCTGAATCCACGGCCTGAACCGCTAAAGTCAACCGATACCTGATTGATATAAACTCCGGTATCAGAAAAAAACTTTGCTACAAAATCTCCTGTTTCACCTGCAAACCCAATACCTCCGGCATTGCTCTTAAAAGGGTCGGCGTGAGAAAATACATTATAATTTATCTCCCTTATTATGGTATCATAATTATTGCCGTTGTAATCATCCTTGCTTAATGAAATATGAATAGCATCTGTTCCTGACGAATCGGGTTTGAAATTTCCAAAACCGTATATCTTCTCAGCCCAAGGTTTTAGGTTGCCAATAATCAGGCTGTCTTTATGTTTATTTGCTCCGCTAATGTTAAGATAAAGTTTGGCACCGGTAACTGTACTTTTGCCATGATTGGCTACTAATACTTTTACTGAATCTTTAACCCCCGCCAATATAGGAACTTTACCCAGACAATAGGTCATCAACACGTCCAGATTATTTTTATATCTCGGAAAATTTATTCGAATAGTTGGTTTACGCATATCCGAATATTTTGTAGTATCAGGCGTTTGTCCACTTCCGTAAGTAAGTTTGCCTTCATTACGGCTTTTAAATTCAGGAACTGTAAAGTTGCTTTCGTATAACCAAAATGTGCCCGACTGTTGCTTTACAGTTTGATTATATGCCAATAATATTTCTAAATTATTTTTACCTCCTGTAGTGTCCACTTTAAATTTTGATTTATTAAAAATAAAATTCTTAAATCCTGAACTTCCATCAATAATAGCTATCGGATTGGCATCATATACCAACTTCATTCCGGCCGATTTTGATTCATTGGTCCAATTAAGATTTGTGGCTGGAAATGTATCATTACTGACCATTCTCATATAAATTTTAAGAATGGGATTGTTGGTCATTGGTAAATCGGCCTGAGCATAAAACTCTACACTGCTAATCGTATCGCCATGATTTAAGCCCGTAAGTACCGACGACGGGTAAATGTAGGCATGCCTGCTAAAAGCAGTATCAAAAAAGTTGGTGGAATACATTGGCCCATAAACATTTGTTCCTCCATAACTACCCGAACCTACGGTAACCGATTGTGCTGTGCCAATGGCCGGGAGTAAAAAACAAACGAATAGAAAACTAAAAAACTTCATTTTAAAAATTTACCCAAACCTACACTTTTTTT
>CAYHCM010000163.1:2216-7610 GCA_964355045.1 uncultured Chitinophaga sp. | reverse complement strand
GATGAATTCGGAAAACTGGTTTTTGGAACCATGAAAAAAGGTGACGCATTAAAAGCCGGAAAGGAACTTATGGAATCAGGAACTGTTGATTTATCAAAATTAGATGAATCCGTAAATCAACTTATAGCTAAATTATTGCACACCTTTCCAAACTGTTTAGCCAAAACGCTTACAGAAGTAAGAAAGAAAAAACTGGAACATTGGGATAAAAATAAGGAAAGCAGCCGTGAATGGTTGGCCTTAAATATGATGAGCGAGGCTAAAGCCGGGTTCAAAGCATTTAACGATGGACCTAAAGACAACAGGGAAGTGGATTTCATTTTATTAAGGCAATTACTGGCAGAAGGCCATGAATGGAACGAAGAATTGCACCATAAAATTTCACCACAATTTAAGCAAACAAGTTCGTAATAACCCATTCGTAAATTCGTACAATTCGTATTTCGTAAAGATTAAAAGCCCATGAAATCCACATTCCTAAATTCATAAAATTCGTATTTCGTATAGATTAAAAGGACATGATTTTCATCATAAAATAAAAATATAAATCAAAGTAATGTTGTAAAGAAAAAATTTAAAACCATGGCAAAAGTTAAAGGAGAAATAGTAATAAATGTTGAACGGTGTAAAGGATGCCAATTGTGTGTTCCCGTTTGTAAAGAACAAACTATTGCAATGTCAGAAAAGCTAAACAGCAAAGGATATCATTATGCTATGACGGTGAACGATGATTGCAATGGATGTATTAATTGTGCCTTGGTTTGTCCCGATGGGGTAATTTCGGTTTATCGGGTAAAATTAAATGATATGGCAATGGCATAAAAAATAATTAAATAAGCACTTAAAAATAAAATTCCAAATGGAAGATATACGATTAATGAAAGGAAATGAGGCGATAGCGGAAGGAGTTATTCGTGCGGGCTGTGACGGGTATTTCGGCTATCCTATTACACCACAGTCGGAAGTTCTCGAATATTTAATGATGAACAAAACCGAAGAAAGAACGGGAATGGTTACACTTCAGGCTGAAAGTGAAATTGCCTCCATTCATATGGTTTATGGCGGGGCGGCTTGTGGTAAACGGGTTATGACTTCCTCATCAAGTCCCGGAATCAGCTTAATGCAGGAAGGAATTTCGTTTATGGCAGGAACCGAACTTCCGTGTTTATTATTAAATGTCGTTCGCGGAGGCCCGGGGTTAGGAACCATTCAACCATCTCAGTCCGATTATTTTCAGGCTGTGAAAGGGGGAGGACACGGCGATTATAAAATGATTGTTCTTGCTCCGGCTTCGGTTCAGGAAATGTATGATTTTGCAAAACTCGGTTTTGATCTTGCGTTTAAATACAGAATTCAGGTAATGGTTTTGTCGGATGGGGCCATCGGGCAAATGATGGAGAAGGTAGTGTTGGATGCTGAAATTCCACGAATGACCAATGAGGAAATTATAAAAAAATATCCCTGGGTTACCTCCGGAAAAACTCCCGATAGGGAACGAAATATAATTACTTCCCTTGATTTAGATCCGGTGAGGCAGGAAAAAATAAATATTCATCTTCAGGAAAAATTTAAAAAGATTTCCGAAAATGAAGTACGGTTCGAACGATTGATGTGTGATGATGCAGAATATCTGTTTGTAGCCTATGGTTCAAGTGCCAGAGTTTGCCAAAAGGCAATGCAACTGGGAAGAGAAAAAGGAATAAAGGTAGGTTTGTTAAGACCAATAACTTTATTTCCATTTCCGTATAGCGAAGTTGAAAAATTAGCCCAACAGGTAAAAGGGATTTTATGTGTTGAAATGAGCGCCGGACAAATGATAGAGGATGTTCGCCTCGGAGCAAACGGAGCGGTAAAGGTGGAGCATTACGGAAGGCTTGGGGGAATAATTCCGGCACCTGATGAAGTTTTAAATGTTATGGAAGAAAATTTTATAAAAAATAAAAATTATGGAAGAAGTTCTAACTAGAGAAGATATATGTAAGGTTGAAAATCTCGTTTACTCGAGAACCCTGTTGATGACCCCGGCTGCTCTATCTTATTGCCCCGGTTGCGGTCATGGAACTGCCCACCGTTTAATTATGGAAGTGATAGAGGAAATGGGGCTTCAATCCCAAACTATAGGCGTTGCTCCGGTTGGATGCTCCGTTTTAGCCTATGATTTTTTAGATATTGATATGCAGCAGGCTGCCCATGGCCGTGCTCCGGCAGTAGCAACCGGAATAAAAAGACTGTTACCCGACAAATTTGTTTTTACCTATCAGGGCGACGGTGATTTAGCGGCAATAGGAACCGGGGAAACAATACATGCCTGTAACCGGGGTGAAAATATTTGCATATTTTTTGTAAACAACGGCATTTATGGAATGACCGGCGGGCAAATGGCTCCAACCACTTTACCTAATATGAAAACTGCTACATCGCCCTATGGCCGTGATGTGCAAACAATGGGCTATCCCTTAAAAATTACGGAAATGGTTGCTATGTTACCCGGAACCTGTTTTGTAACCCGACAAAGTGTTCATACCCCGGCAAATGTTCGCAAAACAAAAAAAGCCATTGAAAAGGCAGTACAATGCCAGTTGGAAAAAAGAGGATTATCATTTGTTGAAATCGTTTCTAATTGTAATTCGGGATGGAAAA
Source organism: uncultured Chitinophaga sp. (assembly GCA_964355045.1). Lineage (GTDB taxonomy): Bacteria > Bacteroidota > Bacteroidia > NS11-12g > UBA9320 > JABWCE01. The sequence goes on along the minus strand of CAYHCM010000163.1, from coordinate 4,970 downwards.
TGACACCGCTTGAATCAAACAAATGGATGGAAGAAAATATGTTTCCTGTTTTTCCTTTGGGCGATATTAAAGTTCCGAAATAAGTTAATTAGCAATGGGAAATAAGCAATAAAAAATGACAAAATGACAGAAGAAATAATTATAGCAGGATTTGGAGGACAAGGTGTTTTATCCATGGGCAAAATTTTAGCCTATTCAGGCATGATGCAAAATAAAGAGGTGAGCTGGATGCCCTCGTATGGACCTGAAATGCGCGGTGGAACAGCAAACGTGACGGTTATTCTGAGTGATGAACGAATCAGTTCTCCTATTTTAAATCAGTTTGATACGGCCATTATTTTGAATCAGCAATCCATGGATAAGTTTGAAAAAATGGTAAAAAAGGGAGGCATTTTAATTTACGACCCCAATGGAATAACCTCTCATCCTACCCGGACAGATATTAATATTTATACTGTTGAAGCAGCGGATGAATCATCAAAACAAAATTTTAAACAAGGATTTAACATGTATATCCTCGGGGCATTTTTAAAATTAAAACCCGTTATTGATCCTGAATTTATGCATAAAGGGTTGGAGAAATCTTTGCCTTCAAGGCATCACCATTTAATCCCTGAAAATGAAAATGCAATTGAACGGGGTAAAGAAATTTTAACCGCCAAATATTTGTTGAATTAAAAAACCAGTGATAAAGTTAGGAAATGGAAAAATTAAAACTCAATTATACGCATAGTGGTTCTGTCGCTCAACTGATTTTTGATGATGGCAAAGGAAATGTTTTAGATTCGGTAATGATGGCTGAATTACAGGAAACGCTTAACTCTTTTAGATCAAATTCGGCCATTAAACTCATAACTTTTGAAGGAGCCGGCAAGCATTTTTCCTTTGGAGCCAGCGTTGAGGAACATCAGAAAGATGCGGCTGCTACTATGCTCAAATCATTTCATCAACTTTTTTATACCATTCGCGATTTGGCCATTCCTACTCTTGCAAAAATTTCAGGGCAATGCCTGGGTGGTGGAATGGAAATAGCCTTAATATGTAATTTTCTATTTGCTGATAAAACGGCAAAAATGGGCCAACCTGAAATAATACTAGGCGTTTTCCCGCCTCCGGCCTCCGTTATTTTACCTTTAAAAATTGGGTATGCCCGGGCCGAAGAAATTTTAATAACCGGTAAAACCATCTCAGCCGATGAGGGTATTCAAATTGGATTATTGAATAAGGTTTTTGAAAATAAAATAGAAATGGAGGATGAAACCAATAGGTGGATTGAGCAGAATATTCTTCAAAAAAGTGCTTCATCATTACGCTATGCCGTGAAAGCAGCAAGGGTAAAATTCAACCATCTTTTAAGCAATTTTATACCCCAATTGGAATCGATGTATGTAAATCAATTAATGGAAACCAAAGATGCCAACGAGGGTATAAATTCATTTCTTGAAAAGAGGAAACCGGTTTGGGAAAATTGCTGATTAACCAATTTTAAAAAAAGAATTAATATATGGCATTTAATTTTAAAAACATTGAAATTTCAAAAATATCGGTTATCGGAGCCGGACAAATAGGGCCTGATATTGCTCTTCATTTTGCAAAATCACTTTCTCCTTATAATGTAAAAGTGATTGTAGTTGACATATCTCCGGAAGCCTTGGAGAAAGCCACCACTAAGGCATTTAAAAAAATCCAGAAAGGACTTGAATCGGGAGCCTTTAAACCTGAACAAGCTGAAAAAATAAAGGGTTCCATGGTTTTTTCTTCTGATTATGAGAATGTAAAAGGCTCTCAAATAGTTGTGGAAGCTGCCACTGAAGATGAAAATATTAAAGATAAGATTTTCAAACAGGTCGAAAGTTTGACAGGCGAATCCTGCATTTATCTATCCAACTCGTCCCATATGCAGCCCGAAGTTATTTTCAGAAATATTAAAAATAAATCCCGCTGTTTGGTTGCTCATTATTTTTTTCCTGCCGAAATAAATCCGGTTGTGGAGTTAATTCCGGGAAAAGAAACAGATGATAATTTATTATCCCTTTTACTTGGATTTTATGAATCCATTGGCAAGGTTCCCGTCAAAGTTAATAGTTCTTACGGTTACGCGATGGATCCGATTTTTGAAGGACTTTGCCAAACAGCTATTCTTTGTTTTGAAAAGGGTTGGGGAACAGAAAAAGAAATTGATGCTGCAGCGGTTAAAGCACTTGGACTTGGTGTTGGTCCGTTCACTGCTTTAAATTTAACCGGAGGAAATCCAATTACCGCCCATGGTTTGGATGAAATGGGGAAACTGTTAATGCCTTGGTTTAAAACACCAAATCTATTACACGAAAAAACTCAGAATAAGGAAGCCTGGAATACTGCTCAACGAGGCGAAATTGTAGAGTTGATTTCAGAAGAGGAAGAAAAATTAGTTAAAGAATTTCAAGGGGCATTTTTTGCTCTGGCTTCCTACATACTGGATATCGGTATTGTTGACATCAACGATTTGAATATGGCTTGCGAACTATCGTTGGCAATAAAGCCTCCATTTGGTTTTATGAATAAAATTGGAATTGTTAAAGCCTATGAGTTGGTAAAAGAATTTTGTGCTGCACATCCAGCATTTCCATTTCCAAAAATTTTAGAGCAAGCAAAGCAGGAAGGTGGATGGAAACTAAAAGATATTGTTGCTAAAAAACAAGATGAGGTTTTGGTAATTACCATTCGGCGACCAAAAGTATTGAATGCCTTAAACCTTGAAGTACTTGGTCAGAT
>CAYHCM010000163.1:0-2116 GCA_964355045.1 uncultured Chitinophaga sp. | reverse complement strand
TGGCTTGTCAACCGGAAGTAAATCTTGGTTTTATTGCGGGAGCCGGTGCTACTCAACGTTTGCCACGCTTGGTAGGAATTGAAAAAGCAGCAGATATTCTTCGGACTGCCAGAAATGTTTCGGCAAAAGAAGCGTTGGAAATTGGTTTGATTTTTAAAGAAGTGGAAGGGGATTTGATTGATGAAGCCATAAAATTGGCGAAACAAATTGCCTCAGGTGAGGTGAAAGTTAAAGTCATTTCTCAAGAACCACTTAGCACTAATGGAACACCAAAGACATTGGAAATCGGACATTTAAGTAAAAAAATAGATGTAATTTTGGTCAAGGCAATTTATGATGGAGCAAGATTAAATTTAAAAGACGGATTGGATTTGGAATCAAGAATGTTTGGCGAATGCCTCCTAACAGAGGATATGAAAATAGGATTGGAAAATTTTAAAACAAACGGGCCAAAGGCTAAGGCGAATTTTGTTCATAAATAAATAGATTTTACGAAATTTAGAGGCTTTACGAAATACGAATTATACGAATTTACGAATGCTTTACGAAATACGAATTGAATAAATCAAAGAAAAAAGAATTGTAATGTAGAACATAAAATTTAGGAAAGGAAATGTGAGTATAAGATTATTAAAACAGAATTTTAAAATCTGAATTAACTATAATTTTTAAAAACATGGAAAAAACAAAAAAAATTTACCTGACCGAGAAGGACATTCCTCGTCAGTGGTACAACATTCAGGCTGACATGCCTAATCCTATGTTACCTCCCTTACATCCGGGAACTTTGCAGCCAATAGGTCCTCAGGATCTGGCACCATTATTCCCGATGGAACTTATCAAACAGGAAGTTTCGCAAGAACGATGGATTGATATTCCGGAAGAAGTAAGGGAAGTTTACAAAATCTGGAGACCGTCTCCTTTGTATCGTGCTTATGAATTAGAAAAATTACTGGACTCCCCTTCAAAAATTTATTACAAGTATGAAGGTAACAGCCCTTCCGGTTCGCACAAACCAAACACTGCCGTGCCCCAGGCTTATTACAATAAGATGGAAGGTACCAAAAAAATCAGCACCGAAACGGGTGCCGGTCAGTGGGGAAGTGCCTTGAGTTTTGCCTGCCAGCATTTTGGTCTGGAATGCGAAGTGTATATGGTAAAAATCAGCTATAACCAAAAACCGTTTAGGAAATTATTGATGAATACATGGGGAGCAACAGTTATTGCATCGCCCAGTGACAAAACGCAAGCCGGAAGACAAATACTTGCCTTGAACCCTGATTCAAATGGGAGTTTGGGAATTGCAATTTCTGAAGCCGTTGAAGTAGCCGCCACAAGCGACCATACAAAATACTCGTTGGGTAGTGTTCTTAATCATGTTTTAATGCATCAAACCATTATTGGATTAGAAGCTGAAAAGCAATTTGAAATGGCTGGTGATTTCCCGGATATCGTTATTGCACCGTTCGGTGGAGGTTCCAATTTTGCAGGTATTTCATTTCCTTTTTTAAGGCATAATTTTACTTCCGGCAAAAAAACCAGATTTATAGCGAGTGAACCTGCTTCCTGTCCAAAACTTACCAAAGGGCAATTCAGATATGATTTTGGTGATACCATCGGGATGACCCCGCTTTTGCCAATGTTTACTCTTGGACATAATTTTATGCCGGCTCCTATTCATGCCGGTGGATTGCGCTATCACGGTGCCGGAGCTATTGTAAGTCAATTGTTACGGGATAAATTTATCGAAGCTCAGGCTTTTCAGCAAATTGAATGTTTTGAGGCCGGGGTGATGTTTGCCAAATCAGAAGGAATTTTGCCTGCACCTGAAGCCACGCACGGAATTGCCAACGTAATCAGGGAAGTAAATCGCGCTAAATTAGAAGGGAAATCTGAAACTATCTTGTTCAATTTGTGCGGTCATGGCTATTTTGATATGAGCGCTTATCAGGATTATTTCGATGGTAAATTGGTTGATCATCATTTTACAGATGATGAATTATATGCAAACCTCAGAGAATTGACTACCCCAATTCCTGCATAATATAAGTTAATACAGTTCTCATTATTACTATATGATGAGAACTGTATTTTTTAAAAAAGAAACTTTTTTAAA
>CAYHCM010000162.1:0-7639 GCA_964355045.1 uncultured Chitinophaga sp. | reverse complement strand
TGTTTAAATATTTTAACGCCAATTTGGGATGCACCCGTTTAAAGGTAAGAAAGGTGAAAGTTAGAAAAGGTTAAGGTATAGCTATCAATTACCAAAAGGTTATTTTAAAAAAAATATAAAACAATAAAATGGGAAGAGCATTTGAATTTAGAAAAGCGCGAAAGATGAAACGCTGGGGCAAAATGGCTGTTACCTTTAGCCGTATTGGCAAGGAAATAGCCATGTCGGTAAAACAAAACGGGCCTGACCCTGACAATAATCCGAGATTAAGAGTAGCTATTCAAAATGCCAAGGCCGAAAATATGCCTAAAGAAAAGGTGGATAATGCTATTAACAGGGCTTCATCAAAAGACCAAAAAGATTATGCTGAAGTGGTATATGAAGGCATGGGCCCTTATGGAGTTGGGATTGTAATAGAAACCGCTACAGATAATCCTACCCGCACGGTCGCCAATATGCGCCTGGCTTTTAACCGAAACAACGGCGAACTTGGAAAATCAGGTTCGCTTGATTTTATTTTTGAACGAAAATGTATATTTAAAATAGACCCTGCCAATTTAAATATTGAAGATTTAGAACTTGAACTTATAGATTTTGGTTTGGAGGAAATAGAACAAGCAGAAGGTGAAACGCTCATTTACACAGCCTTTACAGATTATGGCGTAATGCAAAAAGGACTTGAATCGCTAAATATTCCTATTATTTCGTTTGATAAAGAAAGAATTCCATTGAATACCGTAGAACTTAATCAGGAACAAACGGATGAAGTAAATAAACTCATTGACCGCCTTGAGGAAGATGAAGATGTACAGGGGGTTTTTCATAATATTAAGATTTAAGAGTATGCATTTTCATTCCTCAATCCTGAGGAATAAAAAATTCTTTGCCGGATTAAAATTGAAATTAGAAATAAATTATTTTTGAAGCCATGGCCTACAACGAAAACTTAGCCGACAGGATCAGGCTGCGACTTGCCGACCTTCCGAATGTATTAGAAAAAAAAATGATGGGCGGCCTTACCTTTATGGTAAATGATAAAATGTGTATTGGTATAATTAAAGATGAATTGATGTGCCGCATTGACCCTGAATTTCATGAAGAAGCTATTGAAAAAACCGGTTGCCGAACCATGGATTTTACCAAACGCCCCATGAAAGGTTATGTGATGATTGATGACAGCGGCATGAGCAGTGACAAGGATTTTGATTATTGGATAAGCCTTTCCTTGGATTTTAATAAAAAAGCAAAATCATCTAAAAAGAAAAAGAATAATTAAAATTAACTCACCTGAACCCTGCCTAAAAGTGATCTTCCCAAGGTAATTTCATCAGCAAATTCCAACTCACCACCTATCGAAATTCCTCTGGATATTTGAGTAATTATTATGGGTTTATCTTTTAATTTTTTCGAAATATAAAAGGCTGTTGTATCGCCTTCCATGGTAGCGCTAAGGGCTAATATTACTTCATCGGTTTCGCTTTCAATTACTCTTCTAAGTAATGTAGCAATATTAATTTCTTCCGGCCCTATGCCATCCAACGGAGAAATAAGTCCGTTCAGAACATGATATGTTCCATTATATTGGTTGGTGCTTTCAACTGATATGCAATCCTGAAAATCTTTTACCACACAAATTACCCGCTTATTGCGATTCACACTTTTACAAATATCACAGGTTTCGGTTTCAGCCACATTATGGCAAATACTACAAAACTGAAGATTGGTTTTTAAATTAATTATAGCCTTAGCTAATGAACCCACGGCCTCCTCAGGCTGTTTCATCAAATGAATGACCATCCGCAAAGCTGTTTTTTTCCCTATCCCCGGAAATTGGGAAAGCTCGTTAACGGCGGTTTCTAATATTTTAGAAGGGAGATTCACTTTATTTTAGATTTTAGATTTATGATTTTAGATTTATAATTTTAGATTTCAAAAACTGAAAGCAAATTTCCATTGGCAAAAATAAGTTGAATCCTATAGAAAGCCTTATGTTTAAAAAATCTTTCAAAAAAAATCAATGATAATTTTCAAAAGGCAACGTACTTTTGCAATCCGTTAAAATAAAAAAAAACGGGGTGTAGCTCAGCCCGGTAGAGTACACGTCTGGGGGGCGTGTGGTCGCAAGTTCGAATCTTGTCACCCCGACTAAAAAGGCACTCTTATGGTGCCTTTTTTTATGTATTTTTGGCACCAACCCAAAGATGAAAAATTTATTTATAGCCCTCGAAGGCATTGATGGAAGTGGAAAAAGCACACAAGTGAAACTTTTGGCTGACAGTTTAGCCCAAGCCGGACATAAGGTTTATATAACCCATGAACCCACCGGAAGTGAAATCGGAAAATTGCTCCGAAATATTTTTGCACATAAAATTGAAGCCGACCATAGAACCATTGCAGCTCTTTTTTTAGCTGACCGACTGCACCATTTGCTTAATAAAACCAATGGCTTGTTAAAAAAAATGGAGGAAGGATTTACCGTAATTACCGACCGGTATTATTTTTCATCCTATGCCTACCATAGCGTTCACATGCCCATGGATTGGGTAATTGAAGCCAATAAACCATGTGCTGATTTGCTTCGTCCTGACTTGACGGTTTACATTGATATAGCTCCTGAAGTAAGTTTGTCGCGTATAAATAATGCCCGTCAATCAACCGAACTTTATGAAACTTTGGAAAACCTTACCAATGTACGAAACAAATACCTGGAAGCCTTTGAGCTTCTTAAATTAAAAGAAACGGTATTTATTACTGACGGAGACCGACTACCAGAATTAATTGCCAAAGATATCAGGCAGAAAATTTTAAATCTATAGATTTTATTCGATTAACTTTTCTAAAGTTTTGAACTTTGGAAAAGTTTTAACCACTGAAATTTGCCAATTGCCTGTTGCAATTATTTATCCTCTAACCTTCATAATTTTTTCTTTATTTGGAATTTCGGTTTAATTACCTTTGTTTTATAAATTATTTAAAAAATTATGATTCGAATTTACTTTTTTGGTTTACTATTTTTCTTTTTTACTACTACCGGTTTTGGCCAACTTTCCGAAATTAAGGTTAAAATTACGGATAATCTTCCTACCTATTCCAGCCCGAATTTAAATAAAAAATCCAATATCAATCCCAAATCGTGCGGCAAGGATACCGTAGAATATACGCGTAGAAAAGCAACGGCGTTTAATTCAATAGCCAGCCGGAAAAACTATTCTTTAGGACAAATATATGGGGCGCCTCAGGATATTACTGTTCATGGATTTACCTTTTACGCCTTTTCGATTGATACCGTGCCTCATCCTATTCGCTTAATATGTAATATCTATAAGGCTGGTAAGGATTCATTGCCAAGCGGTAGTCCGTTGGCTAGCGATACGGTAACTATAGATACAGTTGGGGGAATATTATATTTAACCAAACTAGAAAGACATGCCAATTTTAAAACTCCGGTTACTGTAAATTATACATACATTCTTACTGTTGAATCGGATAGTGTAAATATTAGTGCCGGGCTGGTAGCTAATTCGTGGGCTGCCCGCGATGGCGATAGTGCAAATTTGCTCTGTGGTTCGGTAAGCGGAAGATGGTACAGGGGTTTAAGCTTAAATATCGCAGGAACCAGGCTTAATGCCGATATGCAATTTTATCCCCATGTAAGTTATAAATTTGGAACAGATTTTAAGGTTCCCGACTGTTTTGATTTTAAAGATTCGGCAAGGTTTAAAAATACAAATCGTTCTACAGTTTCAGGAAGTAAATTTTACAGTTTATACTCTTATTATAATATTGACAGATATTGCCATATATGGAATTACGGCGAAATGCCCTGGAGCTATTACGAAGAAAATGGAATTACAAAGTATAGTGGAAAAGGAAATTTTAAAGTTAGATTAATTAGTACTCTTTATCAATGGAGGGGAAATAATGCCTGTGTAGATACCACTGAAAAAATTCTTTATTTTAAGCCTACAAATCCTGCCGCTGTGAGCAATATTAATATTTGCAGAGGCAATGATGCGGATATTTGGGTTGCCTCTGATACAGGCACCACAATTAAATGGTATAAAAATCCTTCGGGCACTGCGGTGCATACCGGCGTTAATTATAATCTTGGCAAAATACAAAAGAACGATACCTTTTATTTGCAAGCTTACAATTATGCCTGTGAAAGTGGTTTTACCCAATTAATTATTACCGTGAATGATTACCCCAAAAACCCTGTAACAAGCAATGACAGTATATGTTTGGGTGCAAAAGCCAATTTAGAAGCCATAAGTAATTTAGGCAATACCGAATGGCATATGGACAGTACTTTTTTGCCTTTTTATACCGGTAATGTTTTTCAAACGGGAATTTTAACAAAGGATGCCACTTATTTTGTAAGATCAAATAACAACGGATGTTACAGCCCGTTTTTTAAAACGGTTACAGCTTTTGTTGATGCTTCGTTTGCCCCGCAGGAACCTGTGGTTTCCAATGATACCGTAATTTGTCTTCGCCCTGTAGGAAAGGCAAATTTAACAGCCTATAGTAAAGACAATGATTCGCTCAGATGGTATAGTGTTCCAAGCGGAGGTAGCAGTGTAGCAAGAGGAAATAACTTTTCTTTTACCGCGTCAACAGCAGGTGTAGCTACTGTTTATGTAGAGGCTCAAAAATCAACTTGCGCCAGTTCAAGGCTTCCTATTAATATTACTGTAAGTGATTATCCTGCCGTAAAACAGGTGTTTAATGATGAAAAATGCAAAGGGGATACCGCTCAGGTAGGAGCTTTATTGACTTCCTTTGGAAATGTCAACTGGTATCTTTCAGCTACGGGCGGAAAGGCTTTTGACAGAGGTTCGGTTATTCGCTATTTTACCCTGAAATCAAAAAACCTGTATGCCGAAGCTGAAACCAACGGATGTGCAAACCCTACAAGATCATTGGTAAGTATTAAAATTAATGCCTACGATTCTATTACAAAAATTGATGTGCCATTGGTTTGCGGAAATGCTAAGGTAACTCTAAAAGTAACCGCCGGCACCAATGTAGTGAAATGGTATGAAGATGCCGCAGCCACCAAACTTCTTACAAGTACAGCAGCCTATACTACCCCTAATCTTTTGGTGTCAACAAATTATTATTTTACGGTAGAAAAGAACAGTTGCGTGAGCCCGGTAAATATGGTTTTGGCCGAAGTATTACCACTTCCCGTAGCCGGCTATAATTATACTTTTTTAAAGTCCCATAAAATTAGTCTTGTGCCAACTGAAACCTCCGGCGTAACCTATAAATGGATAATGGGCGATGGCAATACCTATACAAGCCGATATGTTATTCATCAATACGCCCTATACGGAACCTATAATTTAAAACTCATTGTAAAAACAATAACAAGCGGCTGTACCGATAGCACAAGTCAGGATGTTATTTATGATTTTACAGGAATAAAACCGGTGAGCAAGGATGTAATTTCTGTATTCCCAAATCCAGCGAACGGCAATTTTAAAATTAACATTCCGGCTACTGCTGCAAATGGTATTTTATCTATAGTAAGCAGCGATGGTAAATTGGTTTATCAAACCCAATTAAAAGGGAATAACGAGGTTTTTATGGATGAAAAATTTGCCAAAGGATTTTATACTATTAAGGTGGAATGGAAAGGAAAGATTAGTGTTGCAAGGCTTATTGTGAATTGAATTATTTTTTCTGAAAGGTCAGATTTCCTAAGAAGCTGTCTAAAAATGTGAATTCCCTTCCCTGCCGAATATCCACCAGCACCGGTTTCCCAGCCATGTCTCGTTTGATATGGAATGTGTAATGGAAAACGGACGTGGCGGCTAAAAGATAAATGCAACATTTTTATACTTTCAAACAGTTGTCAATATTTTTTAAAAAAAAATTATCAATGGTAAAAAGAAAAAAATTATTCCCGAAATAATCGTTTTTTTGAAAGACCCATAGCAATGAGTAATTATAATACCTCGGCTCCCCGAATTTCAAAACGCGATCCTTCGTCGTGGCCTCCGGTTGTAAGCATTGCTATTATCTTATATTTGTTGGGTTTATCAGGTTTAATGTTTTTTGTAGGTCAAAAATTTGTTGATAACCTTAAAGAAAATGTTTATGTCAATGTTTATTTTTCGCAGAGCACCGATGAAAAAATAATCCTAAATACTTTGGCTATTTTAAAATCAAAACCATATACCAAAAAAGCTTTTTACCTTAGCAATGAAGAAGCTGCTTATGCTTATAAAAAAGAATTGGAACAAGACTTTGTAGATATATTGGGATATAATCCTCTACCTGCGAGTATTGAACTTTCCGTAAAGTCAAAATTCAGTGACGCAGCCAGCCTGAGGCAAATTGAAAAAGAGTTATATTTATATGAAGGAGTAGCTGAGGTAATCACACAAACCAATCTTATTGATGAAATTAATAAGAATAAAAAATTAGCGGCAGGCATATTAGCCGGGGTCGGTCTGTTATTTATAATTATAGCTTTCTTTCTAATCAATAGTACTATCAGATTGAGCATTTACAGTAAGCGTTTTTTGATTCGAAGTATGCAGTTGGTGGGTGCTACCGAAGGTTTTATCATTCGTCCATTTTTAAAAAAAGCTGCATTTCAGGCGTTAATCGGTTTTTTTATTTCATCCGTATTATTGGCCATTACATTTTATATTATTGGAAATTGGGCCAATGAATTGCTATTTTCTGGAGAAATGAAATGGATAGATACTCAAAATCCCATGGAGGAAATATTGATTTATTCTTCTTTATTTGCAGTGTTGTTTTTGATTGGAATACTTATAGCCACTATTTGTACCTATTGGAGCACCAAACGTTATTTATACTCAAACATTGAAGATCTTTATTAAATAAAAATTATGTCGAAAAAAAATCTTGAAAAAGCAAAGCCCGTGGTAAAAGAAACCCCAAAAACAAAAATTGAAATGGTATTTGCCAAAGAAAATTATATGCTTACAGGCTTGGCATTTGCGGTAGTTGTAATAGGTTTTTTATTAATGTGGGGGGGCAAAGAAGACATTTACAATTTCCGCCGTATAACTTTAGCTCCCATTGTAGTTATCACCGGCTTTTTGATTGGTGTATTTGCTATAATGTATAAGCCTAAAAATACACATGGGGCTGATTGAGGCTATCATTTTAGCCATCATTGAAGGCCTTACCGAGTATATTCCGGTAAGCAGTACCGGCCACATGATTATTGCCTCATCCTTTATGGGCATTCAATCTGAAGAATTTGTAAAACTTTTTACCGTTTGTATTCAGTTGGGTTCTATAATGGCCGTGGTGGCCTTGTATTTCAAACGATTTTTTCAATCGGTTGAATTTTATTACAAACTTTTTATAGCCTTTATTCCTGCGGTAATTTTAGGGCTTCTATTTAAATCCCACATTGATTCACTTCTAGAAAATGTTATTGTCGTTGCGTTTGCGCTAATTATCGGTGGATTTTTTCTGGTTTTTATTGATAGTTTTTTTGATAAAGGGATAAAAGATAATGAAGAAAAAACGACCTATAAAAATGCTCTGGTTATCGGATTGTTTCAAACCATTAGTATGATTCCGGGCGTTTCTCGTTCGGCAGCTACTATTATTGGCGGCATGAGTCAGGGATTGACCCGAAAAGCCG
>CAYHCM010000161.1:0-7699 GCA_964355045.1 uncultured Chitinophaga sp. | reverse complement strand
TAAATAGGGGTATTGATGTATTTTTGTAATTCAATTTATATATGTTAAAAAGTTTTTTAAGTGTTTGTTATTTGGTACAACTCTGTGCATTTTGTTATGGGCAAACTACGCGAATAGAAATAAAACTGAACCGGATACCAAATGACATGGAAGTAATTTCTTTAGCTCAAAAAGGATTTTTGTTGCTTTACACCGGTGGCGAAAAACGGGGAAATAGTTTCAACTCATGGAATATTACAAAGTTTAATAAAAGTTTTGAGGAACAATGGAACAAACTTTTGGATATACCAAGCCGCTTTTCGATTGAAAATTATTTATACGATTCGGTTGGAAACAGATTTATTTGGGTAAGCAAATCCATTACTCAACTTAGAATAGATATTTTAGATATGAATGATGGCCTTAGTTCGGCCCAAACTTACGGATTGGATAAACATACCAAACACATTATTTCAACACAGATGATGAAAGATGATTTGTTTATACTTTTTAAATATGGACCCGATGAACAGATGAGCGGATGTTATTCGTCCTGCTGTTTTCCTGTGTCATTTCCCTTGAGCCGCGCGGGTTTATCTATTTTTAAATATGGAAGTATCTATACCCGGATTGACCTTAAAAATCAAATTAAATATGAACGTATTGATTTGAGCAAAGGAATAGCAATACCTGATAAAATACAAGGCGTATCCAATTCTGATGAAACCATTTCAGTTTCATCGTTCAAGCGCAAGCCTCATTCTCATGGTGGAACCTCGATGGTAATAAAGCATTTGCAAAAAAATTTAAATACATCCGACAGTATTATCCTTAATTCTCCTGATGGATTGTACCTTCAAAATATCCAACTTGTCGGTTCTCTATATGGCTATGCAGCCGTTGGAACTTTTAATAATGTAGCTCCGGAACCGGGAGAATTTTTGAACACAAATGATGCCCGCGGGTTTTATACAGCTATAATTGATTCAAATATAAATGTAAATGCCATTAAAATTATACGATTTTCAGAATTAAAATCTTTTGAAACATATATTGAAAATGACAATACCACAGGTAATCGTAATCTTTCGGAAGCCAAAAAAGACAGATTGAAAAAGAGGTATAAAAATTATTCAACCCTGCTTAGGTTTAATGAAATAGTAAAACGGGAAAATGATTTTATTGCTACCGCTGAAGCTTTCTTTCCCGTATATTCATCGTATAGGGATGCCAACGGAAATATAATCCGATATTTTGAAGGGTATAATTATACACATGCTCTTATTATTTGTTTTGATAAAAATGGAAACTTGAAATGGGATAGAACAGTACCTTTAAATTTTAACAGGCTTTATCTTACTATTTATCAAAAAATTAAAGTATTGCAAAACAGTGAAAACCTTCAACTATCCTATAGTTCAGGTGGCAATATCAATGTTATAACCATTACCGGGGATGACATTAGTGAGCCCGAAAACTTTAAACTACCCAGATTGCTTAAAGACGATGAAAAAGCCAGTGAATATATGTCGGATGTAACGCCATGGTATGGCAAAAAATATTTAATTTGGGGGGGGCAAAAAATCCGTAAATCAGATATTAAAGGAAGAGAGGGAAGTAATTTGATTTATATGGATGAGATGGAGGTGAAATAATTTCACTCTGTCCATTCATAAAAAATCTCCATAGTTTTCTTATCAATTTGCTCATTAAGTTTTCGGTTTTTTTGCCTGGCTGATTTTATAGAACCATAGATATTTCCCAAATAAAATCCTGAAGCAACCCCTGTATAAATAATAAAAATTCCCGAACGGGGTCCTTTGGCATTATACCCCCGATAAGCCTGAAATGCTGACAGTCCGGTCATTATAAAAGCTATGATTCCATCTTTGTAATAACCCGAATAAACCTTGCCCAAGCCCGGAACAACGGCTGACATTGACCCGGCCAGCCAGGGTTTTTTATAGTTCAAATTTAATCCTTGCAGATTGTTTTCATAATATTTACCCAGCGTTTTATCCTCCTTAAAGTTTATTGAAATAAGATAATTTTTCGATTTATTCCAATCATGCGTAAGCAACAATGCCGGAGCTTTAAAATATTTTAGTTCAGCTATTGAATCTTTTTCTTGTTTTGTAATAAATACTAATGGTTCAGTCTCAAAAACACAGATATTTTTTTCATGTTCAAAAACAAATAATTGTTCAATGGGCAAACGGTGGTTCAACCAGTAAAAATGGCTGATCGCTTTGGAGGCTTGTCCGCTTTTTCGGTAGCTTTGAAGCAGTTTGAAGTGGGTATCCCAGTTTTGTGAATCCAAAAAACAGGATCGTTCATATTCCATGGAGGCTTTTAAATATTCTTTTGATTTATATAAATAATCGCCATAGGCTCTGGAATGAGCAGCATCGTAAATATCCTGACAAATACAGTCCTTTCCTGATATTGCCAATATAAATAGTATTATTATTCGAATTCTTTTTTTCATACTCTATATTTTTTCATACTATTTCCCTTTATTAATCGAAATGTAATTTCATAATTAGAAAAAACGTGTCATTATGAAACAAATATTTATACAAAAAAAATTAAAATTCTGATTTTAAAAGGTTTAATTTTTTGGCACGAACCTTGTACTATGTATAGTTCATAGAAAATTAAATTGTCAAAAAATCAGGATTTGGCTCAGATAAAAGCTCGCTGTGAAGCGGGCTTTTATTATTTTTAATCAATTTTTTCGTTTTAAATACCATGCTTTTTTGGAACCCATTGAAGGCAATACTACTTCCTTATTCGTTTGCTCCATATACCAGGCCGAAAAAAGAGCCGCAATTTCACCATTATTTTCCACCAGATTTTCTGAATTAAAATAATTTGCAACAAAATGGGTATCAAATTTTCCGGAAATAAATGCGTTATGGTTCATTACAAATTCACCAAAAGGCAATGTCGTTTTTATTCCTTCTATTTCAAACCCAACAATGGCCTCCTTCATTAAATTAATTGCCTTCATTCTATCATCAGCCCATACAATAAGTTTGGCAATCATGTTATCATAATAAATAGGTATTTCCATCCCTTGTTCCATGCAATCATCCACTCTAATATTTTTACCATTCGGTTTAATATAGGTTGTCAATTTTCCTATACTTGGTACAAAATTCTCCGCAGGATCTTCGGCACAAATCCTTAGTTCAATGGCATGTCCGTTTATTTTTAAATCGTTTTGCATATATCCAAGATGTTCGCCACGTGCAATTCGTATTTGTTCTTTAACAAGGTCCAATCCTGTTATCATTTCGGTAACCGGATGTTCCACCTGCAAGCGCGTATTCATTTCCAGAAAATAAAAATCAAGGTTTTCATCCAACAAAAATTCCACTGTTCCCGCTCCGGTATAATTGCAGGCTTTCGCTACATTAACCGCAGCATCACCCATCCGTTTTCGCAATTCAGGGCTTACCACAGCCGAAGGGGCTTCCTCCACCAATTTTTGATGGCGACGCTGAATGCTGCATTCCCTTTCAAACAGATAAACGATGTTTCCGAAATTATCTCCCAATACCTGAATTTCAACATGCCGGGGGCTTCCCACATATTTTTCGATAAAAACCGAACCGTCGCCAAATGAACTTTTCGCTTCATTTATGGCTAAGTTCATTTGTTCTTCAAAATCGCTCAGGTTATTTACAATCCTCATTCCCTTACCACCACCACCTGCACTGGCTTTTATCAATACCGGGAAACCAATTTTTTCGGCTTCGGCTTTAGCTTTTGGAATATCATCTATGGCTTTATTAATGCCGGGAACCATTGGAACATTGTAACCCGAAACCGCTTCTTTGGCTGCAAGTTTATTTCCCATTATTTCCATAGCTTCAGGCGATGGGCCAATTAAGATGATACCGGCAGCTTTAACTTTACGGGCAAATTCAGGATTTTCTGATAAAAAACCATATCCGGGATGAATACCTTCAGCACCTGTTTTTAAACAAAAATCAATTAATTTATCCCCTAATAAATATGATTGAGCCGATGGGGGAGGTCCAATTAAACAGGCTTCATCAGCGTATTTTACATGCAAGGCTTCGCGGTCGGCTTCCGAATAAACGGCCACCGTTTTTACTCCCATATTTCTACAGGTTCGCATTATACGCAATGCTATTTCGCCCCGGTTAGCTATCAGTATTTTTTTCAATAGTTGTTGGTTATTCAATTATTATTTTATTGCTAATTGCATATTGCTTATTGCAAATTGCCCATTTATTAATGCCCCGGCAAATGCAACATTGGCAATTCTACCAACTCCTTCGCATGATGATTTATTTTCATCATTACGGATACTCCTTCCGAATTTAGCGCTACACGTAGCGCAAAACTTTTAAGACTATGATAAAAATCAGTGGCCACTTGCAAGTCAAGTTTTTCCATAATCCGATTAAGCCCTTCCAATTCTTCTGAGATTCTTTTTTCACGCTCTTCCGGGTCAGCAGGCAATCCTTTTAAAATTAAATTTAAAGAGGATTCTACATCGTGGTCTATTTCTTTGTACAAGTGCCTGATATCTGATGTTTCGGCAAATGACTTGGTATGAATAAGTTTTACAGCCTTGTTTATTTCTTTCGGGTCCACCTCACCGTCGGCTCCGGATATAAGAATGCTTACAAGCAAAGGGGCTTTTTTAACCAATTCCTGCTCATCTCTGTGTAATTTACTAATATGGTATAACATTTATGAATATTTTTGTGCCGCGAAATTAAAAAATCCTAAGCACATTCTTTTCCATTTTGGTTAAAACAACTACATCTGTTATAAATCTTGTTAAATTATACATCACTTTAGAGTGGCGGCAGAAGTATGCCATACAAGGTGTGTTGGTTCAAATGTTCACTTCCGTTTTTTTAATTTATTTAAGTATAACCGCCATTTCTCTGCCTGTTTGGAATGCATTATTTTGGTTAATGGTTCTTTTTAATACCATGAATACTATTGCCAAAGGATTTTTACAGGAGTCGGAAGGTAAAATGCTCTATTACCATTCCCTCTGCAAGCCTGAAGCGCTGATTCTTTCCAAAATTATTTTTAATTCACTGGTTTCGCTCCTGTTATTAATTTTATTTGTTTTCGCTTATTCGTTAGTTTTGGGTTTCAAAATTCAAACTCCCTGGCAATATCTAATAATTTCTATTTTATTTACAATCGGTCTTTCTACTGTTTTTACAATGGTTTCAGCTATTGCATCGGGGGCCGGAAATAATCATTTACTTATTCCTGTTTTAGGTTTACCGTTAATGCTGCCTCTTTTACTCATTACCGTAAAATCAGCCAAAAAAGCCATGGATGGTTTGGAATCAAATGCCATCTATTTTGATATGGCCGCATTGGCCTTGATGGATGTAATGTTGGTTTATCTGGCGGTGATGCTTTATAAATATTTGTGGAAGAATTAGGAAAAAAAACACGGAGACACGGAGAAACAGAGTTTCACAGAGTTTATTTATTGGATATCTTACATAAATTAAATGTTTTATCCCTTCATGATTCCAATATATTTGATATTGATTTCTACCAATATTTTGCCATTATCGGAGCTTTAGAAATCCCTTTAGGGATAATATATCGGTAGAAATTAATTTAGCGTATTAATAAAGTGCCGAAGGCACGAAATATATTTAGGTATGAGTTTAATTATGCAAGTGGAATATGAAAGAAATATTAACAAGTTTATAAGTTAAATATTTTTCTCTGTGTCTCTTAGTGTTCTCCGTGTCTCCGTTTTTTTTTAATTAGGGATAAAAGAATACTTACCGGTTTCGTCAATGTGGGTAGTTGGTATGGTATGAAATTTTTCAAAATAAATATAAAGCGAACGTAAACTTCCCCAAAATCTGGATAATTCAGGTTTGTTATAGCTTTTAGAAATAGCTTTATAATTAGATTCAGTAAGTTTGCATGGAAATAGGTGAACCGGAATTTTTAGTTGACCGAAATAGCGTGCCTGCATAGCTATAATATATAATTCTTTAATTCTTCGCGTAGTTATGGGCAAGCAGCCTACCGACTCGCAGCCACCATGTAAATAAATATCACCACCCCAATTTCCCCACTCGCCTAACATGCTGTCGGCTTTATTGGGATAATTTATTCCCAAAGATAAATGGTAGTTGCTGGTAGGGTTAAATTCATTGATATAATAAACTCCTTCGGGAATTTGCTTATCTCCCTGCCTGCGTTTGGGACCTAAAAATCCCGATGATGAACAAATTTTGTAGGAATGAAATAATGCAAAGGTATCCTTGTCGCTGCCTTTAACCCATAATTCAACTATCTCTTCTTTTTTAAAAGCCCTGATTAATATTTCATAATTATTCATGGCTATATTTTTGGCCAATAACAAATTGTCAATACTGTCTATTTTTTCTTCATACGCATTTAGTACCCTTAAATTTGCTAATTGCGAACGTTTAAATTCTTCGTCAACTACTTTTTTGCCCGGAGATAAACGGAAGGAAAAAATAGTTAAAGCTGAAATTAAAAAAAATAATTGTCTATGGTATTTATACATTAATTGTAATAAACTATTTATCTATACCTATCAGACGCAAAATTAATACCAAGTGTTGTGTAAGTAAAAAAGTTTATCCACCAAGTTTTTCAAATTGTGCATGATTGTATGATAAATGACCCGTATGAAATACAATAATCTATAACCAAATTGACAATAATAGAATAGGAGATTGTTCGATTTGGGTTAAACTTTGAGAAACTGCACATAGATAACTTTTGACATGAAAATATTTTAGGCTGAGGTTTGTGAAATCAGGATTATAGAAGTTTTGAAAGATGAAAGCCTCGTAGGGTCAATTAACCAATAGTGATTCCTATTATTTACTCTGTGGTTAATTAATTAATCCTAAAAAGCAATTCATCACCAATTGAAACATTAATAAAAATTGATGGATTAGCCAATGGGCTTTATTTTTTAAACGTTAAAAATGACAAGATGAATTGGACGTTTAAGTTTATGAAGAGGGAATGAAATAGCAATTAGCAATAGCCCTTACTCAACCTCAATTTTCCCAACCATATTTTCAGGTTTTACCCATGCATCAAATTGCTCGCTTGTTAGCAATCCCAACGCTAACGCTGCTTCGCGAAGCGATGAATTTTCCTTGTGTGCTTTTTTGGCAATTTTTGCAGCGTTATCATAACCAATATGTGTATTAAGAGCAGTTACCAGCATCAATGAGTTTTCAACTTTATGTTGTATTTCGGCATAATTAGGTTCAATGCCCAGAGCACAATTATCATTAAAGGATAAACATGCCTGACCCAATAAACGGGCTGATTGTAAAACATTATAAGCGATCATGGGCTTAAAAACATTCAGTTCAAAGTGACCGTTGCTTCCGCCAATCGTTACTGCCACATCATTTCCCATAATTTGGGCGCAAACCATGGTTAAGGCTTCACACTGAGTTGGATTTACTTTTCCCGGCATAATGCTGCTTCCCGGTTCGTTTTCGGGAATAAAAATTTCACCAATTCCGCTTCTCGGGCCGGAGCTTAACAATCGTATATCATTCGCTATTTTCATGCAACTCACCGCCGCCCGTTTTAATGCACCGTGTATTTCTACCATGGCATCGTGTGCTGCAAGGGCTTCAAATTTATTGGGAGCCGTTACAAAAGGAAGTTCTGTTTCCTTAGCGATGAGTTG
>CAYHCM010000160.1:0-7787 GCA_964355045.1 uncultured Chitinophaga sp. | reverse complement strand
TTTTATTTTTTCCTCACATGGTTTGCAATTCACTCTCTTATAATCATAATTGACGGCCTTAAAAAGAATTCAAAATCTGCAGATGTAGCAGTTGTTTTAGGAACCAAAGTAAATGAAGACGGCACCTTATCCTTAAGACTTATAAAAAGATTAGAGTGTGGATTGGGTTTATATCAAAGTCACAGGGTTAAAAAACTCATTGTAAGCGGAGGACTTGGGATTGAAGGATATTATGAAGGGGATAAAATGAAGGAGTTTTTGGTAAAAAATGGTGTTCCAAATAATGATATAATAACGGATAACCAAGGCTATAATACTCGTGCGACAGTATTAAACACCTTGAGGATAATGGATAGTTTAAATTTTAAAACTCTCATTGTGGTTTCTCAATATTTTCATTTAACCCGAGCCAAAATGCTATTCAGAAAAAAAGGACTTAAAAATGTAAGCAGCCAAAGTCCCCCTTATTTTGAAATACGCGATTTTCATTCAGTAATACGTGAATTTTTTGCCTTTTATTCTCAATTATTTTTATAAATCAAAAAAGTTTTTTTAAATCTACTCAATTGTATAAATAGGAACGCAGATGACGCTGATTCTTGAGATTAGGTAAGATTTTTTTGATTTTTGCCTTATTTCAATAGCTATCCTTATCATTTTTTATCATAAAAATCAGTGTAATCTGTGTTCCAATTCTTTTTTACTTTGCTGATTAGTTATGATTTGTTCAATACAATTTGTAAAGCAAATACCCCTGAGACTCCAACTTTAAAACCATTTTTCCATCCAAACATTTGTCAAAAAAAGGTTCAAAATTTTTGCGGTAAGCGGGTTCTATTAAAACATATCGGGCTGCAATTTCAAATTTTTCGGGAGCTGCAATATATTTTTTATTTTTCTGCATCGAATCCATTTCTATAAAAAAGTCCGTCTTAAAACATTCAACAGTTTTATTACTCAATCGCGAAATATACCCGTCAACCATCGGCTTTTTATGAATGGTTTGATACCACAATTTTTTGGTATTAAATTTTCCCTTTTCAATAAAACCATCTCTAATACCATAAGGAACATTTAACAAGATACCATCAGGCATATGGCGTAATTCCATAATAATTTCAGGAACATTAGCTACAGTAATAATAGGGTATGGTTTGGGTTTATATTCCATCACCAATAATAAAATCAAACAGATGCTGGCGAAAATTTTTAATATTTTTTTAGAATTTAAAAAAGAAGAAAGCGCATATAAACCAAGCGGCATAAAAAACAAGCCAACCATTGGCAACATACGTGTAGGCGAACGGATATTATTAAAAAACGGGATGTAATTTAAAAATGAAAGTGGTAAATTAAATATAGATTTTCCGCCAAACTTAAGATCAGGAACCGTCATTAAAAAGAAAATTAAAGCGAGGAAAGCAAATGGCTTAAGGGTTTCTGGAAGAGAATGTTTTACCAAATAAATAATAAAAATTACCAGAATTATCAAAACCGAATATCCTAAAAACATGCAATACTCCACCGAACCGGGGTAATGATAAATGTTTTTTTCTAGCCCTTCAAACCATGAGTTGTAAAACCATTCACTATTAAAATGAGGAATAATATATCCCAGTAAATCACCGCTCCACCATAAGCCGCCTTTACTGCTTATTCCAAAAACCTTAAACTGATGCAGAATAATGTGACATACTAGTAAAATCGAAAATGTAATTACCCAAAATTTTAAACTTCGGTAATTTATTGTCGTGAAAAACTTAAAATAAAGAGCGTACAACAAACAGAAATACAGAACAGAAAAAGCGGCGTAATAATCGCTTAAAAATAAAATAACTCCTAAAATAATACAGTTATTAAAATTCCTTTTGTTTATAATCGTGGGAAAGAATTTGTTTTTTGAAAATTGAAACGCTTTTAAAAAACAAAGTATAAAAAATGGCAGAGCAGCCGTTAATAAAAGATGATAATGTTCCAACAGATGCAAGAGTTTGTAAGGGCAAAAGCCATAAACAATACCTGCGGCAATGGATAAAAGAGTATTCGAAATAAGTTTATTACAAAATAAAAATGCCCCAAAAGCCGAAAGTATAAAACTGAGAAACAGAAATATATTTAAGGCCAAAATATTATTCGTAAAAAGCAGCGCAAAAATCCCCATAATAGGGGTATAGGTGTGCATAATAAGGCTGGTGCCGTGGGGTGCAAAAATATAAGAGGAGTAAAAAGGATTTTTTAAATTGCAAATCTGTTCTTTAAAATTAAAAATA
Organism: uncultured Chitinophaga sp.; assembly: GCA_964355045.1. Classification (GTDB taxonomy): domain Bacteria; phylum Bacteroidota; class Bacteroidia; order NS11-12g; family UBA9320; genus JABWCE01. The sequence continues at coordinate 5,517 of CAYHCM010000160.1, read as the reverse complement.
TTCCAGTAGTATTGATGAGCGTCGCCATTTTCCAAAAAAGCAATATAGCCTGTACTGAAATTTGAAACCAATGGCTGGGTGAACCATACAAAAACACCGCAATAAACAATAAGTGCAAGTAAACTTTGCCAGTTAACAAAAAAAATTATTCCATTAAATTTAAGAATTTTGAGATTCGGCATCCGGTTTCAAAAATACTTAAAATAAAGAAAGGTTAAATTCAATTACCCGTTCAATTTCATATAGAGCCAAAATTAATTATAAGCTCGCACCTGCTTCACATACAGCATCCCGGTTTTATCAAACTTAAATTCAATATCCAATCCAAAATTGTTATAATCAACATTTAAGCCCCAATATGTTTTTTTATAAAAATGCATTTTTATGGATGAAAGCGAATTAAATAAAACTTCAATCTGCTTTTTGGTAAGCAAAGGTGCATTGCCGCTAATGGAGCTGTAAGTGATATAATCAATATTTACTCCCCCCGAAAAAACATCCATATCGCTTGAAGCCGTGCAAACAAATTGTTCACAGGTTACCCCATCAGGCGGAGATACCACACTCACTTCGCCTTTTTGAACATTTACCGTAAATCCTCCAAAATCTTCCCGGTATAGATTTTTTGTTATTACCACACCGTTTGATGCTTCATCTTCAAAATTTTTATGAACCAATATCCCCATTTTCATGCTGAGATGATTTATCCCAAAATACTGTCGTTCGGCAAATGCTTCATATTTCCAGGCACTGGCCCACACGGCTTTTATGGCTTTATCAATGGATTTTTTATCATCGCCCAATATACCTGTTTTGCTTTCATACAATCCTGCTCCGCTAAAATTTTCGGCATCTTCGGCATTGCTGCTGCTGCGAAACCGGTAACTATTGCCCATATTATTTTCTTTTATTATTGCACAAACTTTATTGTACAAAAGGGTATTTATTGGTTCATCTTTTATGGTCTTACGTATCCGTTTCAGTTGCTTTTTCAGACTGTCGGTATTTTGGGTATAAATAGAATTTTTAAATAATTTGTCAATTTCTTTCTTTATAGCTGTATTGGAAATATGCTGATTATAATAAAAAAATGGAATGGCAAAAGCTGCTTCAGGCGTTTTAAAAAGTTTAGAATTGCGTTTTACTATTTTATATAATTCACCAAATCCAGCGGCTTTGTTTCCAATACTTTTTTTACTTTCAAGCGTAAATTGTGAAACCAACAGCAATCGTTTTTCTGTTAAATTAAATGAAAGATTTTGAGGTTTTATATTATTTTTTGATTTTAAAAATTTGGTGAGTTTATCCAATGTTGTAGGTAAAATATTAATTCCTGTATCACTCACTATCAACTTAACCGGCTTACCAATCAATTTATCAAAATCTTTGTTCCAAATTTTAATATCAGCCGCAGCAGGTATTTTACGATTGTGGCAAAGCGCATTTATATGCGAAAACGGCGTTTGAAAATCATTGGTAATAATCCCCTGACAAAGCGGAACATTGATGGGCGTGCCTTTTATTATGATAATATCCTGTGGTTTTATTTGGGTATATTCCTTTTCCAAATCATTCACTTCTTTAAGAATCCCATAACTAATTCCGGTTTGTAATGCCTGGTATTTTTGCCCTTTATAAATTTGAGATGGATATATTTTGGGTAAATTTAATTCGCCATTTTTGTCAAGATTATTCAAAAAATCAGAACTTACCAGTAGATTTAAGGAGTCTTTAAAATAAGAATTTTCAGTAACAATATTAAATAATTCCTTTATTTGTTTGGCACTATAACGTGTGCTGCTGGTAAATTCAAGCGCATATTTATTTAAAGCCCGGTAGTAATTTATATTGGCCAAATAATATTCCTGATCCAAGTTATCACCATAGTTAGAGTGATTAAAAGCCAGCAAATCGCCTTTAAAACCTAATACTTCATTGCAAAATTGATAATGAAACAGATACTTTGCCGAATTGATAAAATATAAATTTCCGGTTCGTATTTTGTAAACTACTTTTATCGAAATCACATCGTTAAACTTTTTGCTTAAAGGTTCACCGCTAAGTTTTACAAAATCGGAATAACTTTTTAATGAACCATAATACCTCTCAGCCTTGTCATTAGGAAGATTACTTGCTTTTGGGCCTGGATTTTTATTGGAATAATAAACAATACAACTAATGGTAAGCAGCAACCCAAAGGCAATGAGGATGTATTTAAAAATCTTTCTCAAATTGTGGTTTTGGGATAACTTAAGTAGATGAATATACATTGAAGAAAGATAGCTAATCCTCCAATAAAACCATAAACTGATGAAATAGTAAAAACTAGGCACGTAATAAAAAGAGAGGTGAAACTTAAAATAATATTCCAAGTTCTGATTCTTTTATTTTTTCTTTTGATATTATCAATACAAGAAAGGAAATTAATTGGAAATAGAAGTAAAAACAAAAGGCAGATTAATAAACAAAAGGTTTGCCAGCCATTCAAATCAAAACTTCCAAAGTTTTTAGCAGCAAAACCTTGAAAACCAAAAAATAATAATGAGATGCAAATTATTAGCTTTTTCATTTCTTCAAAAATACCATTGTTTTAAAATAAGAACTGTTTTAAAAACTTTAAAGTATCCCCTCTGGACAAAACCCCTTATTTTTTCTATGATTGCTTTCTAGAAAAACCGAAATAAATTAAAATACCTTTAAGTAAAATAAAAAGACCAGCTAAATATCCTGTTATAGGTTTGATATAAAATAGCCCAAAAGCTAGGCCAATAGCGGGTATGAGTAAAATCAGGTTCCAAATCCTGATGGTTTTACTTTTTTTCTTAATATTATAAATACTATAACAAAAACTAATAACGGTCATCAACGCTATTCCTCCTGCAAAAATGAAAATTGGGATTAATGCCCCTAATGCCTGCACACCGTGATTGGCTAAAACAGGAAAACTGATTATTATAAATAGAAAGTTTAATAAGATCTTCTTCATTTTTAATGAATGGTGTGAAGATGCAAAAACTCAGCGGGGTGCATCACCGGAATTTTAGAACCAAAAAAATCATGGCCGTTAAAAGTAATAATTGCATCAGCTTTGCTGAGAATGGCTGAATGATATTGGATGGCATCTTCCAAATCAGGTAAATTAGAATAAAGAGCTTTTCTACCCACTTCCTCATTCTCGGTGGAAATATCAAAAAATGAAAAAGCCTTTTGAAGCTTTTCAGCTACCATCGGTTTATTCTTATACTCTTTCGAAATTAAATAATATGAAATAGCAATGCTGGTGCAAGAAACCATCGGTTTTTTATATAATCCAACAATCGTTTCAATACATTGCGTACATAATTTATTATCTACAGATTCAGAATTTAGCCAATCAATAATTACATTGGCATCTATAAAAAAAGTACGCATCAGGATTTGTATTCTTTTTTATAATCCCGCTTTTTACCCAATTTAAAAGAACCTGAAAGAGCGGAAATATCCGCATTAAAAAAAGGTTCTTTGCCTTCGGCCTTGTTTTTTTTAACTGTGATATAGGTTTCTAAATAATCTGAAACCATATGCGAAATAACATCTTCTTCAATCAGGGCGTACTCTTTCACTTGCTTAAGGATTTCCTTATCAATGGTAAGGGTAAGTTTTGTTTTTTTGTTTTTCATATTTCTAATATTTTACACGTGCAAATATAATATTCATACGTGCAGAAAAACAATTTTTTTTTTAATATTTTTTTCAAAAAAAAACCACAAATAATTCTAACAGTTTGATTTTTCAAATTTCTAATCTCAAATTTCCATTTTCTATTCACTCCAATCCCATCAATTCCTCAAAGGCTGTTTCATATTCCTGTTCTTTCTCAACCAATTCGTGTTTCAGTTTGGTAACAGTTTGAGAAATAGTTTTAAGTTCCATCGCATTGGTATAAACCGATTCTTTGGTCATTTCGGCTTCGCAATTATCAATTTCTTTTTTAAAGGTTGCTATATCAATATCCAAACCATCAATTTGTTTTTTTAAAGCTTTTACAAGTGTATCTCTGTGCGGTAAATTTTCAGCTTTCGGTTTCACATGAACTATGGCGGATTCTTTCGTTTCTGATTTTGAGGCAGTTTTATTTTTCAATCGTTGATGATTCCAGGGCTCAAACTCGGCGTAGGTTCCTGGGTATTCCTTAATCTGATTGTCTTCAATCCACCAGATTTTATTAGCTATCTGGCTCACAAAATGCCTGTCGTGGCTCACCACGATAAAGCTTCCTGCGTAATCATTAAATACATCAATCAAAATGTCGATGCTTTGCATGTCAAGGTGGTTTGTAGGTTCATCCAGCACCAAAAAGTTAGCTCCTGTGGTTACCATTTTAGCTAATGAAACACGCGCTTTTTCTCCCCCACTCAATACTTTTATTTTTTTAAAAACATCATCACCCTGAAACAAAAATCCTCCGAGTAGTCCCCGTAAATCTCCTTCTGTTTTATTGGTGGCAAAGCTCGCTAATTCCTGAATTACATCATTTTCTAAATTCAAACTTTCCAATTGATGCTGGGCATAAAACGATTGGATAAGATTATAACCCATTACCCGTTCACCGGTATGGCTTTCCGTTCCGGCAATTATTCGCAAAACTGTACTCTTTCCTTTTCCGTTGGCACCAATCAGTGCAATTCTATCGCCCCGGTCAAGCAAAATATTTGTCTTTTTTAATATATCAATCGGGCCATAGGATTTGCTCACATTTTTTAATTCACAAATTACCTTTCCGGGTTCTTTCAAAATATTAAATCGTATATTTATTTTGGAATTGTCCTGAACGACTGCTTCTACCAAATCCAATTTATCCAACATTTTAACGCGGCTTTGTACCAACGTTGACTTGCTGGCTTTGGCCTTAAATCGTGTAATAAATCGTTCCTGCTGCCGTATATAATCCTGTTGGTTTTCGTATTGTCGGGTTTGCAAATCATCCCGTTCCACTTTTTGTTCCAAATATTCTTCAAAATTTCCGGTGTATTGGTAAACTTTTTGATTGGCAATTTCAACAATTTTGGTAACCATTCGGTTCAAAAAATATCTATCGTGAGAAACAATAATTACGGTTCCTTCATAACCAGTCAAATAGGTTTCCAACCATTCAATACTCGGTAAATCCAGGTGATTCGTAGGCTCATCAAGCAATAATAATTGGGGCTTCATCAACAGCATTTTTGCAAGCATCACCCTCATTCGCCATCCTCCCGAAAATTCAGATAATGGACGTTTTAAATCGGCAGTGGTAAATCCAAGACCTTCCAGTATCTCTTCCGTTTTATACCGAATATCATAGCCATCGCTATGCAAAAACTCTTCCTGCATTTCGCCCAATTTATGAAGATTATCTTCGGAATAATCGGTTTCTACAATTTTTAAAAGTTTATCAATCTCAGATTCTAAAAATAATTGCCTTTCAAATGCCTGCATGGCTACATTCACAATCGGTTCATTGCTTTCATAGGATAGAAGGTCTTGATTTAAAAAACC
>CAYHCM010000159.1:0-7843 GCA_964355045.1 uncultured Chitinophaga sp. | reverse complement strand
AATAATCAATGTTCAATGTTCAATTTTCAATGTTCAAGAAAACGATAAACGATCTAACAAATAAAATTATTTGAAAACCATACACCAATACATGCGCCTGAGCGGACTTGAGCCGCTTATAGTTACCCCCCAAACCAATTTTATGAATATTGGTGAACGAACCAATATTACTGGTTCCAAGCAATTTGCCCGATTAATTCTTAATGAAAAATACGATGAAGCTATTTCGGTAGCCCGTCAACAGGTTGAAAATGGTGCTCAGGTTATAGATGTAAACATGGACGAAGGCATGCTGGATGGGGTAGCTGCTATGACTAAATTCCTGAATTTGATTGCAGCCGAACCTGATATTTGTAAAGTTCCGATAATGGTGGATTCATCCAAATGGGAAATAATAGAGGCGGGTTTGCAATGTTTGCAAGGCAAAGGAATTGTAAATTCTATAAGTCTTAAAGGTGGCGAAGAAGAATTTATTCGTCAGGCAAAATTGGTAAAACGCTATGGAGCAGCCACAGTGGTAATGGCTTTTGATGAAAATGGCCAAGCCGATAGCTACGAACGACGAATTGCTATTTGCCAAAGATGTTATGATATTTTAACAAAAAAAGTAAAATTTCCGGCATCCGATATAATTTTTGACCCCAATATTTTAACAGTCGCCACCGGAATGGAGGAGCATAATAATTATGCGGTGGATTATATAAAAGCTACTCGCTGGATTAAGGAAAATCTTCCTCATGCAAAGGTTAGCGGAGGAGTCAGCAATATTTCATTTTCCTTTCGCGGCAATGATACGGTAAGGGAAGCCATGCATTCGGCCTTTTTATATCATGCCATACAAGCCGGCATGGATATGGGAATTGTGAATGCCGGTATGATTGAAGTGTATGACGAAATTCCTAAAGAATTGTTAGAAAGGGTAGAAGATGTATTGCTAAATAGGAGGCAGGATGCTACCGAAAGGCTAATTGAATTTGCCGAAAATGTAAAAGCGAAAGGTAAAAAAGTAGAGGAGGAATTGGTGTGGCGAAATACGGATGTGGAAGAACGCCTCAAACATGCGTTGGTAAAGGGAATCACCGATTTTATTGATATTGATACCGAAGAAGCCCGGGTAAAACTTGGCAAACCACTTTTGGTTATTGAAGGTCCCTTGATGGCGGGAATGAATGTAGTGGGAGATTTATTCGGAAGCGGAAAAATGTTTTTACCCCAGGTAGTAAAGAGCGCAAGGGTTATGAAAAAATCGGTAGCTTATCTGGAACCATTTTTATTGGCTGAAAAAGAAAGATTAATCGCTTTGGGAGGCGAACGCAAGGAAGACCGGGGAGCCGGAAGGGTTTTGATGGCAACGGTAAAAGGCGATGTGCATGATATTGGAAAAAATATTGTTGGAGTGGTGCTGGCGTGTAATAATTATGAAATTGTGGATATGGGGGTGATGGTTTCCTGTGAAAAAATATTACAAAAAGCCAGAGAAATTAATGCCGATATAATAGGGCTGAGCGGTTTGATAACACCTAGTTTGGATGAGATGGTTCATGTGGCGAAGGAAATGAAACGCCAGGGATTTACAACTCCGTTATTAATTGGCGGAGCTACTACTTCCCGAATTCATGCCGCGGTAAAAATAGCTCCGGAATATGATGGCCCTATGGTTCATGTTCTGGATGCAAGCCGAAGCGTGCCGGTAGCCGGAAATTTAATAAGCCCTGAAACGAGGGATGTATATGTTCAAAAAATAAAAACCGAATATAAAGCCCTTGCCGAAAATCATGCCTTGCGGCAATTGGATAAAATTATTTTGACTCTTGAACAAGCGAGAGAAAACAAGTTTAAGTTAGATGAAACTATAACGGATAAGCCAAATTTTTTAGGAGTAAAAAGTTTAATAGATTTTGACCTTTCAATTCTTAGGGAGGTAATTGATTGGACTCCGTTTTTTCAAACCTGGGAAATGGCCGGTAAATATCCGAAAATATTAAGTGATGAATTAGTAGGAGTAGAGGCCACAAAACTTTTCAACGATGCAAATGATTTAATGGATAAACTTATTGCAGGCAAAAAATTTACTGCCAACGGGGTTTTTGGAATTTTTCCTGCTGCAGGTAAGGGCGATGATATAGTGGTTTATAAAAATGAAACCCGATCCGAAGAAATGACCACTTTTAATTTTTTGCGTCAGCAACGGCAAATGGGGCAAGGGATCCCAAATATTTGTTTGTCAGATTTTGTCGCTGATTCCTATAGCAATCGGGATGATTACATCGGTTTATTTGCTGTTACAGCTGGTATTGGAATTGATGAACTGGCCAAAGAATTTGAAAATGACCACGACGATTATAACAGCATTTTGGTAAAAGCTATTGGCGATAGGTTTGCTGAAGCCTTTGCCGAATATCTTCATAAATTGGTAAGAACCGAATATTGGGGTTACGCCAAAGATGAAAATTTAACCAACGAAGATTTAATAAAGGAAACATACCGTGGAATACGTCCGGCACCGGGTTATCCTGCCTGCCCCGAACATTCTGAAAAAGAAAAATTATTTAATTTATTAAATGTTGAAGAAAATGCCGGGATAAAATTAACGGATAGTTTTGCCATGTTTCCGGCGGCTTCGGTTTCGGGGTTTTATTTTGCCCATCCTCAAAGCAAGTATTTTTCGGTAGGCCGCATTGGTAAAGACCAAGTGGCCGATTATGCGGAACGAAAGGGAATATCTGTTGAACAAGCTGAACGGTTGTTGGGGACGCTACTTTTCTAAAAATCCAAATTCCAAATCCCAAATTTCAAATAAATCTCAAGATTCAAAGAGCAAATTTCATTTGGATGTCGCTTTGATATTTTAAAAAATTTGGTGCTTGAGTATAAGTTAAAACACAGCGCCTGTATTATTAACGAAGTAGTTGGGTGAGCAAATTATCGGTGTCCAGATTCCCCCGCCTCAGGCGGGGGGTTAGGGGGATTTTTTGGAAGTAACCTCTATATTCGAATCATTAATAATTGCCCTACTTCCCAGTTTATGCTGCTGAGTAATTACGAGTATTATTTGTTTTTTGTTTTTTCATTCCGTCGTCGTCGCATTCAAAGCCGGTTTTCCCACAAAATTATAACTCATTCCCAAGGTAAAACTGGGGCTGTAAGCCGTGCTTGTAGGATAATCTTTCAAGTCAATTTTAGAATAAACATTCCCTTCTATTTTTTTACCATCCAATAATTCAGGGGCTAATTTTTCATAAGGGCTAACATTAATAATTGCAATAATTGAAACCCCTGAAATATGATAACCATAGCCCAAACCTCCGGCTAATTTTTGATTAAAAAGCCCAATGGCATTTTGTGAATTGCGGGTAAAATCGCCTAATGGAACATTAAAAATAAAACTGTGTTTTTCGTTAAATTTATATCCAATAATGGCCGATACCAAAAAGCTAACTCCCTTTGGTGTTCCGATAGTTCCTATTGTACTATCAGGTTTTATATAATAGTTGGGTGGGTTGTTAAAAAAATAATTAAATCCCAAACTTAGCCCCCAGTAAGTTCCATGTTCGTATAATTTCAATCTTTTTTCAAAGGCTTTAGTTTGGATTTTTGATTTCACCTCATTTTCTTTAGCTTTTCTGCACCTATCGCTCCAACGTATTGTATCCATACGCAGGTAGTAATTTTGCTTTCGCAAGTTTTGATTTTCTATTTTTAGCCCTATTATTTCTCCTTCTCTATTTTTAAATACACGTTCCACCTGGCAAATAATTTTTTCGGACGCAGTTGAATCTATCGTTATATTATTTGTTTTGACTTTTAAAAGAGTAAAGCAACTATCCAAATACTTCACTTTTTTAAAATAGCTTCTGTTTTCATATTTATAAGCATATACCGATTTCAAAATTTCAATATGAAATGTAATGGAAGCTAAGGCAAGCGAGTTTAAAAGTTTAGGATTTTTGGTGTAATAATTTATTTGGGCTTCGGTACCTGTCAGTATTTTTTGTATGGAATCATTACTGATTTGGGCAGATAAGGAAATGGATGACCATAGAAATAAAAATAAGAAAAACAAACGAACCATATTGGTTTATTTAGGTGTACATTTTATAACAGTATTATTACATGGTTTAGTACCTCCGAAATTGAAAAAAATAATTTATAAATAAAAAAAGGGAGCTGATAGCAGCTCCCTTTTTTTATAATCTATGTAAAAAAATTAATTAATATCAACCTTTAGAGCACTTATTATCTCTTTTTTTCCTCTTGTAACAAATATTACCACTTTCATGTCTTTAGCAACACCGGCACCACCGCCTGTTATTGCATTAGAACCGTTATAAAAATCAGGAACTGCATAGTAGTAAGTTTTGTATTTTACTCGTGAACCTTTGGTGGTAGGCGAAGTAATAACTTCTCCCCAATCGCCTAAAGGCAATTCTCTTAATACATGCTTTTGCTCATATTTATTAGGGTCAGGAGTTCCACCTGATTGCTTTGAGAATAAATTGCTTTGCAAAATAGCAATGTTAACACTGTTAGGTACAGTTTCGTCGGCAGTATAGTACAATTCATAGGTAATCGCTAATTCTTTGGCCGCTGCATCATAAACAGCCTTTGCTCCAATGTTCACAGGAGAAGGCATTGCGATAACTTTAGCTACAGCTTTAACCCACTGACCTCTGTCCATAGTCATATTACTACGGGCTGGATCCATTGGATTTACACCCAAACTTAAACAAGTCATTCTGTTAATGGTTCCGGCTGGATATCCTGCAGGATTTGCCTGATCATGAACAGCTTTTCCACCTGAAGAAGTAAAATTAGCCCAACCTGCAGCAGGGGCGGCATAACCACCTGAATGGTCGGCAATAATAATAAACTTACCCGGGTTTGCATCTTCAATAGCTTTAGCTCTAACGTGACCATCAGGGCAATAACCACAACGTACACCGGTAAAATCTTCTAAAACTCCAACAATATTCATTGGAGTAGTAGGAGCTAAATTTTGATTTGCTGGATCGTTTGGGTCATCTTCACCAGTTCCCTTTTTACAGGAAAACAAAGCTAAACAAACCACTGCTGCTAATACTAATAATTTTTTCATATCAATTTTTTTTTATTTTTAGAATTCAAATGTATATTTATTTTTTTAATATTTCCAAATTAAAACTTTATTATCATGAATAATTTTTAATATTTTACTTTCAGAAGATTTACAATGTCCAATAATTTGACTTTCAATACCAAAAGTTACTGCAATGGAAATTATATCGGCAGCAGTTTTTTCGTCGGTATATATTTCCATCCTATGTCCCATATTAAAAACTTCAAACATTTCTTTAGCTTCTGTTTCGGTATTTTCCTCAATTGTTTTAAATAAAGGAGGCACTATCAACAAATTGTCTTTTACAATTTCTATATTATTTACAAACTTCATTACTTTGGTTTGGCCGCCACCGGTGCAATGTATGATGCCATTAATTTTTTTGCGATGTTTATTTATCACCTCCTTTAATAAAGGAGCATAAGTTCGTGTAGGTGATAAAATTGATTTACCAATAGTTAAATCGGTTTCAGGTAATTTGTCAGTCAGCTTAAATTTACCTGAATAGAAATAATCGCTTTGGGCTAATGAATCAAAACTTTCAGGATAATTATTTTTATAGAAGCTATTTAATAAATCGTGTCTGGCAGAAGTAAGTCCGTTGCTACCCATTCCTGCATTATGCTCCTTTTCATAAGTTGTTTTGCCATACGAAGCCAAACCTACTATTACATTTCCCGGTTTAATATTTATTTCAATTACTTCATCTCGTTTAATCCTTGCGGCAAAAGTGGAGTCTATCACTACAGTTCTCACCAAATCTCCAATATCGGCAGTTTCACCACCCATATTATATATATGTATGCCAAATTCACGCATTGAATTGCAGAACTCTTCTGTTCCGTTTATAATTTCAGAAATTACCTCGCCGGGTATCTTAAATTTATTGCGGCCAATAGTACTTGAAAGTAAAAAATTATCAGTAGCACCAACACACAACATATCGTCAAGATTCATTACTATAGCATCCTGAGCAATACCGCGCCAAACAGAAATGTCTCCGGTTTCTTTCCAATACAAGTAGGCAAGGCTTGATTTTGTACCGGCTCCATCGGCATGCATAATAGTGCACCAGTCGGGGTCGTTGGCTAAATAATCAGGCGTAAGTTTGCAAAAGGCATTTGGAAAAAGACCTTTATCAAGATTTTTTATAGCCTTGTGAACGTCTTCTTTTTGCGATGATACACCGCGTTTTAAATATCTGTCAGACATTGAATAACAAAGGTAATTCTATTTATGTATTAAGGAATAACTTTAGTGATTTCAAAAAATAAAAAAGCCCGTTTTGTTTTACACAAAACGGGCTTTTAATTGTGCGCTACGCATACCATATTTCTATAGGGTGCAAATCCCGAACGAGCCTGCCAATGGGAATCGTTAGCCAAAAGCAAGGGTGTCTATCGTGAGGTAGAATCTGAAGGAAGCTGGCGGCAAAACTGTGACTGAACGCACAGAAACATAATATAAGGCTTACTCTGTGGGTTAGTGGGCATTAGACTGCAAAGCCCTACAGTTGGACGTAAGACAGAGGTAGTAAATTATGTCAGTTACAGGGAAAGAGAGATGAGTTTACCGTAGGAGGTCTGTATAGAATATCCGAGGCGATTCCGAGCGAAGTGGTGAAGCAGAGAATCTATACAGAAGTCAGCAGAAGCCATAGTAGCGAAGAAGCCTTTGTAATGAGGGTGGAGCGAAGGGCTGAATCCTCAAAGCTGATGTTTTTTTTTTAGTGAAATAGTAAAAGTTAAAGCAATTATGCAAGGACGAGACAAATGTTGTGAACCCAGATGAAGTTTGCTGGACAAAAAGAATGCGGTTTAAACAACAGCCTATTCCCTATGGAAGTACCCGTATGGTATGGAGACAGGGGGGAGGTAAGTCCTACATGGCTTTCTGTATGCACAGAAGAACGACATCGGACAAAAGATTTGATGGAGCGCATTGCCCATCCATCGAATCTGCAAGAAGCCTGTAAACAGGTAGTACGAAATGGTGGAAGTGCGGGAGTAGATAAGATGTCAGTAAGTGAACTCAAAACATGGATGAGTAAAAACATTATCCAATTATCAGAGCAACTCAAAGACGGAACATTCAAACCCCAAGCCACTCGGGAAGTACTCATACCCAAACCCCAAGGAGGCACACGCCAACTTGGAATCCCCACCGTCATAGATAGAATGGTACAACAAGCCGTTTCGCAGGAATTGATGAAAATCTACGACCCTACATTTAGCCCCAACAGTTTTGGATTCCGCCCCAACAGAGGCGCACATCAAGCCTTGAAACAGGCAACAAAATACGTGATGGAAGGTAAAATAAGCATCGTAGATATAGACTTGGAGAAATTCTTTGACAAGGTCAATCACGACCGCCTGATGTGGCTGCTTAGCACACGAATAGGAGATAAGAAAGTCCTACGACTAATTAATCAATTTTTACAAACCGGCATTTTAAGAGATGGAATGGTAGAGCAACGGATACAAGGGACACCGCAAGGAAGTCCACTTAGTCCGCTATTATCGAACATTGTATTAGATGAGTTAGACCAAGAACTACACAGGCGCAATCTCAGTTTTGTCCGCTATGCCGATGACATGCTCATCTTTGTAAATCACCAGGAGAAAGCAGAGAAAGTAAAACTGAAAATCACAGAAGTGATAGAAAACAGGATGAAACTCAAAGTCAACGAAAACAAGAGTGGAATAAGAAAACGAAACGAAGTAGTATTCTTAGGACACACGTTTTTAA
>CAYHCM010000158.1:0-7847 GCA_964355045.1 uncultured Chitinophaga sp. | reverse complement strand
CACTTAGTAGAAAACAATTAGAAGTTGCCCAAACCTTATTACCTTATTCTATTTAAAATAAGCTAATAAGGTTTTTAGTGCGGTGTTATATTTTCTACTAAGGTATATATTTGCCATAAGAAAAAATCATGAACTACCAAATCCAATCTTTCACCGAATACGAGGAAATTTATAAATTTAGCCTTGAAAATCCCGAAGCCTTTTGGGCTGAAATTGCATCCAATTTTAAATGGGAAAAACCTTGGGACAAAGTTTTGGAATGGAATTTTAAAGAACCAAAAATAAAATGGTTTGAAGGAGGAAAATTAAACATTACCGAAAATTGCCTCGACCGGCATCTGGAAACGTTGGGAAATAAAACCGCTATTATATGGGAACCCAATAACCCGGATGAGCCGACCCGGACTTTAACCTATAAACAACTTCATTCTGAAGTTTGCCAATTTGCCAATGTGTTAAAAAACAACGGAGCCAAAAAAGGCGACCGCATTTGTATCTATATGCCCATGGTTCCTGAACTTGCCATTGCGGTATTGGCTTGTGCAAGGATTGGAGCCATTCACTCGGTGGTTTTTGGTGGCTTTAGTTCCCACAGCATTTCCAATAGAATTCAGGATGCCCAATGCAATATGGTCATTACTGCTGATGGAGCATTTCGCGGTGCAAAAGAAATCCCTCTGAAACCTATAATAGATGAGGCTTTGGTAAGTTGTCCATCGGTAAAAAAAGTAATTGTTTTGGCAAGAACTCAAGCTGAAGTTGAGATGAAAACCGACCGCGATGTTTGGTGGCATGATGAAATATTAAACGCAAATTTAGAATGCCCTGCCGAAATTATGGATTCCGAAGATATGCTTTTTATTTTATATACAAGCGGCAGCACCGGAAAACCAAAGGGGGTAGTGCATACCTGCGGTGGTTATATGGTGTTTGCAGGTTACACATTCGCAAATGTTTTTCAATATCAGCCCAACGAAATTTTCTTTTGCACCGCAGATATTGGCTGGGTTACCGGCCACAGTTATATTATTTACGGGCCTTTGGCCAACGGGGCTACTTCACTTATGTTTGAAGGGGTTCCCAACTTTCCGGATGCAGGGCGGCTATGGGATATTGTGGCCAAACATAAGGTCAATATTTTATATACAGCTCCCACTGCCATTCGTTCCCTGATGCAGGCCGGACTTGATTTTGTAAAAAATAAAAATTTAAGTTCCCTTACCAAATTAGGTACTGTTGGTGAACCCATCAATGAAGAAGCCTGGCATTGGTATTCTGAAAATATTGGAAACAACAATTGCCCCATAGCCGACACCTGGTGGCAAACCGAAACCGGTGGAATTATGATTTCACCTATTGCAGGAATTACCCCAACAAAACCAAGCTATGCCATGTTGCCCTTGCCGGGAATTCAACCTGTTTTTGTAAATGATAAAGGAGAAGAAATTTTGGGAAATAATGTCAGCGGAAATCTATGTATAAAATTCCCCTGGCCCGGTATGTTAAGAACCACCTATGGCGACCATGAACGTTGCCGGATTAATTATTTTGATACCTACAAAAATCTCTATTTTACCGGCGATGGATGCCTCCGCGATATGGATGGACATTACCGGATTACAGGAAGAGTGGATGATGTGCTCAATGTTTCAGCCCATCGCATTGGAACAGCGGAAGTGGAAAATGCCATTGACCTGCACCCCGATGTGATAGAAACAGCCGTGGTTGGTTATCCTCATGATATTAAAGGACAGGGAATTTATGCCTATGTTATTTGTAAAAAATTTCCGGAAAATGAAACCAAAACCCGTGAAGAAATTTTAAAAATTGTAAGCAAAGAAATAGGGTCTTTTGCCAAACCTGATAAAATTCAGTTTGTAAATGGCCTTCCCAAAACCCGCTCCGGAAAAATTATGAGGCGGATATTGAGGAAAATAGCGGAAGGGGAATTGGACAATATTGGGGATGTGACTACATTACTGGATCCGGGGGTGGTGGAGGAAATAAAAGAGGGAAGATTGTAAAGGAATAAATTTATGCAAAAGCTGTAAATTGTATCTTTGACGAATTTATTAGTCGAAAAATGCTATCATTAGATGAAATAAAATTACTTATAAAAGATTTGGAGTCTGACAGAGTAGAAAGAACCACATCTTTTAGGGAGGATAAATTGGGGCCGGTAACGTCTGCATTTTCAAATGATTTTCCAAATCATAAAAAACCGGGCTATATTTTGCTATGGGTGAACGATGATGGAACGGTTAAAGGATTACGTATCGGAGACGAAGATTTACAAAAAATAGGAAATATAAAATCAAATGGGAACGTATTACCTCAGCCATCAATAGTGGTAAGCGAGGTTCATAAAATAGATGGCGGAGATGTTGTAGCTATCGAAGTTCAACCTTCGCCCTATCCGCCGGTAAGATACGATGGACGATGTTGGATCAGAATTGGTCCAAGAAAAAGTCAGGCAACCGTGGAAGAGGAACGTATGCTTATTGAAAGAAGGAGTTCAATGGCTAAAACATTCGATACAATGCCTTGTTTTGGTTCTTCCCTTTCGGATATAAATATAGATTTGTTTAAGACATTTTATTTACCCAAAGCCATAGATAAAGAAACACTTGAGCAAAATAACCGGGATATAAAACACCAATTAGCCTCATTGCGATTTTATGATTTGTTGCACGATTGCCCAACCCATGCAGGTATTTTATTATTTGCCGAAAAGCCTACTTATTTTATTCCCGGTGCCTATATTCAATATGTAAAAATTCCGGGAACAGAGATAATTCCGGGAATAGAATTTGAAAAAGAGTTTAAGAAATGTCTTTGTTTGGATTTGTTAAATATTGATGAATTTATCCAAACGGTAATTATCAGGAAAAGTCTGTTACAAAAACCGGATAGTATGCAAGAACAAATTATTTACAACTACCCGCTTTGGGCTATACGCGAATTAATTTTTAATGCCATTATCCATCGCAATTACGAATCGAATGCCCCGATTTTGATTTATGAATTTACAGATAGGATTGAAATAAAAAGTCCGAGTTATTTATTTGGTCAGGTAAACGAAAGCAATTTTCCGAATTTAAGTGATTACAGAAACCTGGAAATAGCTGAGGCTCTTAAAACACTGGGTTATATTAACAAGTTTAATTTTGGAATTGCCACAGCAAAAAAATATTTAATGGAAAATAACAACCCACCCCCAATATTTGACTTATCGCTCATTACAGCTTTTAAAGTAACGATTCCGATAAGCAACGATTGGAAATTTTAAATTTGCTTCTTCTCATTACTAAACACTTTTGAAAAGTTCCAAAACTTTTCGAAAGTTAAATGAAATTACTTACAAAAAACCTTTTGACTAACAGCCTTTAAGGTATCACCATTTTCTTTTATGGCCCATGTTACAAATTGGATGTTTGAGGAATTATGGGGCGATATAAACTGGAGATTGAAGTATTGTTGTTCGTGACTGTTAAAATTTTCAAGAAATTTATCTTTTTCATTCTGCCACTTATAACCTGAACCATAAATATTCAATTCCATAGATTTTAGTAAGACAGTATCGGGGTTTTGTATATTTCCATTTATAGCTAAGCCAAAAAAGAACGATTTAATACTATTTTTTTCACGTGGTTCTGCCGGATCACAGGCCATTAAAGCATAATTATTGTAATGTTTTTGTTTTTGAAACAAAGAAAAATAGTTTGAACTTAGCTTTATTTTTAGCTGTATTGTATCTTCAAATAAAGTATCATTCTCCAAATACACCTTCATTGAATCCGGTTTAAATATTTGGTTTTCAATTATTGAGTAAGTCCGGTATTTGGGATAATCTTTAAGAGATTGAGAACAGGGATTACAAGCCATAAAAATTACGGGCACAACAAAAAAGATAAACCCCAATAAAGCAATTCGTTTCATTACTTTTAAATTTTTATCAAAGATAAAATAAAATTTTTTTCCCCATTGGAAATAACTTTGGAAAAGTTCCAAAACTTTTCCAAAGTTTAAAGGACCCTATTTGCAAAAAACACTTTGGCTAATGGCTCTTAACGTATCTCCATTTTCTTTAATAGCCCAGGTTAGCACTTGAAGGTTTATATTTTTATGAGAAAAAGGAATCTTTATATAAACTTCCTTTCCCGAATTATAATCACCTTTAATATTATTAATTAATTCCTCTTTATAGATGTGCCAACTTTTTGAGCAGCCTTTCCATTGATAGTTGCAAACTCTTAGTGATTGCATTAGGCTAGTATCTATATTTTTCAAATCCTGGTTTATTACAAATCCAGCTCCTAAAGATTTCACATAATTTTTTTGTTGAGGAAATTCATTTTGACAAGCCATCACTGAATATGAGTTGCTATTTTTTATAAAAATTGCAACCTCTATCCTATCCAAGCCTAGTATGAATCTGACAGAATCTTCAACGGTAGTGTCATTCTCCGAATAACGTTCTAACTTATCCGGTTTATATAAAATACTTTTTAATTCATAAGTCCAAATAAAATCAGAGCTACCACCGAAGCGGTTACAGGAAACCATCCATACCGGCACAACAAAAACTATAAACCCCAATAAAACGATCCGTTTCATGCTTGTTAATTTTTTATCAAATGTACAATAAAATTGTAATCAAGAATTTTAGAAGAGGTTAATACCGATAGGGTAGTTGTTAAGTCCATCTTCAACTTAAATAATATTGGACTAATACAAATACCATATCGGTATTAAAGGATTACACAAGGATGAAAATTATAGAAAATAAAAATCAGAAAAATCCCCCAAAATCCGCTTAATCAGCGGTTAAGACAATGGTTTACTTCAATATATCCCTTGCTATCACCACCCGTTGCACTTCCGAGGTGCCTTCATAAATCTGGGTAATTTTGGCATCGCGCATCAGGCGTTCTACGTGGTATTCTTTTACATAACCATAGCCGCCGTGTATTTGAATGGCTTCTACAGTTGTTCGCATAGCAACTTCGCTGGCAAATAATTTAGCCATACTGCTGGCCCGGTCGTAGTTGAGGTGTTGGTCTTTCATCCATGCGGCTTTAAGGCAAAGCAAACGGGCTGCTTCTATTTCGGTAGCCATATCGGCCAATTTAAATTGTATGGCCTGATGGTTTTTTATTTCGGTGCCAAAAGCTTTGCGTTCTTTCGAATATTTAAGGGCTAATTCATAAGCTCCGGAAGCAATTCCTAAAGCTTGCGAAGCAATACCAATACGGCCTCCACTCAGGGTTTTCATAGCAAATTTAAAACCAAAACCATCTTCACCAATGCGGTTGGCTTTGGGTACTTTCACATCCTGAAACATCAATGAATGGGTATCACTTCCCCGTATTCCCAATTTATCTTCTTTTTTGCCAACTATAAAACCGGGCATATCTTTAGTCACAATCAATGCATTGATGCCCTTGTGTTTCAGTTCAGGATGGGTTTGAGCCATTACAATAAACGTATCAGCGGTATTACCATTGGTTATCCAATTTTTGGTTCCGTTTAATAAATAATAATCGCCTTTATCTTCAGCCAAGGTATGTTGGGATGTGGCATCCGAACCGGCTTCAGGTTCCGATAAACAAAAACCACCATGAATAATTCCGTGTGCTAAGGGTATCAGATATTTTTGTTTTTGTTCTTCCGTTCCAAAGGTTTCAAGACCCCAACAAACCAACGAATTATTAACCGACATGACCACCGATGCCGATGCATCCACCTTCGAAATTTCTTCCATAGCCAATACATAGGATACGGTATCCATTCCACCTCCGCCATATTCGGGCGAAACCATCATTCCGAGAAAACCCAATTCGCCTAATTTACGAACCTGCGCCATCGGAAATTTTTGTTCATTGTCACGTTCTATTACACCGGGCAACAATTCAGTTTGGGCAAACTCGCGGGCTGCCTGCTGAATCATAAGGTGTTCTTCGGTTAATTCAAATTGCATTCTTATTTTTTTTGTAATGGTGCAAAAATAATTAATTGAACGTGGAATAATAAGGGTTATCTAATTTATAACTTCTTTAAACCCTGTTTCTGTTAATCGGTAACTTTATGGCCTAAAATAAAGTCTTAATGATTAACGTTATTAAAAAGTAATTAAAATTATAAACCCATGCGAAATTTCTTCATTTTCTCCGTACTAATCGTATTTCAATTATTTTCAAACTTAGTAAATGCTCAAAACTATTTATCAGTGAGTGAGGCATTGAAAGACTTAAAGAATGCTCAAATAATTCAATTTGATGCAAAAACCAACCAGGAAAACAAACTTTATAAAAAGTGGAAATCGTACCCGCAAATTTCGAAAGTTATCATAACGGATTCGTTTGATATTAAAAAATTGGAAAGACTGATTAATGAAATAGCCAAAAATGAAAACATTGACCAACTTTGTATTTCCTTTGGCAAACGCGATTATTTGCCCTCTTTATCAAAACTCACCAACCTTACATCTCTCAAAATTTATAACTCAACACCCCTTGATCAGGAGGCGATTGTAGAAGTCTTTAATACTTTAACTCAGCTTACAGAATTTTCGTGGATTAATAACAGTTCCATTTTTTGGGTTGATGTTTTAGCCCATTTGCCAAATTTAAAAACATTGGAACTAATAGATACATCTTTAAGTACTGTTTTGGACACCAGAAATAATATTTTAAAATTAAAAAAATTGGAAAGTTTAACTCTTTCTATTCCTTCCATTGCAGAAATGGATTTACCTGTAAATGAATTTATTTCGCTGCCAAAAATTAATTTAATTGACATTAAAAAATACAAATCGGAAGAAAGTATTCCCGATTTTTTGGAAATAGAAAACGACCTTTCCGTTAAATTTTTTGTGGTAAATGATAAATCCATTTTGGTTGAATATTTTGGCAACACAAGTGTTTTACCCGATAAGGAAAAGATTATGATTCAAAATAAACTGGGAGGAAAGCAAATCATTGATTGGCAGGAAACCACTTATACTAAAACCCCACAATCTATTAAACCTGCCGCACCAACTACTACCATCGAAAATGATGAAAGTGCAAATTTTGAACATAAAAATCCGGCGGCCAATCCACCCATAAAAACTCTGGTTCTTCCTAAAACAATTTACACTATAGAAAATTCAAAAACCACCCAAATAACCCGTGAAAACGGCACCATCATTGATATTCCGGCTGATGCATTCGTAGATAAGAACGGAAATGAAGTAAAAGGAAATATCACCGTTTCGTATAAAGAATATTTAGATCCTCTTTCCATTTTTGCAAGCGGAATACCTATGACGTACGATTCGGGTGGTGTAAAAAGTACCTTTACCAGTGCCGGGATGTTTGAGCTTTATGCCTTTAGCGGAAATGAAGAGGTGCAATTAAAGCCCGGAAAAAATATTGATGTACAATTTGCCTCTGTTAACGACGGAAAAAATTACAATTTTTATGAATTTGATGAAACCAAAAAAGAATGGAAATTTGAAAAATCAAATCTTGAAACCACTCAAATAGATTCAGCAAAACAAACCAGTAATTTCAATTCAATTATTGGTTTTAACCGCAAGACCATTCAATTTTCAAACTCGGAAATAAAAAGTATTAATTTCGATACTACCAATTTTGAATCACGATATAATAATCTGAACTATTTCAACCTTTTTGATTCATGCAGACAAAAGGGAAAAGTTTATTATAGCGGCTATTATGATATTATAAATGGCAAGGTAAAACGATGCAATATTGAAAGCTATTCGCGAACGGCACCTTCCAATATGTTTAAAATTGCAAAGGTATCAAAACCCGATTATGATTCAGCAAATCATGTTTTGT